>LVAR01000034.1 GCA_001604115.1 Clostridiales bacterium Firm_12 | reverse complement strand
GCCGCCAGAATGGCTATGCCCCTTGAGCGGGGCTTGGGGCAGCGCCCCAACGTCCCCCCCGTTCCAGCGTTCGCCCACCGCTGCATCCGCCCACCCTGCCCCCTCATGATGGGATTCTCAAGGGGCAATGCCCCTTGAGCAGGGCTTGGGGCAGCGCCCCAACGTCCCCTCCCGCTCCCGCCACCTGTTGCGCATGGCGTTTACAAGGCGTGGGCGCGTGTGGTAAGATGAACGGCACAGAAGGGTGCGCGGAGCGCGCGAACGGAGGTCGGCATGCGATACGATTTGCTTTTGGCGGATGCGGACGGCACGCTGTATGATTTTCATGCGGGGGAGCGGGTGGCGCTTGAGGAAACGCTTGCGCACAGCGGCATCCCGTATGACGGGGACATCGGCGCGCTGTACAGCAGCGTAAATTTGAGCCACTGGAAGAAGCTGGAGCGTGGAGAAACCACGCAGGAAAGGCTTCGGGTGGAGCGGTTTGCGGATTTTTTGGCGGAGCTGGCACAGCGCGGTTGGCCAACGGGGAATAAAACCGCGCAGGAAATGAGCCAAACCTTTGTGGCGGCGCTGAGCCGCCAGCGCATTCCCATGCCGGGCGCGGAGGCGTTTTTGCGGGCGGTATCGGCCAAGATGCCGGTATTTCTGGTGACCAACGGCATTGCGGTGGTGCAGCGCGGGCGTTTTGAGCAAAGCGAGCTGCGGCCGTACATTGCGGATATCCTCATCAGTGAGGAGCTGGGGCATGTCAAGCCGGACCCGTTCATGCTGCTGGAGGGGATGCGCCGGGCGGGCGTCACGGACCGGCGGCGGGTCGTGATGCTGGGGGATAGCCTGACGGCGGATATCGGCGCAGCCAAAGCGGCGGGGGTGGATAGCATCCTGATCACGCAAGGGGCGCAGGCGCCGCAGGGGTGCGATGCCACGCATGTGGCGCTTTCGCTGGCGGACGCGGCGCGCATTGTGCTGGCAGGGCACGCCTGAGCCTTGCGTTTTGCGCTGCAATTGAGTACAATACAGGGTAAGCTGATCGTGAAATGATTCGGAAAGGTGGAATCCCGATGTATCAGGAAGTGATTACGACTGCCAAGGACAAAATGCAAAAAACCATCGGCGTGTTTCAGACCGAGCTGCGTTCCATCCGCGCCGGGCGTGCAAACCCCCAGCTGCTGGATCGCGTGATGGTGGATTATTACGGCACGCCCACGCCGCTCACGCAGATGGGTAACGTGACCTCGCCGGAGCCGCGCATGCTGCTGGTAAACATTTGGGATCAAAAGGCGCTCCCCCTGGTGGAAAAAGCCATCCAGAAGAGCGATCTGGGGCTGAACCCCAGCAACGATGGCAAGGTGATCCGGCTGGTGATCCCGGAACTGACGGAGGAGCGCCGCAAGGATCTGACCAAGCTGGTGCATAAATCCTGCGAGGAGGCCAAGGTGGCTATCCGTTCCATCCGCAGGGACGCGATGGAGCAGTTCAAGAAGCTGCAAAAGGATGGCAAGATCACCGAGGACGATCAGGCCAAGGCCGAAAAGAAGATGCAGGACGCGACCGACGAGAGCATCAAAGCTGTGGATGATCTGGCCGCCAAGAAGGATAAAGAGATCCTGGAGGTCTGACATCTCGCCTATGGCTGCGCAGGGCTGCGGGGATGGCGCGCCGGTTTGGCCGCACGCCTCCCGGTTTGGCTGCCCCGCGCAGCAGTGCGGTTTGGCCGGGGCGGCTGCGTGGCACCGGCGTTGCAATGCGCTGGGATGCCGGGTTTGGGTGTGGGCGCATGTCGCCTGCTGCCCCCGCGTTGGCTTCCCCCGGCTGTGAGGCTGCCCAGCCTTTCGTATGGCCATTACCCGCCCGCGCCCATGCCCTATGCCAACGGCGCGCGAAGGCTTGCCCGGCTCGGTCGCCCGGATGGCGCAGGGTTGCGCCGCTCCGGGCGCGGCTTGCCCCCGCGGGGGC
>LVAR01000033.1 GCA_001604115.1 Clostridiales bacterium Firm_12 | reverse complement strand
GGGCTTTACTGCACCGGCAGGTACAGGGAAGCACTCGCCCCTAACATCCCGCTGCCCGCCGGAATCGTCGCATGCACCGCAAAATATGCCGCGTTCTGCTTGCTAACCCCAAGCTGGCTGATTTCCGTGACCGTCGCCATCAACACATTGCCCGGCTTCATGTCCAACGTTACCGGTACCAGATCGCCCACCTTCAGTGTGCCCAGATCCACCTCGTCCACATCGGCGCGCACCTCCAGCATGTCCGTAAGCCCGATGCGCACCAGCAGCGCGCCCTTCCATACCTGCTGGCCGGGCGTTACCGCAACCTGCTCCACCACGCCGGCCGCCGTGGCAAGCACATCCGGCGCAAACGCGCTGGGCGCAGCATCCGCACCCACCAGCCGCATCAGCAGATCCCCCGCCTTCACGCTGGCGCCCTCGGCCACCGCTACCTCGGCCACACGCCCCGCGCTCGCCACCAGCAGCGCATCCCGGCGCGTTACCTTGCCTTTGCCCACTGCGCTGGTGGCTGCGTAGTTGTCCCTGCGGTACAAAGTCACATCCGCGTTCAGGTCAAAATCCCCGCTCTGCACCTCCACGGTGTAGGCGTCCCCGCTCACGGCGGTCACGCGCCCCACACCCTCCGTGGCATTGGTGCCGCTGGTCTTAAAATACAGCGTCTCCCCCAGGTGCAAAATTTTGTTTTCGTTGCTCTTATCCGCGCCGGTGGTGGTGGCCTGCACGCGGTAGCCCGTGGCAGGCTCAAGCCCTGCCAGCGCGCCGTAGCGCGCCATGGCGGCGGCCGCGTCGTCCCCCTCGGCCACAAACAACGCCTTGACCACCCCATCCTCCGGGGCATACAGGTCCGTCGTCACATAGGAAACCAGCGCATCCCCCTGCGCCACCTGATCCCCCGTGCGCAGGTCAAAGGAGGCCAGCGTGCCGCCGTAGGGCGCGGTCACATCCACAAAGCGGGCGGCAGCCACCACCCCGTCGGCCACCGGACGGCCGGTCAGATCCTGCTCCGCCAGGGCGGGCACACTCGCCAGCACACACAGCGCCAGCAGCAGCGTTGCAATCTTTTTCATCAAAGTCATCTTCCCTTCTTATTCCACACTTTTGAGCGCTTCCACCATGTCCAGGGTGCGCACCTTGCGCGTGATCATCCATTCGATCAGCACGCTGAACACGCTGGTGATGGCCGTGGCCGTGAGGATGGTCACAAACGTTACATTGGCGATGAACACCGTGCTCTCGCTGCCGATGGCGTCCAGCACCACGCGCGTGAGCAAAATGCCCGGCACAATGCCCAGCCCAGCGCCGATCAGGGTCACGATATTGTTTTCCCACATCATGAGCCCGCGGATCTCCTTTTGGTGGTAGCCCAGCACCTTAAGGGTGGCATAGTCCCGCGTGCGCTCCGTAAAGTTGATCAGCCCCATGTTATAGCAGATCACAAACGCCAGCCCCAGCGCCGCCGCGTACATCAGGCTGAACACCGCCGTCGTGGAGTCCAAAACGCTCATCGTCAGGGTATATTGCGCCTCGGGGTCCTTAAAGGCGGCCACCTCCCGCGCCTGCTCCAGCTGGTGCACGGCCAGCGCGGTGGGGCTTTCCAGCAGCAGCC
Organism: Clostridiales bacterium Firm_12; assembly: GCA_001604115.1. Lineage (GTDB taxonomy): Bacteria > Bacillota > Clostridia > Christensenellales > Aristaeellaceae > CAXXOK01. The sequence continues at coordinate 8,304 of LVAR01000033.1, read as the reverse complement.
CCGTGGGCGTGAACGCGCCCTTGCGCAGCCCGTCCCACACAGCCTTGCCCATGTACACCGTCTGCCCGATATTCACCGGATAAACCGCGCGGATGGTCATGGGGATGCCCGTATCGTCCCCCGGGAGCCATATGGCCACACTGTCGCCGGTGGCCAGCCCCGTCACCTCCGAAAGCTTACGGCTGATGGCGATGCCGTCCGTGGGCAGGGCGATGAGCGCATTGTTGGCCCCCAGCCGCATGAGCTGCTGCCCATCGCTGAGCACGCTCATGAGCACGGCGCGGCTGCCGCCTGCGTAGCGCAGGCTCACCTGCGTTTCCATCACGCCCTCCACGGCCTGCGCATCCACCCGGTTTTGGTAACTTTCCAGCGTGCCCGCATCCGTGTCCAGGTCGGCGCGCAGGGAGTAGCCCACCGTGCCGCGGTAGTAATCCCCAACGCTGGCCTGCATGGAATCCTGCAAGCCCATTGCGCAGATGATGAGCGCATTGCAGCACAACAGCCCAACCATCGCCACGGCCGTCCGCCCTTTGTTGCGCGCAACGCCCCGCACGATCATCTTGGTATTAAAGTTCAGCTTTCCCCAAAAACCCTTCCAGCGCTCCAGCAGCACACGGCTGCCCGCCTTGGGCGGCTTGGGGCGCAGCAGGGCGGCAGCCTCCTCCTTCTCCGCGCGGCGGTAGGCCGCCAGGCAGATGAAAATGCTCAGCGCCACCATGAGCGCCGTCATGCCCCACTCCGTGAACGCGATGGGCGGGCGGATGCGCTCCGGGATGATGAAGTGGTTCACCTCCATCGCATAGAGCATATCCGGCAGGGTATAGTGCCCCACCAGCTGCCCCAGCAGCGCGCCGCCCAGCGAGGGCACAAAGGCATAGTTCACATAATGCGTGCGGATGCGGTTGGGCCCGTAGCCCAGCGCCTTGAGCGTGCCGATCTGGCTGCGCTGGTTTTCGATCATGCGCGTCAGGGTGGTGAGCACGATCATCGCCGCCACGGCAAAGGCCAGCACGGGGAACACATACGTCATATTGCGGAACATGGTCACTTCCGAGCGCATGCGCTGCACCACCGGGTGCGTTTCCTGCGTGATGATCAGCGCCTGGGGCAGCAGCGCCTGGATGCGCGCCTCCGCCTGCGCCGCATCCACGCCCGGCTGCAGGGTCACGATCAGCTCATTGACGGGAAACCCGTTCAGCGCCGCCTTGTTTACGATGGCATAGCCATAGGCCAGGGGATCGGGCATCACGTCCTTGGCGGTGATCACCTGCTCGGCGCTCAGCACCAGCGCGCGCACGGTAAACACGCGCGTGAGCGTGTTCTGGCGCAGTTTGAGGGTATCCCCCACCCGGATGCCGTGCGCCTTGGCAAACTCCTCATCCAGCAGGATGCCGCGCAGATCGTCCTGCGTCAGCGCCGCGCCGGTGCGCACCAGCGGCACGTTGATGCGCGCCGCATCCGCATAGGCCAGCACCTTCAGGCTCGCATCCTCGCCATAATCCGGGGTGTCAAACTCAGCGGTGTACCGGCTTTGCACATCCAAAACACCGGGCTGGTTTCGCACGTTGTCCACATCGGCCTTGGTGGCCCCGGGGAGGTTGATCCAGAAATCCGCCAGGTTTGCCTGGGCAAAATACGTCTCGGCGGATACTTCCAGCATCCGCCAGGTGCCCTCCAGCCCGCTGAACACCCATGTGCCCAGCGCGCACAGCAGCACGATGGCCACAAACTGCATCGCCGAGCGGTGCATGTCCCGAAACAGCTTGCGGGTGAGCGCGCCGCGGCCCCGCTGCGTGTTTACCATGCGATATCCTCCACCTTTACGGGATGGTCGTTGACGGTGTTTTCCACCACGGTGCCGCTGCGCATGCGGATGATGCGGTTGCCCATCTGGGCGATACTCGCGTTGTGGGTGATGATGACCACCGTGGTCTTATACTCCTTGCACACGCGGGTAAGCAGCTCCAGCACCTGCGCGCCGGTTTTGCTGTCCAGCGCGCCGGTAGGCTCATCGCACAGGAGCAGAGCAGGGTTTTTGCACAGCGCCCGGGCGATGGACACGCGCTGCTGCTCGCCGCCGGAAAGCTGCGCGGGAAAGTTGTTCAGCCGGTGCGCAAGCCCCACCTGCGCCAGCACATCGGCAGGCTCCAGCGCTTTGGGGCTCACCTGGCGCGCCAGCTCCACGTTTTCCAGGGCTGTCAGGTTGGGCATCAGGTTGTAAAACTGGAACACAAAGCCCACATCCAGCCTGCGGTAGTCCGTCAGCTGCGGGGAGCGCATGCCGGTGATGGTCTTGTCCCCCACGCGGATGGTGCCGCCGGTGGCTTTGTCCATGCCGCCCAGCAGGTTGAGCACCGTGGTCTTGCCCGCGCCGCTGGGGCCCAGCACCACGCACAGCTCCCCCTGCTCAATGCCAAAGGTGACCTGGTCGGCCGCGCGCACGGCGGTTTCCCCCGTGCCATATACCTTGCTCACCTGATCGAAGGTGATATAACTCATGCTTTCCTCCTATACCGTGTGACTAAATACACGTTTTCAGTCACACTATACTACGCTGGGCAGGGCGGTGCAATGAACAAAGTGTGAACGATTGCGCCAGCGGACTAGCACACTTGTAAATTGTAGCGCAGGCTGCCGCATGGGGTCAGGCGGCTTGGTGTTTCGTTTGCCATGGCATGGGGGATGGCTCCCCTTATGCCTTTTGGTTTCTTAGTTTTGCTTTGATGTTTGCAGGATACCTAGCCTCCTGCTTACCATGGCGCAGTTTGATTGCCTTGCCCGGCATGGCAAAATCCGCGCCGGCACACCCAAGCGGCTGGATGGTGGGCTCCCCTTGCAGGCGGCATCTCAAGCACAGAGGAGGGTCCCGCTGCTTCAGGGCAGTCGCTGCCTGGCGTGGCGCAAAAGCTCCTGCACCAAACCTTTTCCCGGGCTTTCCTGCAACCCTTTTGGGCTTTGCGCAACGCTTGGCACGGTTGCCTGTGCAGGCCTTTTTCCCTACAGAGTGCGTGGCCGCTTTGTGCCGCACTTTTTGCCAACGATTCCCCAGTCCCGCTGTGCTGTCAAACAGGAGTGCCAAAGGCTGTCATCTCTTGTCAGGTTCCAAGGGTGAAACCCATGGTGGGGTGTGGGGCGAAAGCCCAAAGCCTGATGGCGAAACCGATGGCGCAAGTAATCTAGCAGCCCGCGGGGCTATCGGGCGAGCGAGGGCGGCGGTGATCCGGGGGTACAGCCCGCAGCGGGGACGTTTTCCCTATCCATATGGAAACGCCCCCGCTGCAATGTCTGTGCTTTGTTTCGTGGATGGCTACACGCCGGATGCTCTTTTTTTCTCCCCGCATACATGCAAAAAACCCCTCCGCACAGGCGCGCTGCCAGTGCGGAGGGGGGTGATTGCTTGGTTTGTGTGCGCCGCTTTGCGCCGCCTCAGTTGGCTACGCGCACCGGCAACACCAGGTACAGATACTCCTCCCCTTCTACCGGGGAAACGACGCAGGGGCTCACATTGGTGTTCATGGACAGCACGCACAGCTCATCATCGATATTCTTGACTACATCGCTGATGTAGCGTGCGTTAAAGGCGATCTCGATCTCCTCGCCCTCCAGGTGCACGTTCAGCTCCTCCAGCACATCGCCGATCTCGCTCATGGAGGTGATGCGCATGAGATCGTTGCTGGCCGTCATGCGGATCAGGTTGTTCTTGCCCTCCCGCGCCATCAGCGAAGCACGCTCGATGGCATCGCTGAGCTCCGCACGCTTGACGGTAATGCGTGTGAGCCATTTTTCCGGCAAAATTTGCCGGTAGTTGATATATTCGCCCGCCAGCAGGCTGGTCACCAGCGTGGTGCCGCCCATGATGGCCATCAGGTGTGTATTGTTCATGTGGAAGGTGACCAGCGCATCGGGGTCATCCTCCAGGATGCGGCTCATCTCGCCCATCACATGCCCGGGGATGATGGCCTTGACCAGCGCCACCCCGTCGGGCAGCACAAAATCGCCCTGCATGCGCTGCAGCGCCAGGCGGAAGCCATCCAGCCCCACCAGCCGCAGCTCGGTCTTGGTCACTTCCATCAGGCAGCCGGTCAGCGTCTGGCGGCTCTCCTGCACAGCGATGGCGAACGTGACCCGCCCGATCATCTCCCGCAGGCGTTTTTGCGGCACGTGCAGCGCGTGGGTGTTGATCAGATCCACAGTCCTGGGAAACTCCGCCACCGGAAACCCTGTAAGTGTGGAACGGCTCTGCGCGCAGCGCAGGGTGGTCACATATTTTTCGTTCATCTGGAGGGTCACGGTGCCCTCAGGCAACTTGCGGGCGATCTCGGCCAGCAGCTTGCCGGGCAATAGCACCTCGCCGGGCTCATCCACCTGAGCCTGCACGCGGGCGCAGATGGTCAGCGAACCGTCCGTGCAGGTGAGGGTGATGGCATCCTCCTCGGTGATCAGTTTGACGCATTCCAATACTTGGGTGGCAGGCCGCGCGCTCAGCGCTCGCGTGGCGTTGACAAGCCCGGTGATCAGCTCCTGGGCAGAACATTGCAGCTTCAAAAAGGTTCGCCTCCATATCCCTGAAGGGTAGTAGTAGGATATACGTATTTACCGTAGTAGTAGTAGGGGGTGTGGAAACCGTGGAAAAGGGGGTTTTCGCCTGTGGGCGTCTCAAAAACCCCTGTGGATTGGATGTGGACGGGGAGCCATGCCCGCGGGGTCTTTTCCATGGGCGCGTGGCGGGCTGCCGGCACACAGAGGGTCATGCGTAGCAAAATTCGCGCTTTGGGTGGGGGAATCCTGCCGGGGTGGCGTGCCCACGGGCAGTTTTTTCGGCACAGGGGGCAGTTTTCCGGTGGCTGCCGGCGTGTTTTCCATGGTTTCCATAGGTTGTGGATAAACGCGGTGTGGATGGCTGCGCCATGGCAGTGCAACGGCTTCGGAAAGTTTTCCATGGCGATTGTGCGTGGGTTTCCATACAGAACCGGGGAAAATACGCACGGCGGGTCATCCGCTGCGGCGGCCGGGCAGCGTGCTCGCAGGGCGGCCCAGCGCCGCAGCCGGGCAAACCCAGCCCGGCGCTCCAGCCAATGCCGCACACCCTTGCAGCGCAACCACACCGTATTGATTGATCATACCACGCTTCCATGGCCCGGATATGAACTGGACGTAAAAAGTAGGCAAAATGCAGCATCAGCTCCAGGGCAAGGACAGGCTTCGCACAAAAAAGTGGCAGCGCCCAAGCGCCTGCCACACGGGGAGTCCTATCATGGCGGAAAGCAGCGCCGTGCCGCTTGCCGGGCGGGCAGGGATTTGGCCCTGCACATTCTGCCTTAGCACCTATGCACTCTGCTGCCGACGCTCGCCTCATAGCCCTGCGGGCTGTTCGCTCGCTTTTTGGAGGGATTGAATTTAGGTACGTTGGGCTTTGCCCAAACCCACCAAAGGGTTTCACCCTTTGGAAACCTGCCAAGGGCTTCGCCCTTGACCCGGCTTGATACGGTTTTGCAGGAAACTTATGCAATCTGCTGCCGCCGCTCGCCTCATAGCCCTGCGGGCTGTTCGCTCGCTTTTTGGAGGGATTGAATTTTGGTTCGTTGGGTTTTGCCCAAACCCACCAAAGGGTTTCACCCTTTGGAAACCTGCCAAGGGCTTCGCCCTTGACCCGGCTTGGCACGGTTTTATGCCGATGCCCGGGTTCTATTCATCCACCACCACAAAGCTATTGTCCAAAAATTCCTGCAACAATGCCCGGCAACGCTCAAAATCCACCTGCCGGGTACTCATCCCCGCATAGGTGATCGGCTCCATCGCATCGTTGGATGGCATCTGTAACCCCTCCGGCTCCGCGCCCGCCACCTGCATAGCGTAGCCGACCGCCTCCATCATGTCGCTCAGGCTCATGTTGGTGGCTACCTGGTTCTTGGTCACACTCTCTAGAATATCCAGCGCCTGGGACAGCGTCACCTTGTCATAATTCTTGGCCAGGGTGGCGAGCACCGTGCGCATGCGCCGCGTGCGCCCCGCATCCCCGTCCCGCCCCACTTTGCGGATGCGCATGTAAATGACCGCCGCATGCCCGCCAAACAGGTACGTGCCCGCGTTTTCCATGCTCGGCTTGGTGGAATCCCGCGAGATGCGGTAGCGGTTTAAGTAGTTGGCCTCTTCCTGCGTTACGGTGATGTACACGCCGCCCAGCGCATCAATGATGGTCTGCACATTGTCCATGCTGAAGATGATGTACTTATCCACCTTCACGCCAAAATGCGTGCTGATGGTTCTGGCCAGCGCATCCAGCCCGTAGTTCTTGCCGATGTACGTCAGCCGGCCGATGCCCCCATCCGGCCGCTGGATCAGCATTTCCCGCATGTAGGTGGTAAACAGCAGCCGCTTGGCGCGGGTGTCAAAGGTCACCATCATCATGCCGTCGGTGTTGCCCAGGTTGCTTGCGTTGCCCTGCCAGTTGTCCACGCAGGCAAGCAGGTAATGGTGCTGCCCTTCCAGCGCGGCGGGCAGGGTATCATAATCCAGCGGGGTAATGGGGCGCGGCTGCTCTGCCAACGCGGCAGGCACAAGCCCTGCCAGCAGCAGCAGCGCCAAAACGGCGCACAGCATCCGTTTCATCCGGAACACCTCCCAATCGATTGCGGCACAGCTTTGCCGCCGGGGCAGCAGGCAGGCCAGGCGTTTGCGCCGCCGCCCGCCGCACCGCCGGAGCGGTCTCTCTGGATGGTATTACGCGCCGGGCGCGGCAAACCCTTCCGCCGCGGCAGGTTGTTACAAATCGGCAGCCGCCGCACACACCCGCCGCCGTATCAGGCACAGGGTATCATGCGCCGCGGGGAAAGTCAACGCCGGCAGGCCGCACCCCGCCCCCTAAACCGATTTCGAGTTGAAACCCCCACAGGAGTGTGCTATACTGGCTTTTGGAGCATCATCTCCAATCATACATGAAGCCAATGCGGAATAGGGGCCGCTGCGGTTTTCAGACGGCCAACATGGGGAGAGGGTTAAGAACATGGAAAAGGTCAAACGCATCGGCATCCTGACCAGCGGCGGGGATAGCCCCGGCATGAATGCCGCAGTGGTGAGCGTGGCGCGCTGCGCCGGGCAAAAGGGTTTGCAGCTCATGGGCATCAAACGCGGCTATAACGGCCTGCTGGGCTTGAGCGACAAACCGGAAGATGATATCGAGGTTTTGGATCTGGAAACCGTGCTGGACATCATGGACATGCGCGGCACCTACCTGCGCACCGCGCGCTGCCTGCCTTTCCTGCAGCATGAAGTGCGCGCCAAGGCAGCTGAGGATCTCAAAAAGCAGGGCATTGAGGCGCTGGTGGTCATCGGTGGGGACGGTTCCTACCATGGCGCGCTGGAGCTGTGCAAGCTGGGCGTGCCGTGCATCGGCATCCCCGGCACCATTGACAATGACCTGAGCTATACCGAGGCCACGCTGGGCTATGATACGGCTGTGAACGTCTGTGTGGACGCTGTGCGATCCATCCGCGCCACCAGCCGCAGCCATGACCGCCCCGCCGTGGTGGAGGTCATGGGCCGCAACTGCGGGGACATCGCCATGCGTACGGCCATCGCCACCGGCGCAGAAATGGTGATCGTGCCCGAAATGGAATGGGATATGCTGGAGCTGGCCGAGCGCCTCAAGTACCTGTTCAAGAAGGGCAATACCCGCGCCACGCTGATCATCAGCGAGCATTGCTGGCACAAGATGAAGCCCTTTGACTGGCGCAAGACCATTGCCGACAGCGGCCGCGTGATCCATGATGACGATCCCATGAACTCCGAGCGCCTGGCGCTGGTGCTCAAGATCCTCACCAATACGGAGGCGCGTGCCACGGTTATCGGCTACACGCAGCGCGGAGCCATTCCCACGGCGTATGACAGCGCCTTTGCCTTTGACGCAGGCCGTATGGCGGTGGATCTGCTCACCCATAACGATCCCGGCCTGAAGGACGGCTATGCCATCGGCGTGCGCGACGGACGTGTGTACAGCACTCCCTTCACCAATGCGCTGGCCAATGATAACCAGAAGTTCTTTGATGAGGATCTGTACCGCATGATCAACAAGCTGTAAAGCTACCTCAAGCCATCCGGAAGGCGGGGAAACCCGCCTTCTTTTTATGCCCTCATGACGGGATTCTCAAGGGGCAATGCCCCTTGAGCAGGGTTTGGGGCAGTGCCCCAACGTCCCCCCCAGCATCCGCCCCCGCTGCATCCGCCTACCCTGCCCCCTCATGACGGGATTCTCAAGGGGCAATGCCCCTTGAGCGGGGCTTGGGGCAGCGCCCCAACGTCCCCCCC
>LVAR01000032.1 GCA_001604115.1 Clostridiales bacterium Firm_12 | reverse complement strand
CAGCTTACACGCTCTGGGCTCCCATTTTCGAATGTGCGCAAAATATTGTACCTTATCCATCGCTGATACGAGGTCTAAAAATCAACCGAATATAACGGTAGAAAAAGTCGCAGAGCATGAAAGCAAGTATGTGGCCAGCGCTGGCCGCATACTTGCTTTGGTGCGGATGGCTATATAGTCTTTCTCAAAATGCTACTTAAAGCAAACGGCTTACAGGAAGCTAATGGACATGGCACTTCTTTTTCCAAAATAAACACCGTGGGTTGTGAAGACCTACGGCAGCGTTGCTTTTGCATAGAATTTTTCTCGCTCATAAAGCAACCAGTTCGGCTATCTTAGCCGCAACATCTACCATTGATGCTTCTGTAGTACTTAAGCCACTACGTGAGCCAAGCAGAGGGCTTACTTCGCGTAAATCCTCAAAAGTCGTGTTATGTACAATAGGGACAAGTAAATCACGAGCAAGCAAGGCTGAAAGTTCTTTATCTGCTATTCCTTCTCCCTTAACGCGTTGAAGAAATGAAGGGGTGACCAATACAATACCGACACGAGAATTAGCCAATCCCTTATCAATTTCACGAAGTAAAGATGAGCCTAAGCGGACGTCCTTTTCACTGAACCAAATAGTTACACCATGCAATTCAAGCAAATCGTGTAATTCTTTGGCTGCGCCTTTACGGTCATTCCAAGCGTGACAAAGAAAAACATCTCGCAAATCTGATATTCTCGAACGTATTTCATAATTATCGCGTACAGGAGTTAGTGTTCGAATTTCCTCAGGAGTATACAAAATAGTAGAACCCGCTGGAGACCAGCGTGCTTTTGTCCTAGTATGCCCAACAGCACTACTACGGCTAGTAAAACTGCTTGATGAGGAAGAAGACGAGGATAAATATGATGGATAAGAGTTGTAACTTCCATACCTAACGCTAGTTCCACACACCGGACAGTTTGCCCTTCCACTTGCCGTGCGATGACCGTAAACTGGGGCTGTACAACCTGCCATAGATTTGTCCCCTCCTACACGTACCTTTTGTTGACATATTTCCCAATAAAATGATACATCCATCTAACTATATAATATATAAGGCTACATTTCAAGGAAAACATATATCATATCGCGAGAAAAAAGTGGCTTGAAGTAGTTAATGTAGATAATCAATATGTAAAAACCATATGATCAATAGTCAAATCACAAGTCTTCTTCTAGGACTTAGAACTTAGGGTTTATTTAACACTTAATAGACCTGAAACATAAGGGGAAAAGGGAATGCAATCGATTGCGACTACATTCCTCGTGGTGCGGGAAACGAGATTTGAACTTTGGAAGAGCAGACGATAAAGCCTTGTAGGGATTCATTTCGTGAATGGAGTGGAAAATATTTTGGGCTCATCAAAAGTGCTATCGCCAGGTGTTCGTGCGCTGGATTCAATGCTGAAATAATCGCAGCCCGTTATCAGAAACACATCGGCGCAGGCCCTCGTGGGATGATGGTGCTGGGATATCGTGCGGTAGCCTCTTTGCTTCATTGTAAGTATAGTTTCTCAAAATCCTGTGAGCGTACGGGTCGCCCCCAAACGTATCCTTGAATTTGGTTGCACCCTAATCGTTCCAGCAACACAAGCTGCTCCTCATCCTCAACGCCTTCGGCTATGGTCTGGATACCGATCGTCCGCGACATATCAATAATCGATTTGACAACGTGCATCCCGTTGATGTTATCAAAGGATACATTGTCGATCAGCGTTTTATCGATTTTGACTTTTTGAAATGGGTAGGTGCTCAGGTACCCAAAGGATGCATGACCGGCCCCAAAATCGTCAATGGCGATGGATAAGCCTAACTCCCTGAGCTTCATGAAAGCTTGAAACAGGGACTCACTGGGTTTTAGCATGATGCTTTCGGTAATCTCGATCTCCAGCCATTCAGGATTGATGCCACTTTGTTGTAGACATTGCGCCACCGTTTCGGCAAAGCCTTCATCGGTCAGTTGCACAGGGGATATGTTGATGCCGATGCGCAACGCCTTATCATACTCTCGATTCCATTGGAGTGTTTGTGCAATAGCCTTTTCAAGAACCCATTTGCCCAATGGGCGGATCAGGCCAGTCTGTTCGGCCAGCGGGATAAACAGGGAGGGAGGGGTATAACCAAGCTCGTTGTTTTTCCAGCGCAGCAAGGACTCCGCACCGACCAGCTGGTGGCCAGGCAATGAGAACTGCGGCTGATAGAATAATTCAAATTCCTGATGAGCAAAGCTTTGCCGAAGCAAGAGGTCAATACGGCTGCTGTGCTTTGCAGATTCATATATTTTCGCATCCAGCAGATATAACTGGCTGTATCCTTGAGATTTTGCATGCTCCAAGGCTAGCTCCGCATTTTGTACGATCATACTGGCGCTGTCCATAGCGCTGTTCAACACAGCAACGCCAATGCTGACCGTGATCACGATGCTCTCGTTTTGGTAATGGAACGGCTCATGCATCATGGCTTGGATCTCATGGCATACGGATATCAGTTTATGATTGTTATACTCACCCGCGCAGTACATGCCAAACTCGCCGCCCCCCATGCGGGCCAACAAGTTTTGGTAAGGGGTATTCCATTTTTGCAGGCGCTTAGCGCATTCTGTGACAACAAAGTCACCAGCATCAAAGCTATAGGCCAGGTTGACAGCGTTGAGGCGGTCAATATCCATGATCAGGATACACCCTGTGATCGGGCTATGATGCTCCTGTATCTTCGTATCCAGAAGCTGCATGAAGTATCGCCTGGTGAGCAGATAGGTCATGGAGTCCTTGTTCTGCGCATCGATGAGTTCGACGCTTTGCTTTGACACCACATGCTCCAAGAAAAGATTATGCGACTGAACCTGCTGGAGCAAGCGTGCATTCTCAACGGATAACTGGATATACCGGGTGACCCACCAGTTCAATGTGATCACCAGTGCAGCCAGTATGGCCATGGTCAGATCAACAGGGCGTTTTGCCGGATCGATGATCTGCAGCAACAGCATCAACACAGGAATCGTAGCTATGGCCAGCGAGCGGAACCGATTGCCAACATTGGTGAGCGGCACATACTTGACGCCGCGCCTGGTATCCCGTATCCAGAGCACTGCACCAATGCCGATGCAATAAAACGCAACGCCGTAACATAGATTGATGATGCCCGTTGTGCTATAGGAATCATGTATGATTTGATGATAATAAACCAAATCAGACAGAGCATAGATGCATATCCCCAGCACCACGAGCCGCAAATATTGCGGGAGGCGAGTGCGCAGCATGCCAAACAGCCATGCAACAACACTAATGAGAATACTGAGATCCAGCAGGATCGATGCAACGCTTGTGAAGTCCAGCTGAATCATGTTTATGACAAAGGGGAACTTTTTCTCAAAAAAACTTCCCACATGAAAAAGGAGGCCAGCAATATGGTTGTGAACAAATCAGTTACAAGCTGTCCAATGCTCCATTTATTGATCTGTGGCACGATTAAAACAATGGCGCCAATGGACAAAAGCACATTCGGGATGGCGTAGATGACCCACAGCACCTGGTTTTCAATCGGTTCAAAGCCCATGTTTTCAAGGATAGCCCATCCGATATCAGCAATGCACCAGGCCATACTAGAAAATGCGGCCAGCAAGAAAAAAACAGACCGGGAAGTTGTTTCCCGTCGAATGGTAAACGCAACAAACGTAAGCATGAAGGCCACCAAGGCATTCAGGGCAGAAAGCATGTTGGACGTATGTTCCCACTGAAGGATCGTAGTGAGTGAATACAAGGCAATGGGCATACTGTAGAGCAGTATTCGCCGGTTAACGTTAACATCCGTTTCCATGCAAATTCCTCACAATTTATGCAAGCACATTCAACGGCTATGCAGTTTCTTTGCTGATAAGGAGATATTCACCATTGCGGGCGCTTCTCCTCTTTCCAGTTACGTGTAGGCAAGGCATACCGTAGGATTATGTAATTGGTGTGTGACTCAATCCTTTTATCCATAAACGACTACCCTTGAAACATCGCCTGTGCCGCCCCATTCACCGCCTCATTGACTTCCTCCCGCTTGTCGCTCATGATGTGTTGGTACACAGCCTTGATCATGCCGCGCGTAACCTGCCTGAGCGCACCATGAAATGCTTTGATGGGCAACGCCGAATAGCAACGCTCTGGCGGGAGAAGCTGCACAAATACACTCCGGCGCATGCTTGCCCGCATCGCCCGCGCGCCCCGGAGATTGCGCGCCATTGGGATCGGTTTGGAGCCCGTGACTTTTGCCTGGGTGTGTGCGTCATGTACCACGGTATGGTATCAAGGGGTGCATGCCTGCCCAGCCAGGAGCACGCCCCGTATGTTTTCCGCATCATGGGAAACAAGTGCCGCGTGTGCTGCACTTTGCAGATATCAGGGCGAATTAATAAAACCTCACAAAACGGTAGAAACCATCACAGCGCACAAAAAAGCGGCCATCGCTGGCCGCTTCCTTGTTTGGTGCGGGAAACAGGACTTGAACCTGCATGAAGAAACCCTCACAAGAACCTGAATCTTGCGCGTCTGCCAATTCCGCCATTCCCGCAGAAGGTGGAACACGTGGTGGATGGGGATGGATTCGAACCATCGAAGTCTGAGACGGCAGATTTACAGTCTGCTCCCTTTGGCCACTCGGGAACCCATCCATGTTAAGGGCAAACGTAGGGGGAAAATGGAGCCGGCGAAGGGACTTGAACCCGCAACCTGCTGATTACAAATCAGCTGCTCTGCCAATTGAGCTACACCGGCCTACAACCCAACCGCAGCAGAAGGAAAAATGGCGACCAAGAAGGGGCTCGAACCCTCGACCTCCAGCGTGACAGGCTGGCATTCTAACCAACTGAACTACTTGGCCACGGTGCTGGTGGGCCTTCAGGGACTTGAACCCCGGACCAACCGGTTATGAGCCGGCCGCTCTAACCAACTGAGCTAAAGGCCCAAGACCGCTGGAAAAAAGGAAGTGGTGACTCCGAGGGGATTCGAACCCCTGTAGCCGCCGTGAAAGGGCGGTGTCTTGACCACTTGACCACGGAGCCACGCCAGTCACAGGATGGAAGTGATTTGGTCGGGGTGAAGGGATTCGAACCCCCGGCCCCATGCTCCCAAAGCACGTGCGCTACCAGACTGCGCTACACCCCGTCAGCTTCAAGCCCATACAGGCGACGAAAGATATCTTACACAAACCGTATTCCATTGTCAAGGGGTTTATCCGAAATTTGCGCATTATTTTTTATAATCTATCACCATGCTGTATTGGGTGGCGTGCAACACGCGGCGGGCAGCGCCCTGGCGCAGGCAAACGCCATAGGGCATAGGCGCGCGGCCGCCACGCTGTGGTCAACCGGCGCAGTGGCACACGCCTGCCTTCTGCGCGGCAGGGCAGGCAGGATGGGCACCGCAAGCACGGGTTACTGTGTCGCACGCGTCCGCTTGCCGCCGTCTGGGGCAGTCGCCAGCGCTTGGGCATGGCGGCTGCCGCTTTGGCAAGGCTGCGCTTCCCGGCGCAAACTCCTGCCTGCGTCATACGCCGGCAGGCCGCACCCGCGCAGCGTAGCATGATCCCTCGATCCTCGCCTGCCCGCGGCGTGCCAGGCAGGCCAGAAGGTGAGCTTGCTCAGAGGGCAACAACCGTGCACCCGCCCGCAGCGCCAATCCATGCTGCATGCACAACCATATTCGGCCATGCATACCCCCTCCGCAGCGCCAGCTTACCGCGCCGGCGCGGCAATCACCGGTTAAGCACATGCCCGCAGCACAAGAACACGCTGCCTGCGCATCCGGTGCGGTCAGCCCGGCTGCACCGCGTCGGGGGCGACGGGGCAAATCCGCAGCGCGGGCGTTGCAAAAGCTGCACGCAGTTCCGCGTAGGGCACGGAGGGGTTCAGCCAGGCCTTTTTGAGCCCTTCGTCCCGCAGGATCACCGGCATGCGGTCATGAAAGGGGCTCATCTGGGCATCCGCCGGCTGGGTCAGGATGGCAAAGCCATCGTACCCGCCCCCGGCATAGCCGCCCAGGAACTGCCCCCAGAAGCCTGCCAGGTACATCAGTTCCCCGGGGACATCCGCCAGCAGAAAGGCAAACTTGTCTTTGCGCTTTTGGCCGTTGTGGCGCTGCCACTCGTAAAAGCCGCCCATGGGCACAAGGCAACGCCGCTCCCGCGCGGCGCGCTGGAACATCGGGGTCACATCCGCCTTCTCACTGCGGCTGTTGATGACCAACCCACCGCCCCCTGCGCGGGGGAAGCCCCACTTCATCGGGCGCACGGTTGCGCCCAGATCCGCTTCCAGCAGGATGACCGGGGCGATCTGCCCGGGGTACACCTCCCCGCCCCGCACCTGATCGTGCATGGGCAGCTTGCGGCGGTTCAGCTCGGTAAGGATGGCCTGCGTTTTTACGTTCTCTTCCTCCGTGTCAATGAAAAAACGTCCGCACATCTGCATTGCCCCCAGTATCGTTTCACGCGCGCATGGCCGGTCTCAGAAAAACAGGCTGCGGATATCTTCTTCCGTCAGGCTGTCCAGCGCGGTTTCCCCGGCCAGCACCACACGGTCAAAAATGGCGCGCTTGCGCTTGCTCAGGTCAGTCACCTTTTCCTCGATGGTGCCCTGGGCGATGAGCCGGAGCACATCCACATCCTTGGTCTGGCCGATGCGGTGGGCACGGTCGGTCGCCTGATCCTCCACGGCGGGGTTCCACCACGGATCGTAATGGATCACCAGATCGGCGCCGGTCAGGTTGAGCCCTGTGCCGCCCGCCTTCAGGCTGATGAGGAACACCTGCCCCTCCCCGCCGTTGAAGCGGTCGCACAGCTCCTGGCGTGCCTCCGGCTTGGTGGATCCATCCAGGTACAGCGTCTTGACCCCTTCACGGGAAAGCCGTTTGCGGATGATTTGCAGCATCCCCACAAACTGGGAAAAAACCAGCATGCGCCGCTTGCCCGCGATGGCTTGCTGCACCGTCTGCACCAGCAGCTCCAGCTTTCCGCTGGTGCCCTCGTAATCCGGCAGGAACAGCTTGGGGTGGCAGCACACCTGCCGCAGCTTGAGCAGCACGCTGAGCACCTGCATGCGCGCCCGCGGCAGCGATCCGCTGGCCAGCGCCTCGCCCACATGGGCGCGCAGGGTGTTCAGCAGCTGGCCGTATACCTTCTCCTGCTCCGGGGTCATGGCGGCGTACAGGCTTTGCTCGTTTTTCACGGGCAACTCACTCATGACCTCCAATTTCAGGCGGCGCATCAGGAAGGGGCGGATGCGCTCCTGCAGCTCCTCGGCGCGCTCGCTGCCGCCGTAGCGGCGCAGGAATGCCCCCTGTGTGCCCAAATAGCCCGGCAGCACAAAATCGAAGATGCTCCACAGCTCGCCGGTGTGGTTTTCCATGGGCGTGCCGGTCAGGGCGATGCGCACCTGCGCATCCAACTCCTTGGCTGCCGCCGCGCCGATGGACTGCGCGTTTTTCACAAACTGTGCCTCGTCCAGGATGGCAAAACGCAGCGGCATGTCCCGCAGGATGTCGATGTCCCGCCGCAACAGGGGGTAGCTGGTCAGGATCACGTCCACGGCGCTGTCGGCTTTGATGTCCTCGATCTGCCGCCTGCGCTCCTCGCGCACGCCGGTCACCAGCCGCACAGTCAGGCTTTCATCAAAGCGCTTGAACTCTGCCAGCCAATGATACACCAGTGAGGTAGGGGTCACGATCAGGCTCTTCATGCCGCCGTTTTTCCGGCGCGCCGCCGCCAGCGCGGCAATCACCTGCACCGTCTTGCCCAGCCCCATCTCATCGGCAAGGATACCGCCCATGCGCGCCTCAAAAAGCGACAGGATCCACCCCGCGCCGCGCTGCTGGTAGGGCGCCAGCTTTTTGTACAGCTTGGGCGGTATGAAGCCCTCCGCCTGCGTGGCGCGCTCGGTCAGGGCGCGGGCGGCGTTTTCCACCTCGTCGGTGGCGGCAACCTCCCCGCCGGCCAAGCGCAGCATGCTCACCAGATAGGCGGCGCGGTAGGCGCCAAAGCTCAGCTCTCGCGCATCGGGCGCGGCATCCGGGTCATCCAGGGCGGCGGCGTCCAGCAGCTCCTGCGCCACAGGGGCGAGGGCGGCCATGTCTCGCACATCCAGAAATTCGCCGGTTTTCAACCGCACATATTGCTGGCGTGCCTGCACTGCCTGCAATATGGGCAGCACCTCGCCAATGGGCTGGCCATCCTCCAGCAGGGCAAACACAAGCCGCCCGCCGCGCATGCGGAAGGAGGCTTGCCCCGCAAACCGGCGCGGTTTGATCTTTTTGAAGGCCTCGCTCACATATACATCGCACAGCTTGCCCAAATCCAAAACGCCCTGCGTGCAAAAGGTGAGGATATCTTTGGCGCGGCGCAGCACCATGCGCCCTTCCCGCACCACAAACCCTGCATCGCTGAAAAAATCAAGCAGATCGCCCTCGGCACGCCCATCACGCAGCAGGATGCGCCCATCGGCCGGGGCTGCAGTGGGCAGGGGTACATCCGGCGCATCCTCTGCGGCGGATGAGGGCTGGAAGGGGCTGAGCACCTGCTCGCCATATTGCAGCTCCAGCCTTGCCTGCACGTTGCCGCCTTCCAGGTCGATATAAGCGCGCGCTTTGAGCGGCGCGCTGATGAGCCGCTGAGAAAGCCCTGCGGCAGGCACCACCGTACCCACGGTGGAAAGCGCCGGCAGCAACGTGGAGAGGATATCCTCCGCCTCGCCGGCCGGATAGCGGAAATCCTGCCCATAGGCGGCCAGCAGGCGGCATACCCGCGCCTGCGCGCTGTGCAGGCGGGCGACGCGCCCGTCGTGGAGCACATAGCGCCCGTCCGGCGTGATGATGCGCACGCCCTCCGCGCCTTCCACACGTACCTGCACCGCGCCGGCGGGCAGGCTCACGGCAAAGCACAGGGGCAGCTCCACGGTGCGGATGCTCGCCTGTGACTGGCGCACGCCATCGGCCACCAGCAGGAAGGGACGGGTTTCAAAAAAGCGCAGCACACTTTGCAAAAAAGCGCCGGCCAACAATACATAGCGACCTTCGCTGCCGGGGCGGGGAACATCCTCCTCGGCATCGGGCGGGGGAAGCTCCTGGGCGGGATCCTCGGCGGCACGGGGGGGAATGTGGCTTTGCAGCATCGCCAGCAGCGCCTCATCCTCCTTGGCAAAGCGCATGGCAGTGGGGCGGTAGGTAAAGCGGGGGGACAGCGTGAGCGCCTGCCCGCGCAGGTAACAGCCCAGCAGCTCCGGGATGTTGCGCACCGCATACAGGCGCTCCTGCCCTACCTGCAGGCCAAAGCCCACGCGGCCGTCGGGCAGCAGGCGCAGCACCGGGAGCACGCGCACGCTTTCGCCGCCGGGCATGGCGCGGCTCAGCGCAAGGAGCATTTCCCGCCCCAGCCCCAGCTCCCGCTCCTGGCGCAAAAGGCGCAGGGAGCCATCCTCCTGGGCACGCAGCAAGGCAGCCACGATGTGCCCGCAGCCCTCATCCCCTTGGCCGCCGCAGGTGCATTGCGCGGCGCCGTCGGCGTGCAGGGTCACGGTATGCTCGGGGGTGGTGCCCACGCGCAGGCAAAGCGTGCGTGCATCCTGCGTGAGCATGCTCACGCTGCCGCGCCTGAAAATCTCCTCACCCAACGATAGGGGTGTGGAAGGCTCTTGATTTGCTTCCTGCGGCATGGGAACCTCCTTATGGTTTATCCAGTAGATATTCTCTTTCAAAATGCGAACCTCCTTCCCCTTTGCGGCCAGCGGGCGGGAATTTCACGGCCGCCGCGGGCATGCCGCATCTGGGGCTTGCCAAAGCAGGGCGGTGTGCGTATAATAACCACAGGCACAGACTGCGGAGGGGATGTTACCCACCACACAGAGAGCGGGCGGCTGGTGCAAGCCCGCGGCAGGGGACACGCCTTTTTTCCACCGCACGAGCCAGCGGCGATGAGCCGTCCGGGAGCGCCCGTTACAGCGTATCAAGTGAAGCGCGCATGCGCTTAAGCCGGGTGGCACCGCGGAGAGACGCATCCTCCGTCCCTGTGATGGCAATAGCCATTGGCAGGGGCGTTTTTCATTTACAGGCAAAGCAAACACAGGAGGGGTCGCCATGTTGGACGTACGCAGGATCCGCCAAAACCCGCAGGAGCTCAAGGATATGCTGTTGAGCCGGAACAAGGATGCATCCGTCGTGGATGATTTTTTGCAAAAGGATGAGCAGCGCCGTGCCCTAATGGCCGCGGCGGAGGAAAAAAAGGCGCTGCGCAACCAGACGAGCAAAGAGATCGGCATGGCCAAGAAGAACGGCGCCAGCGAGGAGCAGACCGCCGCCATCATGGAGGCCATGCGCACCCTGGGCGATGAGATCGCCGGGCTGGATGCGCAGATTGCCGCGCTGGACGAGGCGCAGACGTTGTTTTTGATGAGCCAGCCCAACTACCCGCAGGCATCCGTGCCCTTTGGCAAGGATGAAACCGCCAATGTGGAGCAGCGCCGCTGGGGCGAGCCGCGCCACTTTGCGTGGGAACCCAAGCCGCACTGGGAAATCGGCACCGATCTGAAGATCCTGGATTTTGACGGCGCGGCCAAGATCAGCGGCGCGCGCTTCACGGTGTACCGCGGGCTTGGCGCCAGGCTGGAGCGGGCGATCATCAGCTTTTTTCTGGATACGCATATCGATGCAGGCTATGAGGAAGTGCTGCCGCCCTATATGGTGACCCGCGCCACCATGACGGGCACCGGCCAACTGCCAAAGTTTGAGGAGGACGCCTATAAGGTGGACGCCAATACCTTCCTGATCCCCACGGCGGAGGTACCGGTGACCAACCTGTACCGGGAGAGCATCCTGGACGGGGATGTGCTGCCCATCCGCCATTGCGCATTTTCGGCGTGCTTCCGCTCGGAGGCGGGCAGCGCGGGGCGGGATACGCGCGGGCTCATCCGCCAGCACCAGTTCAATAAGGTGGAGATGGTCAAGGTGACCAAGCCTGAGCAGAGCGATGCGGAGCTGGAGAGCATGACCGCGCAGGCGGAAAAGGTGCTGCAGCTTTTGGGGCTGCCCTACCGTGTGGTGTGCCTATCCACGGGGGATATGGGTTTTAGCGCCGCCAAGACGTATGATATTGAGGTGTGGATGCCCAGCTACGGCCGTTATGTGGAAATATCCAGCTGCTCCAACTGCGAGGATTTTCAGGCGCGGCGTGCGAACATCCGCTACCGGGAGACGGCCAAGGATAAGCCGCAGTTTTGCCATACGCTCAACGGCAGCGGCGTGGCGGTAGGCCGCACCGTGGCGGCAGTACTGGAGAATTATCAGAATGACGACGGCAGCGTGACGGTGCCGGAGGTGCTGCGGCCCTTCATGCGCACGGAAGTAATCCGCTAAGTTACACCCCCCCCGTCGCAGCGGAGTCGGGTCAAGGGCGAAAGCCCTTGCGGGGTTTGGGGTGGAACCCCAATGCTCCGCGCCGCAGCGCCCGCCCCAAAGCGAGCGAACAGCCGCGAAGCGGCGATAAGGCGAGTGGCATAGCGGCCAGCATCCTCATCCAACACCCCCCGCCGCAGCGGAATCGGGTCAAGGGCGAAAGCCCTTGCGGGGCTTGGGGTGGAACCCCAAAGCTCCGCGCCGCAGCGCCCACCCCAAAGCGAGCGAACAGCCCCAAAGCGGCGATAAAGCGAGCGGCAACCGCAAACTGCCGCGCTTCATCAGCCAACCCACAGCGCCCGCGCCTGACCGGCGCGGGCGCTTTCGGCTGCACGCCACTCTCCAGGGTTCAAAAGAAAATCCCTGCACTTGAGAAATATTACTTGACAATCCCTTCCGTTATTTGTTACAATTTTCTTTGGCATCAATAGACTCCGCCAGCCCCGGACTGTTTATTGAACAACGCGCGTGCCTGCTGACCATCGGGCGCCGCAGCAGATCGAACAGATTCCTTGAAGGAGGAAACAACCTTGAATACGTACATGGCCAAAGCCGCGGACGTGCAGCGCAAATGGTATGTCGTCGATGCGGAAGGCGTTGTGCTGGGCCGTCTCGCCAGCCAGGTAGCATCCGTGCTGCGCGGAAAGAATAAGCCCATTTACACCCCTCATGTGGATACGGGCGATTATGTGATCATCATCAACGCCGATAAGGCGGTGCTCACCGGTAAAAAGCTGGATCAGAAGGTGTACTACCATCACAGCGGTTTCCCGGGCGGCCTCAGCGAGACCAAGTACCGCGATTTGATGAACGACAAGCCCGAGTTTGCCGTTAAGAAGGCCATCGTGGGCATGCTGCCCAAGGGCCCGCTGGGCAGGCTCATGGCCAAGAAGCTGCGCGTCTATGCCGGCACGGAGCATGAGTATGCGTCCCGCAAGCCCGAGACGCTGGAACTCAAGTAAGCTGACGCGGAAGGAGAATGAATAACATGGCTAAGGTAGAATACAGCGCCGTAGGCCGTCGCAAAACCGCTATCGCCCGCGTCCGTCTGGTTGCCGGGGATGGCAAAATTGTGGTCAACAAGCGCGAACTGGACAACTATTTCGGCCTGGAGACCCTGATGATGACCGTTCGCCAGCCGTTGGAGCTCACCAAGGCTGCCGGCGATATGGACATCCTGGTGTCTGTCAAGGGCGGCGGGCTCAGCGGCCAGGCGGGTGCGATCCGTCATGGCATCAGCCGCGCGCTGCTCAAGGCAAACCCCGAGCTGCGCGACAGCCTCAAGAAGGCTGGCTTCCTCACGCGTGACCCGCGTATGAAGGAACGTAAAAAGTACGGCCTTAAGGCCGCTCGCCGCGCGCCGCAGTTCAGCAAGCGCTAAGCAATGTTTTTGGATCCGGCCATGCCGGATCGTATGGGGGCTGTCCGCTGTGGCGGGCGGCTCCCTTTGCATTTTCGACGTTGGTAAGGGAGGGTTGTCCATGCCTACATGCTACATCGTCGGCGCGGGGGAGTTTACCGCGCGGGGGCTTGCCCCTGCGGCGGGGGATCTGCTCATCGCGGCGGATGGGGGCTTTGCGCCGCTTGCCGCGCTGGGGCTGAGACCGGATCTGTTGCTGGGGGATTTTGACTCCCTGCCGGTGCGCCCGCAAGGCGTGCCCACCCAGACCTTCCCCGTGGGAAAAGATGATACCGACCTTGGGCTTGCCCTGCGGGAAGGCTTTGCGCGGGGTTATCGTGAGTTTGCCCTGTACGGCGCGGGCGGCGGGCGCATGGATCATACGCTGGCCAATTTGCAGCTCATGGGCGGCATGAGCCGGCAGGGCGCGGCGCTGGTGATGGTGTGCCCCGCCTTTGATGTGCACACCGTGACGGACGGCACCCTTGTGCTGCCCCCGCGGCCGCAGGGCACGCTGGTTTCGGTGTTTTGCCACGGTGCGCAGGCCGAAGGGGTCACCTTGCGCGGGCTGCAGTACCCGCTGGAGGGTGCGCTGCTCACCTGTGACCATCCCCTGGGCGTGAGCAATGCCTACACGAAGGCGCAGGCTGCCAGCGTAACGGTGGCACGCGGCACGCTGCTGGTTTATGTGGCGCTGGATGCGTGACGGGCAGGGAGCGCATGCCTGCGCAGCCGGCCCTGCCCGGCCTTGCGCCCGTCTGATGCGCGCCACGCCGGGCGCAGGCTCCGTCCGCCCAGCTTGCGGCACCCCATGCGCGCTGCCTTGGATGCGGTTGGTTGCATTTCGCCGGCCGGTGCGCTATACTCTAGTCGGGATTTGAAACGCATAAGGGGGAACGGAGCGGATGCGCTTTACCATGGTGTGCGTCGGTTCGACGGGTGATGTGAAGCCTTATGTGCTGCTTGGCAGGGAGCTGCTCAGGCGTGGGCATGACGTGAGCATTTGCGCTTTTTGTGATTTTGAGGAGCTTGTGCGCAGCAACGGCATGCATTTTTTTCCGCTTTCGGGCAACGCCAAGGAGTTTATGGCCAGCATCATGAAGCCCGGCACCAAGGGAGTTACCTACCTCAAGCAGGTGCGGGATTCCCTCAAGGATATCATCGGGCCGTTTTTGGATGATCTGCAAGTGGCCTGCGCAGACGCGGAGGTGATCGTGGCCACCTTTTTTGGCAACATCATCCAATCCATTGCGGAAAAACAAAACGTGCCTTTTATCAAGACCCACTATTACCCGATGGATCCCAACGACAATACGCCCATCTCCTCCGCGCCGGGGCTGCGTGCGGGCAAAGTGTGGTACCGCGCCAGCTATAACCTTGCCTATCTGCTCATCAGCACACTGGAGCTGTATTATCTGACGGATTGGCGCAAGGCGCAGGGCATGCCGCCCCGCAAGCTGGAGAGCACGCCCTGCAACGTCATCAACGGCCACCGCGTGCCGGTGCTCTACGCTATGAGCCCGCTGCTCATGCCCCGCCCGCTGGAGTGGGATGAGCACATCCACATGACCGGCTTTTGGCTGGATGAACTGCAGATCGACTATCAACCCGCCCCGGAGCTGGAGGCCTTCCTGGCCGCCGAGCCCAAACCGATCTACATCGGCTTTGGTTCCATGACCAGCGGGGATATGGGGGAAACCCTTGCCATTGTACAGGAAGCCGTGCGGCGCAGCGGCGTGCGTGCCGTCATCGCCACGGGATGGGGCGGCGCAAAGCCCGCGCCCAGCGAGCATCTCTATGTGGTGGAGGGCTATGTGCCCCATGATTGGCTCTTTGAGCGCGTGAGCGCCGTGGTGCACCATGGCGGCGCAGGCACCACGGCCGCCGGGCTTTGTGCTGATTGCCCCACGCTGGTCATCCCCTTTGGCGGGGATCAGCCTTTTTGGGCGCTGCGCGTGCGCATGCTTGGGCTGGGGCCAACGCCCATCAGCCGCGAAAAACTCACGGTGAGCAAGCTGACCCGCGCGCTGCGCAACCTGACCACCATCCAGAGCTACCGCACAGCCGCCGCCGAACTGGGCGCAAGGCTGCGCCTGGAGCATGGCGTGCAAACGGCTGCCAACCTGATCGAGGCGGAAGTGAGCCGCTGGCTCACGGAAGATCCCGCGCCGCAAAAGGGCCGGCGGCGGCACATGCATGCCAAAACCGCGGCGTCCTGGCGCAGGCTCGCCAGCACGCGCAGTGTCCGCGGCGCGCGCGGCAAGTACCACTGAGGGCAAAGCTTTTCCTCGCGAGATCCCATACGCTTCGGTGGCGCGCCTGGCAGGGCATTCCCTGGCGGCGCGCTGTTTCCGCCCCGTAAAAGGAGAGAAATCCATGAACGATACGCTGCGCCTGTACGGACTGGTCGCGGAGTCCATCGTGGACGGCCCCGGCTACCGTACGGCCATCTTTACGCAGGGTTGCCGCCACGCCTGCCCGGGCTGCCACAACCCCGGCAGCCACGCGCTGGAGGGCGGCACCCTCTGGACGCTGGATGATATTGCACAAAAATTTACCCATAACCCGCTGCTCAGCGGCATCACCCTTTCCGGTGGGGAGCCGTTTTTGCAGGCGGCAGGCTGCGCGGAGCTTGCGCGCCGTGCCCATGGGAAAGGGCTCACAGTGTGGACGTACAGCGGCTACACCTATGAGCAGCTGTGCGCCCTGGCGGAGCGGGAAGCGCCCGTGGCGGCGCTGCTGCAACAAACCGATGTGCTGGTGGACGGCCGTTTTGTGCTGGCGGAGCGCTCCCTGGAGCTTCAGTTCTGCGGCAGCCGCAACCAGCGCGTGATCGACCTGGCCAAAACGCGCGCGGCGGGCAGCGTGGTGCTCTATCAAGCGCCCGCGTGGTGCTGATGCGGCGCAGGCCGCCCGCGACCCTGGCCGCCCTGCACCCACCCCTACAGTGAGAGGAGCCGACCCCATGACCGACGCGACCCCAAAGCGCCTTGCGCTGCTGGCCACAGGGGGCACCATCGCCTCCACCATGACGGAAAAAGGGCTGGCGCCCACCCTGACGGCCAGCGAGCTGCTGGCGCCCGTGCGGGAATGGCTCCCCTGCGAGGTGGTGGCGCGGGATGTGTTCCGCATGGATTCCAGCAATGTGCAGCCGGAGGAATGGCAGCGCCTGGCCATAGCGGTGGATGCGGCGCTGCGGGAGTGCGATGGCGTGGTCATCACCCATGGCACGGACACCATGGCCTACACCGCCTCGGCGCTCAGCTTCATGCTGGCGGGGGTGCGCAAGCCCGTGGTGCTCACCGGCTCCCAGCTGCCGATCCTGCATCCGTTGACGGATGCGCTGAGCAACCTGCGCCACGCCATTGCCGCGGCCACGCAGGATGTGGGCGGGGTCTATGTGAGTTTTGACCATAAGCTGATTTCCGGCGTGCGGTGTGTCAAAACGCACACGACGGCCATGGATGCATTTTCCAGCATCAATGCGCCGCTGGCCGGGCATTTTGACGCGGAGGGCGTTCATTTTGACCATCCGCAGGGCTACACGCCCGTGGGCAGCCTGCCGCAGGGCTATGCCCTCAAGGATGGGCTGGATGCGCGGGTGTTCCTGCTCAAACTCATCCCCGGCACCTCGCCGGATGTGCTGCGCTATGTGGCCAAGGCGGGCTACCGCGGGCTGGTGATCGAGGCCTTCGGGTTGGGCGGGCTGCACTACATCCGCCGCAATTTGGTCAAGGCACTGGAGGATCTGGTGGAAAGCGGCGTCTATGTGTTGGTGGTGAGCCAGTGCTTGCACGAGAAGGCGGATTTTTCCCTGTACGAGGTGGGGCGCGGCATGATGCGCACCCACGTGCACAGCGGACGGGACATGACCACCGAAGCCGCCGTGACCAAGCTGATGTGGGCGCTGCGGCAAGCGGATACCGAGGCGCTGCTGAGTGCGCCCGTCGTAGGCGAAATGGTTGGCTTTGCCTAGTTAGCAGGCGGCCTTGCCTGCGCAACCAGCAAGCGCTCCCCCGGGGACGGTGCCGCCGCCATGCGCGCCAGCGTTCCCCGTTGCCGAAAGCCGATCAGCACACATTACCAAAGGAAGCGCAGGCCGGCACATGCCGGCCTGCGCTTCCTGATTCTGTTTGCAAAGCAAACCAAGTACATTAGCCCATCGCCACCCTTAGGCCGAGGGCTTGCCTGCGGCGGTTTCGCAGCCTGTGCAGGGCAGCCGCACGGCAAAGGTGTTGGTCTTGACCCCGTCGGATTCCGCCCAGATGCGCCCGCCATGCTCCTGCACGATGCTTTGCGCAATGGATAGTCCCAGCCCATACCCGGCTACCTGTGCGCGGGACGCGTCCAGCCGGATGAACCTTTCAAAGACCCGCCGGCATTGCTCCGGGCTCAGCGGCGCGCCCTGGCTTTGCACGCGCAGCAGCATATCACGCCTGTCCTTGCGGCTGCCGGGGGCAAGGGTCACGCCAATGGGGGTTTCGGGATCGCCATATTTGAGTGCGTTGTCCAGCAAAATATCCGCCAGCTGGCGCAGGCGCGCCGGATCGCCCAGCAGGCACAGCCCCTCCGTGACATCGCAGCGCAGCGGACGTTTGCGGTCAAACACGACGGGCTCCAGCATGAGGGCGGCGCTGCTTACCAGATAGCTGAAGTTGACTGGCTCCCGCACGGCCAGGCTCGGCTTGTTGTCCGAGCGTGCCAGGGCGAGCAGGTCTTCCACCAGGCCTTTCATGCGCTGGCCTTCCGCACGGATGTTGTCCAGGCGGATGCGGTTTTTTTCATCCGTGACCGCGCCGGATTGCAGCAGCATGTCGGCATTGGAAAGCACTACCGTCAGCGGTGTGCGCAGCTCGTGGGAGGCATCCGCCACAAACTGGCGCTGTTTTTCCCAGGCGCGCTCCACCGGGCGGATCATCCAGCGGGAGAGCAGCACGCTCACCACAAAGAACAGCCCGATCGCCCCCACGCCGATGATCACGCTGTACCATACCTGCGCGTTCAGGGCATTGCGCTCCATATATGTATCGCTGAAAAAATATAATGTGCCATCCGCCGTGGGGTGGCGGCGGTAGCGCAGGCTGTAGGTCTCGGTCAGGCCGTTATCCTGCGCGCTTTGCTGCAAGCTTTGGATGATGGCCACCAGCTCCGCGTCCGTGACGTAATAGATCTGGTTGCGCTCAATGGTAATGGCGCCGGATGCATCCACATGCCCGGTGGCAAAAGGCATGCCGGGCCCGGCAGGCTCGCTGCTGCCGGGATTTTCTTTGGCGGGGGCGCGAAAGGCCATCAGGCTGCGGCGCTCAAAATCCCCTTTGGCGGTAAAAAACAGCGTGCCCAAAATGCCCACCAAAAACAGGCACACCACACTCATGAGCACCCAAACCACTTTTTTGCGGAGCTTGCGGATCATGCTTTTCCCCCTTCCAGGCGGTAGCCCAGCCTGCGTACCACGGCGATGCTCACCCCTGAGCGCAGCAGCGTGAGCTTTTTGCGCAGGAAGGAGATATACGCCTCCACATTGTTGTCGCCTGCATCGGTATCATACCCCCACACCTTGACCAGCAGCGTCTCCTTGGAGAGGATGGCGCTGTGGTTGAGCATCAGCAGCCGCATGATTTCCAGCTCCCGCGCGCTCAGGGTCAGGCAGCGCTCCCCGCAGCGCAGGGTGCCGTTGGCGGGGGTCAGGGTCAGATCCCCGTAGGGGATGTGCTCCTGAGCGATGTCCCCCTGCCTGCGTGACACTGCCCGCAGGCATGCCAGAAACTCCGCATTTTCAAAGGGCTTGGTCAGGTAATAGTCCGCGCCGCTATCCAGCCCGTAAATGCGGTCGTTCAGATCCCCGCGGGCGGTGAGCATCATCACCGGGGTCATGACCCCCGCCTGGCGCAGGCGCTTGAGCAGGGTAAACCCATCCAAGCGCGGCAGCATCACATCCAGCACAATGGCGTCATAAATGCCGCTCATCGCGTTGTCCAGCCCGCTCTCGCCATCCCGGCACACCTCGGCGGCGTAGCCCTCCATGGTGAGCATGTCCAGGAGGGTGCCCGCCAGGCGCGCCTCGTCCTCCACGATCAGGATGCGCATCACGTTTCCCCCTCCTCTGTGGGTTTCGGGTAGGGCAGCCGCCCCACCGCCAGTGTACCATATCCATGGCATGGTTTGCCATGGGGCAGCATACGCGAGTAACCTGAAAAGAACCTGAAAAGGAAAAATCATTCCTTTCAGGTTCTTTTCAGGTTGAACCGCTATGCTCCTTGGCGTAGGGAAGCGCGAAGGCGCTCCCAAAGCGGATGGCGCGCCCAGTGCGCGCAGGGAAAGGTGATGGCGGGATGCCCGAACTCAAGCTCAAGACCAGGCAGGTCAAGCGCACAGCCAAGCGAGTGCTGTTGCTACTTCTGCTGGCCACCGCTGCGGTGGTGGCATACGGTGCGCTGGCATCGGCCTTTACGGCGGGCGCGGAAGCGACGTACGCAAGTTATGCCGTGACCACAGGGGATGTACAGACGAGCGATAGCTTCAGCGCGACGCTGAGCGTGCAAAAAACGGAAACCTTCTCCGCATCGGAGGCGTGCAGCGTGCGGACGATCTATGTCCGATCCGGCGATGCAGTTCAGAAAGGCGATGCGCTCATGCAGCTTTCCACGGGGGAGCTGTTCACCGCCAGCTTTGACGGTGTGGTCAATGAGATCCGCGTCAAGGCGGGGGATTGGCTGTGGCCGAACTTCAACGTTGTGCAGGTGAGCGATCTGAGCCATTTGGATGTGTCCATGAGCGTGGATGAGTATGATGTCAAGCGCCTTTCCGTGGGGCAGGCGTGCACGGTCCGGGTCATCTCGCTGGGTGTGGATTTTGAGACGACCATCAGCCACATCGACCGGGTGAGCACCTCCAGCGGGACGCTTGCGTTTTACACTGTGACCTGCGACCTCACCGTGCCGGAAAACGTGCTGCCGGGCATGCAGGCAACGGTGACCCTTGCGGCGGACGCCGCGCAGGGCGTGACCCTGGTGCCCATGGATGCGCTCGCGTTTGATGAAAACGATGCGCCCTATGTGCTCCTTAAAGATGCCAGCGGCGGTTATGTGCGGCAGGCCATCCAAACCGGCCTGAGCGACGGGATGCACGTGCAGGTAACGCAGGGGCTCACTGACGGGCAAACCGTCTATGCCCTGCGCACGGGCGAGGGTGCGGAGCAAGGGTTTTCCCTTTCGGATATTTACGCCTTCCTGTTTGGCAGGCGGGTGGTTATTGAGGAGGGAAGCACTGGCGGCGGCGAGCCGCCGACCGGCGGGATGCCGGAGGGCATGGCCTTGCCTGATGGCGCAACCCCGCCCGAGGGCTTGACGGCAGGGCAGGCGGGCGATGCGGCTGTTACGGAGCTTGACGCGAGCGCCGATGCCGCCGCGCAGGCCGATGCCGCCGCGGAAAGCATGGC
>LVAR01000031.1 GCA_001604115.1 Clostridiales bacterium Firm_12 | reverse complement strand
CCTGTGCAACCCGCCCTATGGCGAGCGCCTGGGCGATGCCCAGAGCAGCCGCGCACTGTACCGGGAACTGGGGTTGCTGCTCCAGCGGCACCCCACCTGGAAAATGGGCGTGATCACTGCCGACCCGGCGTTTGAGCGCAGCTTTGGCCGCCGTGCCACCCGCAAGCGCAGGCTGTACAATGGCCGCCTGGAGTGCGAATTCTGCATTTTTGAGTGAGTGCCCCCAAGGCCTCGGCCGTCAGCAGCCATAGCGGCGCAACGTCAATGCGCATGAAAGGCCGTTCCACGGCAATATTCGCCTGCAAACGGCCGATTGCTGCCCCATTCGTGCCCGAACGCACGTTTCCATGCCCGCCAACCGCTTGCATTGCCAAGCGGTTGGCGTTATGATATGACTCTATGTTCGCAAGGAGGGCAAAAAAATGGCAGATCAGCACAAGACCATTGAAGAAATGACCGAGGATGCACCCCAAAAAGAGAAGCGCGACCGGAAAAACTGGGTCGGCTTTGTGGAAAGCGACGCGGTCAATTTTTTGATGCTCAACGGCATCGAGAAAATGACCCTGGACGATGGTGAGGGCAACAAAGCCAAGCTATCCCGCCGCAAGGATGGCAGCGTGTATGTGGAGTGCACCTCCAGCAACGTGGTGTGAGCATCCTGTAGCCTGCAGAAACCCCCGGCGGGATGGCTGTGCCATCCTACCGGGGGTTTCTGTGCCGAGCCAGCCCTCCGGGCACCCAAGGCAAGATGGGGCAGCCATTAAGGTTTCAGCGGTACAAATTTCTCCTTCGGGGCATTGCAGATCGGGCACCGCTCCGGCGGCTCCTCCCCCTCATGGACATATCCACACACGACGCAAACCCATTTCAAACGGCATCTTCCTCCTTTGTCGCTTCTCAAATCAACGCTTGCCAATCGCCCGGCATGCGGCAGGCCGCATGCAACTGGCGGCACCCCGTGTGATCGAGGCTGTATCGCAGGCGCTCCTGCCCGGTTGTTTTCCACGCGCAGCGGCTGCGCCGCAAAACGCCGGGGCTCCGGATGAACTTCCTTGGGTTTGCTCCGCGCCGCGACACATGCACCGCGCATGGATACCTTGCCCGGTCCGCAAGCCACCTCCGGGCACCTTCCAGCCTATGCGCGCTTCCAGCCTCGCGTTGGGCATCAACGGGGCGGAGTGCCATGCCCGCAGTGCCCACGGCACCGCCAGGATGCAGGCAATGCAGGCGTCCCCCGGCCGTGTGCTCCGCATCCCACGGAACCGACACATCCAGGCGACCGCTGCCAACTTACACAAAACGGAGCCAATCCCCTGCCGATATCATTCGGCGGCATTGGCTCCGATTCCTTTGGGGCTGAAGCGCTTCCCTGCCCGGTTATTCGGCAGGTGCGAACAGTGCCTGCTCCATTTGATCCTTCTCGCACACCTGCGTATGGCGCACCGGCAACGTTTTCAGCGCTTTGATCTGGCTGGGGATGGGCACGCCCGTGTGTGCGCTGAGGCGATCCGCGCAGTCAAAGGCGGTCAACCCTTCGGCCGCGGCTTTGCCAAGCAGGGAGGTGAGCACATCCTCGGCAAATTTATAGGGGCTAGCCGTAGCCACGATCACGGCGGGCGTATGGTCGCCTGTGTCCGCGCGGTACTTGCCCAGCACGTGGCTGGCAACCGCCGTATGCGGATCCATCAGGTAGCCGGTGTGCTCAAATACGCGGCGGATCTCCTCGGCTGTCATTTGATCATCGGCAAACCCGGCGGAGAAGGTTTTTTGAAGTCCGGCCAAGCGTTGTGCGCCAATGGAAAAGCTGCCGCAATCCTTGAGCAGATCCATCCAGGATTTGACCAGCCGTCCATCCCGCTCCGCGCTTTCATACAGCAGGCGCTCCAAGTTGGAGGAGATGAGGATGTCCATGCTGGGGCTCATGGTCTGGAAAAAGGTGCGGTGCGTATAGTAGATACCGTCGGTAAAGAAATCACTGAGCACATTGTTGCGGTTGCTGGCGCAGATGAGCCGACCCACCGGAAGCCCCATGCGCTTGGCATAGTACCCCGCGAGGATATCCCCAAAATTGCCGGTGGGCACCACAAAGTTGAGCGGCTGCCCCATGCGCACCGCGCCGCTGTTGACCATGGCGGCATAGGTGGTGAAATAATACACCACCTGCGGCACCAGACGGCCGAAGTTGATGGAGTTTGCGGACGAGGGCAGCTTGCCCTGTGCATCCATCTTTGCATGGAAAGCCGGATCGGAAAACAGCTGCTTGACGCCGGACTGTGCATCGTCAAAATTGCCGCGCACGCCAATGACCCGCGTGTTGCTTCCCTCGGTCGTGACCATTTGCAGGCGCTGCATCTCGCTGACGCCATGATCGGGGTAAAACACGGTGCAGCTGGTGCCCGGCACATCGCGGAAGCCCTCCAGTGCGGCTTTTCCGGTGTCCCCGCTGGTAGCGACCAGGATGCTGACCTCGCGGTGCTCCTCATTCTTTTCCGCGCCCAGCCGTACCAGATAAGGCAGCAGCTTCAGGGCGATGTCCTTAAAAGCCAGCGTGGGGCCGTGAAACAGCTCCAGCACATGGATGTTGCCATCCAGGCGCTTGACAGGCGCAATGGCGGGGTCATCAAAGGCAGGCACCGAGTAGGCTGCATGCACCGCCTGCTCAATCTCCGCGCCTGAATAATCCTCCAGAAACGCGCGCAAAACGCGCTCGGCCACCTGCTGGTAGCTCATTTGGCAGAACCCGGCGATTTTTTCCTGATTCAGCTGCGGGAACATGCTGGGCACGTACAGCCCGCCATCCTTGGCCAGACCCCACAGCACCGCCTGCGAAGCGGTCACGCATGCGCCTCCGCGCGTGGAGTAAAACGACATTCCACTCACTCCCCCGGTTACGTTGGATCCCCTTGGCCTTGCATCGCCAACGCCGCACAAACCCTGCGCCGCCGCGCGGCGCGCGCCCTGNNTTGTTGATGGATCAAGGATCAGATCACATACTTTTTAATGAAATCCGGCAGCATCGCGGGATCTTCGCTGATGGAGATCACAAAATCCACGCTGTGCTTTTCGCTGAGCGCCTCCAGCCGGTCAAAGAGCCACTGGGTGGTATCCAGCTCGCATTTGATGAGCTTTTTGAACGCGTCGATGAGGATCAGGCCCACATCGAAGTTTTGCGCAACCGCGCCCGCCAGAAAACCCATGAACATCTGGTCGCTGGTCAGGCTGTACTCCCCCGCATTGACGAACCGCACCTGATGGCGCAGATCGAACATGTAACGGTTATCATCGTCGATAAAGACGATGTCGTGCTTGCTTTCCTGGCTGGCCTGGTTGGCCATGTCAATGATCCGTTTGGTTTTTCCCGAGCCCTTATTGCCGGCAATCACCTGAATCAATGGTAACGCCTCCTTGCCTTTTGCAATTTCTCCTTGCGGCTGACCCCCATGGGGCTATGCCTTCTACCAGTTTCATTATACATGAACCCTTGCGCTTGCGCAAGGCTTGCCCTACAAAGGTGGAAGCCGTGCAAACCCTTTGCCCTCTTGCGTTTGTATGATCCCTGTAAACTCCGGCGGCGGAAAATTATCCGCAGCGTAAGGCTTTTACAGTCTGTTCACATCCTGGCGGGCGCGCCGGCGCTGCTACAGCGCGCTTTGCCGCGCTTTTGGATGCCTGCAGGCGGCTGAGTACAAGCGCGGGTGCATAGCGCTGATGGCCTGCGCACAGCCGCACAGTTGCATGGATGCCCGCGCCGCGTCACTCGCCTTGGGCATCCATGTCCCAGATTACCGGCTCCCCACCCGTCTCCGTAAAGTCCTCGGTACCTGTGGCCACGCGCTGCGCAGGCAGCGCCGCACCCTCCCCCTCCAGGCATGCACGGAGCTCGTCCATGCTCATGTCCGGCAACTCCCGGGTTTCCGCCCCGCGCGCATCGGCATGGAAGCCGCAAACCCCTTGAAAATCACAGGTTTGGCAGCTGGTTGTGTTGCCGGTCTTGACCGGGAGGATGGCCGTATCTCCCTGATAGAGCTGCTGCGCCATCTCCGCGGCCTGCGCGCGGGCATGCGACAGCAGTGCGTGCATCTGCTGCCTGTCCAGCACCCGCGCATCCTTGCGCAGCGCGCCGCCCTTGGTCGTCATCGCGCCAATGGCGATGGGCGCATCCGCCTGATCCATAGCGTTTAGCACCTGGTCATCCGCCAGGGCCACGCCTTTCATTTGCAGCTGCTTGAGAATCTCGGCTTCCGCCAGGGCAGGCTCGTCCACATCCAGCTGCGCCAAGGGGTCGTTCACATGAAAGTAAAATGCCCCCGCGGGCTGCGAGCCGGGCAAGCTGCCCACCGCCGCATCCAGATAGACCATGAGTTGGAGCTGGAGTCCCCACCAGGTTTTGGCGGCTTCCACCGTGTTTTTGCTGCTCTTGTAATCCACCACGCGCAGGTAGCGTTCTTCCCCCGCGTCAAAGCGGTCGATGCGGTCAATTTTACCCTGCAGCACCACTTCCGTCCCGTCAGCAAGGCGCAGCGTCACAGGCGGAAGGCTTTCCCCGTCCGGGTAGCCAAAGCGTGCCTCGGCTTTGTACAGGGTAAACTGTCCGGCTGCCAAATGCTCCGTGACCACCCGGCAGGCACGCCGCACGATGCGCTTTGCCCGCTCCAGCCCGGCTAAACTTCGCGGGGAATCGCCCATGGGGCCGGCCAGCAGGCGCTCCAGCAAAGGCTGCACCGCCGCATCGGCCAACGCATCCGCCTGCTCCACCGGGATGTGCGGGTATGCCGGTTGCCCGCTGGCCAGCGCCGCAAAGTTTTGCAAGCTGGTATGGAAAAACACGCCCAGATCGATCGGATCCACACCCCAATCCCGGACAATTTCCGGGCGCAAGCCATAATTGACAAAGTGCCTGAACGGGCATGCGGCAAACTCCTCCAGACGGCTGACAGACAGCGTGCGGTCATGAAACAGGGCACGCGCGGCATCCGGCGCCAGGGGCACGCTTTGCACCCGGTAATCGGCGGCACGCAGCAGACGGGCCGTCTCGTGCGCGGTGGCCGGGCTTGACAGCAGCCGCGCCAGCCGCGCGCGCCAACGCTGCGGGAGCAGCTCCTCGCCCCCATCGGCATAACCGCGGAGCAATCCGCTCAATGCCTGCATGGCCTGCGCGGCGGAGTAAGGCAAATCGCGCTCGGGCACCGGCTCCTGGGGCAGGCCGTGAAACAGCCGCTCCTGCAAGGCAGCCAACAGATCCAGTGGCCGCAGCGCCTTGCCTGTGGGGTCGGTCTTGGCATAGCTTACGAAAAGGTATGTCGTGGGCAGCGTCATGGCGGTTTTGACATCCATGCGGGCAAAGCGTGCGCGGCTTTCATCCGTCATGCCCAGATAAGCGCCGGTCGCCTCCTGGGTGGCGGCGCGTTCGTCCTCGGAAAGCAGGCTGTCCGCGGTACGGCTGAGCACGCCATCGTTCAGCCCCAGCAGGAACACCGCGTCCATCTCTCCGGAAAGCGAATGCCCCAGCACCCCGGCATGCAGCATCTGGCTGGCCGGCGGCAGCGCGCCCAGCGTGACGGCCGCAAAGCCGCAGGCAAGGCGATCCCCCAGGCGGCTGAGCGGGATGCGCGCGCCATCGGCAATGGCATGGAGCTGCTCCAGTATATCCAGTACGGTTTGCCATATCTGGCTGTTTTGCCCTGCGCGCACCAGCATGTTCTCGGCGGTGAGCGCCGCCTCCTCCCGCTGGAGGGCTTCATAGGCCTGCACATCCGTCAAAAGCCCCATCACGGCGGCCAGCGAGCTTTGCGCATCCCTCGCCGCAACGATGGCGGCGCGCGCACGGGTCAGCGGCGCCATGAGGCGTTCCCGCAGGCGCTCACAATTGGCCGCGCACTGTTCCGCCCCGCGCGTGAAGGGAGCCAACCATTTTTTGCGGTTGATGCCAAACGCCCGGGCATAGTTCTCCAGCTCGCACGCCTCCTCAAAGGTGAGCGGGGCAAAGCCGGATTTCATGACCGCGACCAGATCGGCGGTCTGCCATTCCCCGGCCATGGCTGCAATGGCCGCCAGCAAAAAGCGCACCAGCCCATGGGTGGCCGCGGGCAGTTTCTCGTCCGTATAATAGGGAAGGCCGCTGTCACGCAGGGCGGCGTCCACCGCAAAAGCGTATCCGTTCTGATCGGGGTACAGCACTGCAATGCGTTCAATGTTCATGCCGCCGTCCAGCAGGCGCATGACCTGCCGCGCCGCGTAGGTCGCCTCCTCAAAGGGACTCATGTGCTGGGAGAGGAAAATGCTCCGCTGCTCTTGCGTAAAGCGGCGCTCCGGATAGCAGAACAGCGCCTCATCCAGATGGCGGATGGCCGGCGCGTGCGGCAGCGGCGCGTGGGGCAGCCAGACCTCCCGCAGCGCCACGCCACGCTCCCGCAGGGCAAGGGCAAAACGTTGCACGCTCTGGCGCACGGGGCGGTATAGCTCCGCATCCGGCGCGGTTTCCGCCGCGCACAGCAGCGCGACGCTCAGGCTCTGGCACAGGGGCGCGGCGGCGCACAGCAGGTCCATCAGCTGCGCGGGAAGCGCGTCAAATCCGTACACAAAAATATGCTTGTCCCCGAGCAGGCCGCTTTCCGGCAGCCGGGCGGCAATGTAGCGCAGCTGATCCTCCCCGTCGCCAAAGCGCCCGCTCAACGCCGCTTCATAGGTTTGAAACACCGTGGCAAGGTCGGTCAGCTTGACGCGGCGCATGCCTTCCGGCAGCGCTTGCGCATAGGCAAGCAACGCATCCGGGGAAAGCCCGCCGCGCTTCATATCCGTGATCAGCGCGGTCAGTTTTTCCGCAAACCCCAGTCGGTAAACAGCGGATTGATAATAGGCGAGTTTCTTTTCGCATTTTTCCAGCGCAAGGCTCACCGCCATGCGCCGCCCGGCAGCCGAGAGCGGCGCGCGCGGGTCAGCGCCTACCGCATCGGTCACGCGTTGGGCAAAGCGTGTGGGCGACAGCACATCGATGGTAAAAAAGCCTGGCAGGCGCAGCCGCTCCAGCAGCTCCCGCTCCGCCTGGAGTGTGAATTGCTCCGGCACCAGCAAAATGCTGGGTTTGCCTTGCGCGTGCAAAGCGCCGATGGCCTCCACCACCGGTTGCAGCAGCCGATGCGGCCGCCCCAGCCAAACGCTCACCTCCGGCACGGCAACCCCTCCTTTTGCGTGGCGCGATCCTTTGTGATATGATACCACAGAAGTGGGTTTTTGGGGAGGGATCGGCATGCGGGACACCATCGCGGGCATTGCGACTGCCCTGGGCGAAGGGGGCGTAGCCATCGTACGCATCAGCGGGGAACAAGCCATAACGCTGTTCACGCAGGCGTTCCGCGCGCAGCGGCGCACGCCGCCCTACGAAAGCCACCGCCTCATGTACGGCCACGTGGTGGATGCATCCGGCGCGCCCATTGATGAAGCCATGGGCGTGGTCATGCATGCGCCCAACACCTACACCCGCGAGGATGTATGCGAGCTGCACACCCACGGCGGCCATGCAGCCGCGCAAACCACCCTGCAGCGGGTGCTGGCGCTGGGTGCACGTCCAGCTGAGGCAGGCGAGTTCACCCGCCGCGCCTTCATGAATGGGCGGCTGGATCTGGCGCAGGCCGAAGCCGTGATGGGCGTGATCGGCGCACGTTCCCAGGCTGCCCTGAAGGCAGAACAGGCACTGCTCGCCGGCGGCGCGAGCCGTTTTATCCACACGGCGCAGGCATCCCTGATCACCTTGATTGCCGGGGTGGAAGCGCACCTGGATTACCCCGACGAGATCGACGAGACCGAGGCCACCGCCGCCCTGCGCCAAGGGCTGCACACCTTGCAGCAAACCTTGAATGCGGCTGTGGATGAGCGCGGCGCACGCATCCTGCGCCAGGGGCTGCGCGTTGCGCTGTGCGGCAAGCCCAACGCGGGCAAGAGCACACTGTTTAACGCGCTGCTGGGTGAGGACCGCGCCATTGTAACGGCCATCCCCGGCACCACGCGGGATGTGCTGGAGGGCAGCATGAGCCTTGGCGGGCTCCAGGTGCTGCTGATGGATACCGCCGGCCTGCGGGACAGCGAGGACACCGTGGAGCGCATCGGCGTTGCGCGGGCACGCGACGCCATCGCCGCAGCCGATGTCGCGCTGCTGCTCGTGGATGCCAGCACCCCGCTGGATGCGGACGCGCGCGCGCTGCTCACCCAGCCCATGCCTTGCCCCTGTGCCGTACTGCTGAGCAAAGGGGATGCAGCCCCCCTCATCACAGCGGAGGAGATCGCCGCGCTATGCGGCCATACGCCCATCCTGACGGTATCCGCCGTCACGGGTCATGGGCTGGCCGATGTGCGCGCCTACCTGCAGGCACAGGCCAAGCTCCCGCAGGAGGGCATGCTCACACACGCTCGTCATATGGCTGCCGCCCGGGAAGCCGCCGCCAAACTGTTGCAGGCGAGCGCCGCGCTGGATGCAGGCCTGCCGCTGGATCTGGCCGCGGTGGATCTGCGCGATGCGCTGTGGCTGCTGGGGCGCATCACCGGTGAAAGCGTGGATGACCAATTGCTGGATGAGATTTTCTCGACCTTCTGCGTGGGCAAGTGATATGGCTGCAAGCCCAGCGGCACATTGCCGGGCGCGGAAGGCCGGGAGCTTGCTTCTGCGCCGGATGGCCGCACGCATCGCTTGGGGGTGGGCGGCGCGGTTCGTGGGCAAAGCTTTGCCAAACAGCCCGGCCATGCCGGCCTGCCAAGCTCATTAACATGCCTTGGTTATGCGCCGCCCTTTCTTGAGCCGCTGCGCTTCCGGCTGTTTACCCGCTCATGGCAACCCTGCAGCGCAAGGCTACGCGCTTTGCCCCAATCACCTTAGGGTCGTACCCATTGGGGAGTATGGCCGGTTTCCTCCTTTGGCTTTCTCTTTGGGGATATAGGCAAAACAGGCTGGCGATTCGCCAGCCTGTTTTGCCTATATCCGCCCGCAGGATGTGCCCTGCGCTGTCAAACCCTGGGGCAACCGTCTTATTTTGCCCGCCATGCCGCGCCCCGTTAATCCCCCAGCAGCATCCGGTCATTATCCAGCGCGGTGCCTTGTGTGCCGCTGTACTGGCGCAACAGATCGTCCACCTGCATGGCGGCGCGCTGCTCCCCTGCCACATCCAATATGATGCGCCCGCGCGCCATCATGATGGTGCGGTTGCCTAGCGCCAGCGCACTTTTCATGTTATGGGTGATCATCATGGTTTTGAGCTGTTGCTCGCGCACGGTTTGCACGGTGATGGCGAGCACTTTTTCCGCCGTGGCAGGATCCAGCGCGGCCGTGTGCTCATCCAGCAAAAGCAGCTTGGGTTTGGCGATGGTGGCCATCAGCAGGGTCATGGCCTGCCGCTGGCCGCCGGAGAGCAGGCCGACTTTCATCTTCATCCGATCTTCCAGCCCCATGCCAAAGGCGGCAAGCCTATCCCACAGGATATCCATGTCCCGCTTTTGCAGCGCGCGTGCCAGCGGAAAGCGGTTGCCGCGCGTGAAGGCCAGCGCCAGGTTTTCGGCAATGGTCATATCCGGTGCGGTGCCCTTGAGCGGATCCTGAAACAGCACACCGATTTTCTGCGCGCGTTTGTGGATGGGCTGGTAGGTCACATCCTCCCCATCCAGCACCACATGGCCGCGATCCGGCCAGAACGCGCCGCTGATCGCGCCAAACAGCGTGCTCTTGCCTGCGCCGTTGGAGCCGAGGATGGTTACAAAATCCCCTTCATGCAGGGTAAAGTTCACATTGGTGAGGGCGGCATGCTCGTTTGCCGTGCCCTTGCCAAAGGTTTTGCTCAGGTTTTGAAGCTCAAGCATCGCGTTTGCCCTCCCTGCGCTGGCGCTGCCTTGCCAGCGCCTCCTGTATGGTGGGGATGCTCAGCGCCACGCCTACGATCACCGCGGAAATGAGCTTGAGGAAATACGCCGGGAACACGTTGGTGGAAAGGGCCAGTGAGATGATGAACCGGTACAGCACCGAGCCGACGATCGCTGATACGAGCCCCACCGTGACTCCACGCCGCCCAAAAACGGCCTCCCCGATGATCACGCTGGCCAGCCCCACCACCAAAATGCCGATGCCGCTTGAAATATCCGCATAACCCTGATATTGCGCCACAATGCCGCCCGACAGCGCGATGCAGCCGTTGCTCACCGCCAGCCCCATGATCTTCATGGCGGAAGCGTTGATGGAGCTGGAGCGCACCATGGCCTCGTTGTTGCCGGTCGCGCGGATGCAAAGCCCAAGGTGCGTTTTGAAAAACCAGATGAGCATCGCCAGCACCAGCGCCGCCAGCACCAGCGCCACCACCAGCTTGACCACATCCTTGGAAAGCGGCGCAAGCAGCGCAAAAAGCTGCTGGTACAGCGTTTCCTTGCCGATGAGGGACACGTTTGCGCTGGCGCCCATGATGGCCAGATTGACCGTATACAGGCCGCTCATGGTCAGGATGCCCGCCAAAATAGGATGGATACCCACCTTGGTCTGCAACAATCCGGTAACCGCCCCCGCCGCCATGCCACACAGGAAGGCGGCCAGCAGGCCAAGGTAGGGCGCGCCTGTCAGCGTGACCATTGCCGAGGTCGCCACGCCCAGCGTGAAACTGCCCTCGGCCGTCAGATCGGGCGTATTCAGGATGCGAAAACTGATGAACACGCCCATGGCAAGCAGCCCATACATCAGCCCCAGTTGCAGGGAACCCAGCGCCAGTGTCATGTGTGTACCCCATTTCATGGTATTGGTGATGGGTGCGGGCGGCTGCCCGCACCCCTATCTGCATCTGTCTTGGTACGTCCGCGCGCTGTTGACTCGGGGGTATCCGGGCGCGGCGGGTCATCCCCGGCCGTGCCCGATCCGTCGGTCATTCCAGCACGACCGCCTTGGCCAGCACATCGTCCGCAATGGTCACGCCGATGGCCTGCGCCGTGGTTTGGTTGATGACCATGGTAAAATCACTCACCACCACGGCCGGAATATCCGCAATGGCCGCGCCCGCAAGGTATTGGCCGCTCATATCCGCCACGATGCGGCCGATTTCCGTATCGCTGATGGAGATGGTGGCAAAAGCGCCGCTGGCGACCATGACCGCAGAGGAGCCGTATACGGGAATCTTGGCGTCCCGCGCGACCTCCGCCACGGTGCTAAGCCCCGTCTGCACCACGGAGTCATTGGGGATGAACATCGCATCGCACCGCCCCACCAGGGATTGTGCCGCCTGCTGTACCTCACCGGAATTGGTCACCACGGCCTCCACATAGCGAAGGCCGTTGGCATCCATGTAGGCCTTGGCTTTGTCGATGGTGGTCACGGAATTGACCTCGCTGGTACAGTAGATGAGCCCATAGGTTTGTACGCCGGGGGTCAACTGATCGCTGAGCTTGAACATCTCCTCCACGGGGATGGCGTTGCTCGCGCCGGTGGCGTTTTTGTCCGGCTTGGCCATATCGGTGAGGATGCCCGCACCCACCGGGTTGCTCACGGAGATAAAGAACATCGGGATATCGCTGCCCATATTGAGGAATGCCTGCGCAGGCGGCGTAGCGATGGCCACCACATAGTCCATGCCTGCCTCGATCATCTTCTGGCAGATGGAGGCCAGGTTAGTCATATCGCCCTGCGCATTTTGATAGTCAAAGGTCATCCTATCCTCGCCAAAGCCCAGCTCCCGCATACGGGCGATGTAGCCCTCCCGCATGTCGGTAAACGCGCCGTTATCGGCCATCTGGATGATGCCCACTCGGTAGGCCTTGGGGGTTTGGGCAACTGCAACAACCGCGGCGGAGAGAACGAGTGCCAGGGTCAGGAGGATCGCTACCAGCTTTTTCATGAAAACCCATCCTTTCGATTCCCGTTTGGTGGCCGTCGGTTTGCCGTGGCGGTACTGAAAAACGCACCTGTCCTTATTGCAAGGACAGATGCGTTGATTACATCTGCGGTACCACCTTGGTTGACGGTTACCCGTCCGCCTTATTGCAGGTGCCAACACACCCGCTGCCCGCTAACGTGGGCGCTACGTTGCTCCTTACTTGGGCAAACCCTTTGGGAGCACCCTCCGCGGTCCATTTGCCGATCCGCTCTCTGCCGGTTTTCAGCTGCCCCGGCTCTCTGCAAGTGCGCTTTCGGTTTGATCTCCGCTTCAACGGTTTAGGTAATTGTATCCAAGCTCGTCAGGTTTGTCAACCCTCTTTTTTACCGCGGGGGGATGGGCACTGTGCTGCCGCCGTGGGGCATCACCGCTACGCTTTGCTCGCCGAAATCGAGCAGGGCGGCCAGCTCCGCCTCATCGGCGATGGCCTGGATGCCCATGGGGGCGAGCACCTCCGCCGGCAGGCGGCTGAGCATATGAAAATCCGTGCCCCGCGCAATTTCGCAGCAGGCATAAAACACATACCCGGCAATGGTAAAGCCCGCCCGCAGCGCCGCGTCCAACCGACCTTCCAGCAGGGGCTTGCTCCAGCCGAAAAATTCATCCGGGCCGCCGCCTTCCGGACATTCCGCCAGAAAGATGAACCGCCCGCCGGGCTTGACCGCCTCCCGTGCGTTGATCATCGTCTTGGAGCCCTGATACAGGTTCATATCCTTGGGAAAGCCCCCGCAGCTGGCCACCACCGCGTCAAAGCGCTGGGCGATGGGCACGCCGTTGTAGCGATCCACCAGACGGCAGCTCTCTTCCCAGGCCAGGGCGTAGTGGCCGCTGGGCAGGGCGATGTGGTCGCCCCGGCCATCCACCACCAGATTGATGCCGAAAACCGGCGTGACCATTTCGGCGGCCTCCATCATATCCTCATGCACCGGGTTGCCTTCCAGCCTGCCGCAGCCCACCGCATCGCTGGAGCGGGGCTCGCTCGGGTGCAGCGCGTGCCGGTGGTTCTGGCGTATGGTCAGCTCCCCGGCCACGCCGGGCACGATGCTCTTGCGCCCACCGCCATAGCCCGCCAGCAGATGGTGCACCGTGCCGCCCATCAGGATCACCTTGCGCCCAACCACCCAAGGGCTGATTTGCACCTGTGTGCCGCGGGATGTCGTGCCCATGCTCACCAGCGGCTGATCCGCCTCATGGTTGAGCACGCGCACGCGATCCATCACATCCCCGCCGGTGATGCGCCGCAGCTCCGCCTCGCTCTGCGGGCGGTGCGTGCCCAGCGCCACCAAAAAAACGATGTTGGCATAGGGCATGCCTACCACATCATGCAAGTAATCCACCAGCAAGGGACAAATTCGATCCTGGTGCATCCATGCGCGCGTCAGGTCACTGATGATCACGGTCACCTGATCCGCCGGAGTCAGCACATCCCGGAGCGCCGGACTGCCGATGGCGTTTTGCTCTACAGCCAGCCGAAAGGCTTCGGGTAGGTTTTGCAGGGGCGGGGGCGTGACGGCCTGCAACACTTCGATGTGCTTTGCGCGCACCGTAGCGGTGATTTGCTTTTCCCCATACCCAAACTGAAACGTCTGCTCCATGGTAGCACCCCCGTTGCGTTGATGCGCCCATCATAGCACATTTCCGGGCAGGAGAAAAGCACGCCGGCGCAGTATGTTATCGGGTAAGGCGCACGCCCAAAGGGTTTGCTGCCAGCAAAAAAACGCGCGAAGGCGCGGGAAACGGAGCGTACCG
This sequence comes from Clostridiales bacterium Firm_12, assembly GCA_001604115.1. Classification (GTDB taxonomy): domain Bacteria; phylum Bacillota; class Clostridia; order Christensenellales; family Aristaeellaceae; genus CAXXOK01. Next base: position 753 of record LVAR01000031.1, on the reverse strand, counting down.
CACCATGCCTTATGTGAACATCGTGACCAGCAAAACGCTGGAACCCCAGGAGGTACAAGCCCTTCATGAGAGTGTGCTGTCCGCCGCCGCGTTGCTGGGCAAGCCTGCCGCCAGCGTGATGGTGCGCGTGCAGGATGGCGCGACGCTGCAACGTGGGCAGACGCCCGGCCACTGCGCCTATTGTGATGTGCAGGTGCTCGGCCAGCCTGCCCCTGAGGCCGCCGATGCCTTTGCCCAAAGGCTGTGTGCCGATATCGCGCGCATTGCGCAAACATCGCCCGGCAGCCTGTACCTGAACCTGGGCGCCATGGCGCTTTGCTATACCGATGGCACGCTGGTCAAGCCCCGCACCGCCTAGCCGCCTGATTGTGGTGGCGCTTCATACGCCGGCGTATCGTCCTTTGCCCGCGCCGGAAAGCAGCATGCTCTTCTCTCCCCGGATGCCTTACAAGTATGATATACTGCCAATGGTTGGTTTGTGCAGCGTAAGTCCAGCACGCCGGTTTGCCGGGCAGGCATAAGCGCTCCGCCTGTTCGGTTACATGTGCAGCGCGCAGCGTGTCTTTCTGTGAGACGCCGCCTGCCACCGGGACGCATCTTGCCCTGCATACGCCGGGCTGCGCATAGCAAAGGCAAGCTGCCAAAGCCTTTTGAACCAACCCAGCACTGCAATGTGAAACGCTTGTAAAATTTGGATGTTCCGTGTATACTGTTTACATTCACGTGTCGTACCTTCCATTAATTTCAAATCAT
>LVAR01000030.1 GCA_001604115.1 Clostridiales bacterium Firm_12 | reverse complement strand
GAGGCGCTGGCGGACGGCATCCTGCACATGCTGGCGCACGGGCAGGCCTACGCCGCCTACCTACGCACCCAGCCCTACGGCAATGCCGGGGCAGTGGCCGCGCACCTTGCACTGCTGGGTGCGCCACCCAAAGCGGCGGTGGGCAGGCATTCCCGGGAGCAGGGCTCCGCGCCGGAAGGCAACGCCCCGCCCTCGCCGGATGGGCAGGTGACGCCATGAAAATTAGGCCGCTGCAAAGCAAGGCAGTGTTTGTGCTGCTCATCCTGCCATTTTTCAAGTTGGCAGGGATGAGCGAGTACCGCTGGCTCAGCGCCCTGTTTGATGCGCTGTTCCTCTTCTCGGCGTTGGTCACGGTGCTCCTGCTGGTGCGGGAGCGCTTCCGCATGTCCGCGTTGGCACGGCTCAACTGGGCGCTGCAAGGCTATCTTTTTGTGCTGACTGCCATCCGGGGCGGGATGGATTCCTCGCTGGTGCGCAATACGCTGGGCGTTGCGCTGGCGGTGTGCCTGCTGGAGTGGTGGCTGCTGCGCAGCCCGCGCGTGGTGCTGGAGGGGCTGCTGTGGCTGTTTGCCGCCTATGCGCTGGCCAATGCGGCCTTGGGGCATGGCGGGCTGTTCCAGACCTACCTGTTTGGGCAGCGCACCACGCTCACCGTGATCGGCCTGCCAATGATGGCCGTAGCCTGTTACGCCGGGTATCTGGGCTACCAAAAAACGCGCAGGCTGCGCTTTTGGGTGCTGGCGGCCGCGATCCTGCTGGGCATCGGCGGCATGATGGTGCGGGAGGCGGTATCCACCGCGCTGCTGGGCGCAGGGGTCGCCCTGGCAATGGTGTTGCTGCTGCGGGGCGGGCTGCTGGCGCGCATCCGGCCGGCAGCCTATGTGCTGGGCATCGCCGGGTACAATTTTGTGATCGTGGGGGTGCAGCAGTTCAGCTATATGCGCTTCCTGATTGAAACGGTGCTGGGCAAATCCATGACCCTGACCGGGCGGCTGTCCATCTGGAACCTCACGCTGGCGGCCATCCTGCGCAAGCCGGTGTTTGGCTACGGGTTTCGTCAGCTATTCGTATCCCGCGGGGCGTATGCCACGGCCACCGCTTACGTGCATAACAATTTTCTGCAGTTTTGGGCGGATGGCGGGATCATCGGGCTGGCACTGTTTCTGTGCCTGCTGGTGGTGGCGGTGCGGCGCATCCCCCTGCGGGAAGGGGTCGCGCCCCGGCTGCTTTTTGCCTGGTTTGTGGGCATGGGCATGGCCATGATCAGCGAAGCCATGACGGCCTACAACTACTTCTACCTGGTTTTGGTGCTGCTATACCATCTGGAGGCCACCCTGCGCGCGCCCATGCGCCGCGCAGGCACGCCGCCAACCGAAGGGAGGCCTGCCCCATGGACGCACAGCAACCCATCGCGTTGCTGACCCTGCACCGCACGGCCAACTTCGGCTCCGCGCTGCAAGCCTATGCGCTTTACACCGCGGTGGCGCAAGCTGGCCATGCCGTGCACCTGCTGGACTATACCTGCGCGGCCGTGCGCAGGCGGGAGGCGCTCGTGCCCTGGCCGCCCAGCCCGCGCGCTCTGTACCGCCGCCTGCGCTATGGCAAGGCGTTGCGGCAAAAGCGCCGGGCGCTGGATCGGTTCCTGACCGGCTATGCCGCGCTGAGCCCGGCCTACACCCGCCGCACGCTTGCGCAGGCCAACCTGCGCTACCAAACCTTTTTGATCGGCAGCGATTTGGTGTGGGGGCAAGCCATCACCGGGGGCGACCCCGCCTATTTTCTGGACTTTACCGCGCCGGGCGCACGCAGGCTCGCCTTTGCGGCCTCGGCCGGCAACCCGTGGGACGCGGGGTTTGCCCGGCACATCCAGCCGCTGCTGGCGCGCTTTACGCACATCGCCGTGCGGGAAGCCGCCCTTTCGCAATGGGTCGGAGATCTGCTCGGCGACCCGCCGCCCGTGGTGGGCGACCCGACCTTGCTGCTGCCGCCCGCGCACTGGCAGGCCATGGCCGCCCCGCCCATGGACGCAGCCCCCTATGTGCTGGTCTACTTTTGCGATCCGGCAGGCCGGATTTTTGCCGATGCCGCAGCCTACGCCCGCGCACACGGCTGTGCGGTGCGTTATGTGACCTTCGGGCGCGCGCAGCCGGGCACGGATACCGTGCAGCCCAAGGATCCCGGCACGTTTTTGGGACTGGTGCGGCATGCGCGGTGCGTGTTCACGGCCTCCTACCACGGCATGCTGTTCGCGCTGTATTTCCGGCGTGAGTTTTTCTACTACAACCGCGCAAACGTTACACGCATGCAAGCCCTGGCTACCTGGCTTGGCGTGACCGACCGGGACGCGCTGCACGCGGATATTCGCCAGGCGGCGCCTCTGTGCCACGATGCCCTGGCCGGAAAGCTGGATGCCTTGCGCCAGCGGAGCCTTGCGGAGCTGGCCGCCATGCTGACCCCCGCCCAGGAGGTGGCTTTGCATGGCTGATGCGCAAACACAAGGCCGCAACCGGTTGGCGCTGCGCGCCGGGGTGTGGTACACCATCTCCAACATTGCGACCAAGGCCATTTTGGTACTTACCACCCCCATCTTCACGCGGGTGATGACCCTGTCGGATTACGGCGTTGCCGCCAATTTTACAGCGTGGTACTCGCTGCTCATCACCTTTTGCACGCTCAACCTGACGTATAGCATCGGCCGCGCCAAGCTGGATTTTCCCGGCAGGCTGGATGCCTATGTGGGTACCATGCAGGTGGTGGCGATGCTGTGCAGCCTGCTGCTGGCGGGGCTGGGCATCGTGTTCAGGCAGCCCGTGGCACGGCTTTTGGATTTGCCGCCCAAGCTGGTGCCCCTCCTGGCGCTTTACCTGCTGTTTGCCCCCACCACGGCGCTGTACCAGGCCAAGTACAAATACCAGTACCGCTACCGGGAAAACCTGTTCATCACCGGCTACACGGCAGTGGCCTCGGTGGGGGTATCGCTCATGCTGGTGTTTGCCATGCCGCAGGAGCGTTATCTGGGGCGGGTACTGGGCGCTGTGCTGCCCGCCGTGGCGCTGGGCGGGGTGTTTTGGGTGCAGGCGGCGCGGCGTGGCCGCCTTGCGCTGGAGCGTACCTTTGTGCGCTATGGGCTGATGATTTCTCTGCCGTTGATCCTCAACAGCCTTTCGCTGAACATCCTGGCGCAGTCGGATCGGGTGGTCATCACCAAAGTGTGGGGCAGCGAAGCCACCGCCGTCTATACACTGGCCTATCAGTACGCCATCCTCATCAGCCTGGTGCTGGACTCCATCGGGCAGGCGTGGCTGCCGTGGTTTCACGATGCCTATGCCGCGGGGGATCATCTGCCCATCCGCCAGAACCTCAAGCCGCTCATCCTGCTGGGGTGCTACGTGGGCGCGGCGTGCATCGCCATCGCGCCGGAGGCCATGCACCTGCTGGGCGGCGCGGGCTACCGGGAAGGGCGCTGGGCGGTTGCGCCCATCGTGCTGGGGCTGGTGTGCAAATTTATCTATGGCAATTATGAGCACATCGAGCTGCACCTGAAAAAAACGCGCTACATCGCCATGGGCACGGTGCTGGCTACGGCCATCAACCTGGCGCTGAACCTGCTGTTTGTGCCGCGTTTTGGGTTTGTGGCGGCAGGCTACACCACGTTTTTCAGCTATTTTGTGCTCATGAGCGTGCATTACGGCATCACCCGCCATGGGCTGCATGTGAATGTGTATGACCATCGTTTCATGTACCTTACCATCCTGCTGGAAACGCTGCTGGCGATGCTGCTGCTCTGGCTGGATCCCTACCCGCTGGCGCGCTTTGCCGTGCTGGGTTTGATGACGCTGGCCGCCATCTGGCGCAGCCGGAGCCTGATCACAGCGCTCTGGCGCCGGAAACGGAGCGCCGGGCGAGCGTAGCGA
>LVAR01000029.1 GCA_001604115.1 Clostridiales bacterium Firm_12 | reverse complement strand
CCATCCGCGAAGGCGGCCGCACCGTGGGCTCCGGCGTGGTCAGCAAGGTTGTAGAGTAAACCATTCTTTGACACCCCGCCTGTGCAGTTGTGCAGGCGGGGTGTTTGCATCAAAAACAGTGTGTGGTCAGATGGATAGACACACACGGACGCGTGTGAATATGCCGCGCTGGAATCCAGCCCGGCATGCACATGACAGACATCCTGCCGGGACGAAATAATCGAAAGTAATTTGAAAAAATACTTGCAATTTATTCCGCCATCCGCTATACTACTAAAGCTGTCTGTTCAGGGATGAAGCGATAAGTTGCCGCCATGGCCATGGCGGGTAATTATCGTGGACCAGCCCGGAAATCGGGCGACGGACTTGAGGCACCGCGAGCGTGTATGACTCCACGGCAGCCCCCAAAGGCTTGCCCAGCGGCGAGAGTGATCTCGCCTCACGAAAAGTGGCCGATGGACACGCCCGGAGCGGTGTACTTAAGACGAATAACCAAGGAGGTTCGAAAATGGCCAACCAAAAGATTCGGATCAAGCTGAAGGCTTACGAGCACAACCTGATCGACCAGTCCGCCGAGCGCATTGTGGAAACTGCCAAGCGGACCGGCGCGCGTGTGTCGGGCCCCATCCCCCTTCCGACCGAGAAGGAAATCGTCACCATTCTTCGTGCGCCGCACAAGTACAAGGACAGCCGCGAGCAGTTCGAAATGCGGACCCACAAGCGCCTCATCGATATCCTAAACCCCAACCCGCGCACTGTGGACGCCATGATGAAGCTCGATCTTCCTGCCGGTGTCGAGATCGAAATCAAGCTGAACAATTAACGCAGGAGGTAACGCTATCATGAAAAAAGCGATCGTAGGCAAGAAGATCGGCATGACGCAGGTCTTCACCGATGACGGCCGCCTCGTCCCCGTGACCGTGGTGGAGGCTGGCCCCTGCAAGGTAGTGCAGAAAAAAAGCGTTGAAAGCGATGGCTACTCGGCCGTGCAGGTGGGTTTTGACACCCTGCCCGAGAACCGTGCCAAGAAGCTCATCAACAAGCCCATGGCCGGTCACTTCAAGAAAGCCGGCGTGGCACCCGCACGCTTTGTGCGCGAATTGCGCCTGGACAACGCTGCTGAGCTGGAAGTCGGCAACGACTTGACGGTGGAGCAGTTCCAAGCCGGCGACAAGATCGACGTGAGCGGCGTGACCCGTGGCCGCGGTTTTACTGGTGCCATCTACCGTTGGAACCAGCACACCGGCCCCATGGCGCACGGCTCCAAGTACCATCGCGGTGTGGGCTCCATGAGCGCCAACACCGATCCCGCCCGTGTTTTCAAGAACAAGCACATGCCCGGCCACTACGGCGTGGAGCGCGTAACGGTGCAGAACCTGGAGATCGTCAAGATCGATACCGAGCGCAACCTGCTCCTCATCAAGGGCGCGGTGCCCGGCCCCAACGGCGGTCTGCTCCTCGTGCGCAACTCCGTCAAGGGCGCCTGATCCAAGCTTCACTGAAGGAGGAAAACATCCATGCCTAAGACTGCACTGTATAACATGGAGGGCGCGGCCATCGGCGAAGTGGAGCTCAGCGAGTCCATTTTTGCCGCATCCGTGAACGTGCCCGCTATGCATCTGGTTGTGCGTTCCATTCTGGCAAACAAACGCCAGGGCACGCAAAGCGCCCTCACCCGCGGCCAGGTCCGCGGCGGCGGCCGGAAGATCTATCGTCAAAAGGGCACCGGTAATGCGCGCCATCATGGCAACCGTGCTCCCCAGTTCCGCCACGGCGGCGTCGTGTTTGCGCCAAAGCCCCGCGACTATGTCATCAACGTGCCCCGCAAGGTGCGCCGTTTGGCCTTCAAGAGCGCGCTGACCAGCAAGCTCATGGGCGGAGACATCATCGTGGTGGATGCCATCAACCTGCCCGAGGCCAAGACCAAGCTCATGGCCAAGGTGCTGAGCAACTTCGAGCTCAAGAATCTGACGCTTCTGGTACTGCCCGGCCGTGACGAGACGCTGCAGCGTGCCGCCGGCAACATTGAGAAGCTCCAAACCACGTCTGTTGGCACCCTGAATGTGTATGACATCCTGAGGGCTGGCAAGATCATCCTCACGCAGGATGCGCTCAAGGGCGTAGAGGAGGTTTACGCATGAAAGATCCACACGATATCATCATCCGTCCGGTGCTGACGGAAGCATCCTACGAGGGCTTCCCCGACAAACGCTATGCCTTTGTGGTGAGCCCCACTGCCAACAAGACCGAGATCAAGCTGGCGCTTGAGAGCGTGTTCAAAGGCATCAAGGTGGATAAGGTGAACACCGTGCGCACCATGGGCAAGATCAAGCGCCAGGGCAAGACCCAGGGCCGCACCCCCGAGATCAAGAAGGCCTACGTGACCCTTACCGAGGACTCCAAGCCCATTGAGTTCTTCGAAGGCATGGCCGAATAAAGCAGGGAGGAAAAGTAATCATGGCGATTCGCCTCTATAAGCCGACCTCGCCCGCTCGCCGCTTTATGTCGGTGCTGACGTACGAGGAGATCACCACCACAAAGCCCGAAAAATCGCTGCTGGAGTACAAGAAAAAGAATTCCGGCCGCAACAAGCAGGGCAAGATTACCGTGCGCCACCAGGGCGGCGGCAACAAGGTCAAGTACCGCATTATCGATTTCAAGCGCAACAAGCTGGACATCCCCGCGCGCGTGGCGACCATCGAGTATGATCCCAACCGCAGCGCGTTCATTGCCCTGCTGATTTACGCCGATGGCGAAAAGCGCTACATCCTGGCGCCTCAGGGGCTCAAGGTGGGCACGAAAGTGATCGCCGGCGCCACCGCCGACATCATGCCCGGTAATGCGCTGCCTATTGAGAACATCCCCGTGGGTACGCTGATCCACAACATCGAGATCAAGCCTGGCAAGGGCGGCCAGATGGCCCGCTCCGCCGGTATGAGCGCCCAGCTCATGGCCAAGGAAAACGGCTACGGCCTGATCCGCCTCCCCTCCGGCGAGCTGCGCAGGGTTGCCCTGAATGCGCTGGCCACCATTGGCGTCGTGGGCAACTCTGACCACGAGAACGTGCGCATCGGCAAAGCCGGCCGCAAACGCCACATGGGCATCCGCCCCACGGTTCGCGGTGTGGTCATGAACCCCTGCGATCACCCGCACGGCGGCGGCGAGGGCAAGAGCCCCGTTGGCATGCCTGCCCCTGTTACCCCGTGGGGCAAGGTTGCGCTGGGCCTGAAAACCCGCAAACACAAGAAGTATTCTAATAAGCTGATCGTCAAGCGCGCGGGCAAATAAGCCTAACGCACCCAAGGAAGGAGGAAGCCCTTAGATGAGCCGTTCCATTAAGAAGGGACCCTATGTGGAATCCACGCTGCTCAAGCGTGTTATCGAAATGAACAAGGCCAGCAAAAAAGCGGTCGTGAAGACTTGGTCGCGTGCCAGCACCATCTTCCCGGATTTCGTGGGCCACACCATCGCCGTGCATGATGGTCGCAAGCATGTGCCGGTGTATGTTACCGAGGATATGGTCGGGCACAAGCTGGGCGAGTTCGCCCCCACCCGTACATTCCGCGGTCATGCCGGTTCCAAGGCTGCCGGCGGCAGATAAAGCGGAAGGAGTTGAGTAGACACATGGCAAGCAATACCCAAAAGAAGGCGCAAGCCCATATGGCCAGCCGTGACACACGGCCGTCCGCCCACGCCAAGTACGTGCGCATCTCTTCCCGCAAGGTCAAGATCGTGCTGGATCTGATTCGCGGCAAAAATGTGGATGACGCCCTGGCCATTCTGCAGTTCACCCCGAAGGCGGCTTCGCCTGTTGTGCATAAGCTGCTCTCCAGCGCCATTGCCAACGCAGTGAACAACAATGAGCTGGATCGCAAATCCCTCTACGTTGCGGAAATTTATGCCAACCCCGGCCCCACGCTCAAGCGCTTCGTTGCCCGTTCCCGCGGCAGCGCGTCACCGATGCTCAAGCGCACCAGCCACATCAGCGTGGTGCTGGACCAGAAGTAAGCTAAGGGAGGTACCATAATGGGTCAGAAAGTCAATCCCCATGGTGCTCGCGTTGGCGTGATCTTCAACTGGAGCACCCGCTGGTACGCCGGCAAAAAGGATTTTGCGAACAACCTCGTGGAGGATTTCAAGCTTCGCAAGATGCTCAAGGAGAAGTACTACGCAACCGGTATCAGCCATATCGATATCGAGCGCAGCGCCAACCGGATCACCATCAACATTTTTACCGCCAAGCCGGGCATGATCATTGGCCGCGGCGGCGCGGGCATTGAAGCACTCAAGAAGGATATCGAAGCCTTCCTGGGCAAACCCGCAAACCTGAACATCATGGAAATCAAGACGCCGGAAACCAATGCGCAGCTGGTGGCTGAGAACATCGCCCAGCAGCTGGAAAAGCGCATCAGCTTCCGCCGCGCCATGAAGCAGAGCATGCAGCGTTCCATGAAGGGCGGCGCCAAGGGTATGAAGTGCAGCGTTTCCGGCCGCTTGGGCGGCGCGGACATCGCCCGCACCGAGCACTACCACGAAGGCTCCATCCCCCTGCAGACCCTGCGTGCAGACATCGATTACGGCTTCGCAGAAGCCAAGACCACCTACGGCCGTTTGGGCGTCAAGGTGTGGGTCTACAAAGGCCAGCGCCTGCCCAAGCCTAAGAAAGTGCAGGGCGTCGCCGCTGCCACTGAAGGAGGCAAATAAGCTATGTTGATGCCCAAGAGAGTAAAGCGTCGCCGCGTTTTCCGTGGCCGCATGAAGGGCAAGGCGCATCGTGGTAACTTTGTAGCCTACGGTGAGTACGGCCTCGTGGCCACCGAGCCCGCCTGGATCACCAGCCAACAGATCGAGGCTGCCCGTGTTGCCCTGACCCGCTACACCAAGCGTGGCGGCCAGGTATGGATCAAGATTTTCCCTGACAAGCCTGTGACCGAAAAACCCGCCGAGACCCGAATGGGCTCCGGTAAGGGCTCCCCTGAGTACTGGGTCGCCGTGGTCAAGCCCGGCCGTGTGCTCTTTGAGGTTTCGGGCGTGGGTGACGAAACAGCGCTGGAAGCGCTTCGCCTGGCCGGGCACAAGCTGCCCATCAAGACGAAGATCATCAAGCGCGAAAACAACATCGAAGCGGGTGGTGAAGCGAAATGAAGCCCAATGAGCTTCTCACATTGAACAAGGCCGAGCTCGAAGGCAAGGCACGGGAACTTAAGGAAGAGCTGTTCAACCTCCGTTTTCAGCTCGCGACCGGTCAATTGCAGAACACCATGGTCATCAAGGGCGTCAAGCGTGACATCGCCCGGGTGCTCACGGCCCTTCGCCAGCTTGCACAGAAAGACGCTCAGTAATGAGTGAGACGCTATATGAAGGAGGCAGCCGCTTCAATGTCTGAACAAAGAGGACTTCGCAAGAGCCGCGTGGGTATGGTCGTGAGCGATAAGATGGACAAGACCATCGTCGTGGAGATCAAAGAGCGCGTGCGTCATCCGCTTTACGGCAAGATCATGAATCAGACCAGCAAGCTCAAGGCTCATGACGAGGAAAACCAGTGTGGCATCGGCGATACCGTGCGCATCATGGAAACCCGTCCGCTGAGCAAGGACAAGTGCTGGCGTCTGGTTGAGATCATCGAAAAAGCCAAGTAAGCGATGGAGCGTCGCATCCGTGAGCTGTTATACGCCACACCGGCGCGAGAGCATGACGTGATTCGGCGATCTCCGATCTGCCCTCGTCGGCAACATACCGCCGCCGATGGGCGCTCCGAAACCATTATGCGGACGGCTTGAACAGCCATCCGATTCCAACAAGGAGGAAAACCGTATGATCCAGCCGCAAACGCGACTTAAAGTAGCCGATAACTCCGGCGCTAAGGAAATCATGTGCATCCGCGTGCTTGGCGGTTCCTTCCGCCGCGACGGTTCCATCGGTGATGTGATCGTGGCCAGCGTGAAGAGCGCCACCCCCGGTGGCGCTGTCAAGAAGGGCGATGTGGTCAAAGCCGTGATCGTGCGCATGCGCAAGCAAAAGCGCCGTCCCGATGGCAGCTACATCCGCTTTGACGACAATGCAGCCGTGCTTATCAACGAGGAAAAAATGCCCAAGGGCACCCGCATCTTTGGACCCGTAGCCCGTGAGCTGCGCGAAAAGGCATACATGAAGATCGTTTCGCTCGCTCCCGAAGTGCTGTGATGGAGGATTGACTAATGATTGCGAAGGTTCACGTGAAGAAGAACGATCAGGTCGTTGTCATCTCCGGCCCGGAAAGCATTAAGGGCAAGCAGGGCAAGATCCTGACCGTTATCCCCAAAAGCGGCAAGGTGATCGTGGAAGGTGTTGCTTATGTGAGCAAGCACCAGAAATCCCGTCGCCAGGGCCAGGCGGGCGGCATTTACCAGAAGGAGCGCGCCATCGACGCCTCCAACGTGATGCTCATTTGCCCCAAATGCGGCAAAGCAACCCGCACCAGCCACAAGGTGACCCTCTCTGAAAATGAGAAGGGCGAGCAGGTTAAAAAGAACGTCCGCGTGTGCAAGCGTTGCAACGCGGAAATCGAGTAAGGGAGGTTCGGCTAGATGGCAAGTCGCATGAAGGAAAAATACATGACTGAAGCCGTGCCTGCCCTGCAGCAGAAGTTCGGTTACACCAATATCATGCAGATCCCCAAGCTCCACAAAGTGGTTATCAACATGGGTTTGGGCGATTGCAAGGACAACCCCAAGAGCATGGAAGTGGCTGTGGCGGAGCTTGCCCAGATCAGCGGCCAAAAACCGCTCATCACCAAGGCACGCAAGTCCATTGCAAACTTCAAGCTCCGTGAGGGCATGAATGTTGGCGCAAAGGTGACCCTGCGCGGCGAGCGCATGGAGCAGTTTGTGGACAAGCTGGTCAACATTGCCCTGCCGCGCGTGCGTGACTTCCGCGGCGTGAGTGACAAGGCCTTTGACGGCCGTGGCAACTACGCTCTGGGTCTGCGTGACCAGCTGATTTTCCCCGAAATCGAGTACGATAAGGTGGAAAAAGTACGCGGTATGGAAATTATCTTTGTCACCTCGGCCAAAACCGATGAGGAATGCAAGGAACTGCTCCGCCTCCTCGGCATGCCGTATGTACAGTGAGCTTGAAGGGAGACGAAAACTGTGGCTAAGACAAGCATGAAGATCAAGCAGGCAAGAGCCCCCAAGTTCTCCACTCGGGCTTACACGCGTTGCCGCCTGTGCGGGCGTCCGCACTCGGTGCTGCGCAAGTATGGCATCTGCCGCATCTGCTTTAGAGAACTGGCTTACAAAGGCCAGATCCCCGGCGTCCGCAAGGCCAGTTGGTAAGCGGGAAAGAACGGAAGGAGGTTCTATCATGGTAATGAATGATCCCATCGCCGATATGCTGACCCGCATCCGCAATGCGCAGGTGGCAAAGCATGACGCGGTCGTTTTGCCCGCTAGCAACGCCAAAAAGGCGATCGCCAAGATCCTGCTCGCGGAAGGCTATGTAAAGTCCGTTGATTTTATCGACGACGGCCCCCAGGGCAATATCAAGATCGTACTGAAGTACGTCGGCGGCAAACAGCCCGTGATCGCAGGGCTGAAGAAGATTTCCAAGCCCGGCCTGCGCGTTTACGCTAAGGGCAATGAACTGCCCAAGGTGTTGGGCGGCCTGGGTATCGCCATCATCTCGACCAGCAAAGGTCTGATGACGGATAAAGAAGCCCGTAAGCAATTGATCGGCGGCGAAGTGCTCGCCTACATCTGGTAAACCGACACGCAATGGAGGTGTAAGACAATGTCTCGAATCGGAAGGCTTCCGATCACTGTCCCCGCGGGCGTGACGGTCAATGTGGATGAGAACAACACCGTAACGGTGCATGGCCCCAAAGGCACACTGACCCAGCCGGTAAATCCCGATATCACGCTTAAGCAGGAAAACGGCGTGCTCACGCTGCACCGCCCCTCCGAGGCAAAGCCTCATAAGGCGATGCATGGCCTGTACCGCACGCTGGTCAATAACATGGTCGTCGGTGTGACGGACGGCTTTGCCAAGACTTTGGAACTGGTTGGCACGGGTTACCGCGCACAGTCCGAAGGCGGCAAGAAGCTCAACATCAGCATCGGCTTTTCCCACCCCGTGGTGCTGGAAGCGCCTGAAAACATCACCTTTGAAACGCCCAACCAGACCACCATTGTGGTCAAGGGCATCAACAAGCAGCAGGTAGGCAACCTGGCGGCTGATATCCGCGCCATCCGCAAGCCCGAGCCGTATCTGGGCAAAGGCATCAAGTACTCGGACGAGCGCATCCGCCGCAAGGAAGGCAAGACCGGCAAGTAAGGGAAAGGGGATTGAACGCAAATGTTTAAAACGCGTGATCGCAACGCAGACCGTATTATCCGTCATGCGCGCGTGCGCAAAAAGGTCAGCGGCACCCCGGAGAGGCCGCGTCTTAGTGTGTACCGCAGCTTGAACAACATCTATGCCCAGATCATTGACGATTCCAAGGGCGTCACGCTGGCCGCCGCCTCCACGCAGGAGAAGGACGTGCTGGCGCAGCTGGCGGAACTGGACAAGAAGGGCGCCGCGAAACTTGTCGGCAAGCTGATCGCTGAGCGTGCGACGGACGCGGGCATCAAGCAGGTGGTCTTTGACCGCGGCGGCTATGTGTATACTGGCCGCGTTGCGGAACTGGCTGCCGGCGCCCGTGAAGCCGGACTTGAATTCTAATAAGGAGGACAAACGCATGCAACGCATGGAACAGGTCAGCGAATTTAAAGAGAAGCTCGTCGCCGTGAACCGCGTTACCAAGGTTGTCAAGGGCGGCCGCAACTTCCGTTTCGCTGCGCTGCTTGTTGTCGGCGACGAAAAAGGTCGCGTCGGCGTAGGCATCGGCAAGGCTGCGGAAATCTCCGAAGCCATCCGCAAGGGCGTGGAAGACGCCAAGAAACACCTGGTGACCGTGCCTTTGGTCGGCACCAGCATCCCGCATGATGCGATCGGCTACTTTGGCACTGGTAAAGTGGTGCTCATGCCCGCCCCCGAAGGCACCGGCGTTATCGCCGGCGGCGCGGCGCGCGCGGTGCTGGAGCTGGCGGGCGTCAAGGACATCCGCACCAAGAGCTATGGCACCAACAACCGCATCAACATGGTCAAGGCCACGATTGAGGGGCTCAGGCACCTCCGTTCGGCCGAGCAGGTCGCCAAACTTCGCGGCAAGACCGTTGAAGAAATTCTCGGCTAAGGAGGACGACTTATTATGAAACTTTCCATCACACTCAAAAAGTCGCCCATCTCCAGCCTCAAAGTGCACCAGGCGACGGTTCTCGCGCTGGGCCTGCACAAGATTGGCCAGACGGTCATCAAGGAAGATAACGCCTGCGTGCGTGGGCAGATCTTCCGTGTGCAGCACATGGTTGAAGTCAAAGAGATGAACGACTGAGGAGGGAATTGCCAATGAAACTGCACGAGTTGCACCCCGCCGCAGGTTCCACGACCGCACCCAAGCGCCTTGGCAGGGGCGTGGGTTCGGGGTTGGGCAAGACCTCCGGTAAGGGTCACAAAGGCGCCAAAGCACGCTCCGGCGGCGGCAAGCGCCCGGGCTTTGAAGGCGGCCAGATGCCTCTGTACCGCCGCGTGCCCAAACGTGGCTTTACCAACATCTATCGGGTAGAATACGCCACCGTTAACGTGGGGCGGCTTGAGATCTTTGAAAACGGCACTGTTGTGACGGCCGAGACGCTGAAGGAAGCCGGCCTGATCTCCAAGATGATGGGCGGCGTAAAGATCCTGGGCAACGGCGAGCTGACCAAAAAGCTCACCGTGGAAGCTGCCAAGTTCAGCGATGGTGCGAAAGAGAAGATCGAAGCCCTCGGCGGGAAAGCCGAGGTGAAGTGATATGGCAAGGGGTAATCGCAATAACCCTACCATCTTGGAATCACTTCGTAACGCCTGGAAGGTAGAAGATATCCGTAAAAAGATCATCTATACCTTTCTGATGCTGGTTCTCTTTCGCCTGGTTGGCGTAATTCCCGCCCCGGGCGTGGATTACACCAAGGTGAGTGCGTTCCTGGCTCAGCTCCGGCAGGGTACGGCGGAGTCCATCCCGCTGGTGAGTCTTGTGAACATGATGACGGGTAATAACTTCCAAAGCATGACCATCATGGCGATGGGTATTACCCCTTACATCAACTCCTCCATCATCATGCAGCTGCTGACCATCGCCATCCCGGCGCTGGAGCGGCTCCAGAAGAGCGGCCCCGAAGGCCAAAAGCGCATTGCGCAGATCACGCGCTATGTGACGGTCGGCTTGGCCGTTGTGCAGGCCATCGGCTTGGTGGCCAGCCTGGGCTACATCAAGGCGGGCTGGTACAACTACGCGCTGGTCGGCATCAGCATGGCGGGCGGCTCTGCCCTTGCCATGTGGATGGGTGAGCGCATCACCGAAAAAGGCATCGGCAACGGCATTTCGCTGTTGATTGCGGCCGGTATCATGAACAACCTCTTCAGCGGTCTGTGGACGCTGATGGACAACGCCGTCAAAGCCACCAGCCTGACGCCCTGGCTCACGCTGTTTGGCGTGATCTTGATCGCGCTGGTGATGATCGTGCTCATTACGTGGGTCGATCTGGGCGTGCGCCGCATCAACGTGCACTTTGCCAAGCGCGTGACTGGTCGCAAGATGTATGGCGGGCAGAACTCCGTGATCCCCCTCAAGGTGATCTCGGTGGGCGTGCTGCCGCTCATCTTCGCCTACTCCTTCATGGCGTTCCCCAGCACCATCATCCAGCTGACAGGCGGCACATCCACCGGCTTTGGCCTGTGGTGGTCGCAGTACATGCACAGCACATCTGTGTGGAACCTGCTGGTGACGGCACTGCTGATCTTCGCCTTCACATTCTTCTATACCTCCATCTCCTTCAACCCGGATGAGATGGCAAAAAACATCCAGCAACAGGGCGGCGCGGTACCTTCCGTGCGCCCGGGTAAGCCCACCGCGGATTACCTCAAGCGTATCAACAGCCGTCTGACGCTGTTTGCTGGTCTGTTCCTGGCCTTGCTGGCGACCATCCCCTCGCTGTTCACCCAGGGCACCTCGCAGGCGTTGCCTTTTGGCACCAGCAGTTTGCTGATCGCCGTGAGCGTAATTCTGGAAACCAAGCGTCAGTTGGATGATCTGCTTGTGAGCCGCAACTACGATAAGATTTCCTGACCGGGATGCGCCAAAGCGGCAGGGGGCTCAAACCCCCTGCGCTTTGGGCGTTTTGCCGCATGGACGCTTGTTGTGAGTTGCAAATTATGGTATAATGGCCGTATGCGCAGATGGAAAGCCAAGCTTTGCATGCGCATGGGAGGATAAGCAATGAACATTATCTTTTTAGGCCCTCCGGGTGCGGGAAAAGGGACGCAGGCGCAGCTGATCTGTCAGAAGCTCGGTATCCCGCAAATCTCCACGGGGGATATGCTCCGTGCCGCCATTGCGAACCAGACAGAAACTGGGCTCAAGGCCAAATCCTTTATGGATGCAGGCCAGCTGGTGCCAGATGAAGTCGTGATCGCCATCGTCAAGGAGCGTCTGCAAGCAGAGGACTGCAAGGCGGGCTACATTCTGGACGGGTTTCCCCGTACCGTGGCACAGGCGGTCGCTCTGGGCGGCATTGCCGACATTCAAGCGGTTGTGAACATCGCCGTTGCGGATGAAGCCTTGGTCAAGCGGCTTTCCGGCCGCAGGGTTTGCCCCGTGTGCGGCGCACCATACAGTGTGGAGCGCCTGGCCGGCCAGACCCAATGTGCCGTGGATGGCGCAACCCTGATCCAACGGGACGATGACAAGCCCGAAACCGTGCTGGGCCGTTTGACGGTGTATCATCAGAAAACAGCACCGCTGATCGACTTTTACCGCAAGGAAGGCAAGCTGCTTGACATCGACGGCGATCAGGATGCCCAGGCTGTGACAGCCGCCATCCTGACGGCGCTAGAGGCGAAGTAATGATCTATCTCAAGAGCGCGCTGCAATTGGATTGTATGCGCAAGTCGGGCGCTTTGCTCTATGAGGTGCTCTGCCGCCTGAAGGAAGCCATCAAGCCGGGCGTGAGCACAGCTGCGCTGGATGTCTATGCCGAGCAGCTGATCCGAAAGCACAAGGCGATCCCATCCTTCCTGGATTACCAGGGCTATCCGGCCTCGCTGTGCGTATCGGTCAACGAGGAAGTGGTGCACGGCATCCCCTCCGAGCGGGTCATCCTCAAAGAGGGGGATGTGGTGAGCGTCGATTGCGGCCTGATTTTAGATGGCTGGCATGCCGACAGCGCCTTCACAGTTGGCGTGGGTCTGATTGACCCTGCCAAACGGCAGTTGATCGATGTGACGGAGGAATGCTTCTTCAAAGGGATTCGCCAGGCGCTCAACGGCAATCACCTGGGCGATATCGGGCATGCCGTACAGGCCTATGCCGAGCGTTTTGGCTACGGGGTGATCCGTGACCTGACGGGGCACGGCATCGGGCGGAACATGCATGAAGATCCCAGCGTGCCCAACTTTGGCACACCCGGCCGCGGCATTCGGCTGCGTCCCGGCATGACATTGGCCATTGAGCCGATGATCGCCATGGGGGATTATCATGTGAGCCAGCTGGAGGATGGTTGGACCATTGTCACAGACGACCGGAGCATATGCTCGCACTATGAGCATACCATCGCCGTCAATGAAAAGGGTCTGCCGGAATTGCTGACCTACCCGGGCTATGCCTTGACGGAGGAACCCAAACCGTGAAAGCAGACGCCTACGAGATCGGCCGCGTGGTGGCCTCCAGGCAAGGGCATGACAGGAACCGCCTGTTTGTGGTGGTTGCGCTGGTAGGTGAAGGGCAAGTGCTCATCGCCGACGGTCAAACCCGCAAGCTGGCGCATCCCAAGCGCAAGCGACTGAAACATCTGGCAGCCATGCCCCATCACTGCGCCGAAGCGCTGACCCCGCAACACCTGCGTGCAGGTACCGCCGATGCGGCGATCCGCAAAGCGCTTGCGCCGCTGACTGCGCAACACAACAACGAAGCAAAACGGAAAACCAACAAGGAGGAATGCGCACTTGTCCAAGAGTGACGTCATTGAGATGGAGGGCACGGTAGTTGAGGCTCTTCCCAACGCGATGTTCCAGGTGGAGCTCCCCAACGGCCACCGGATCATGGCCCATATATCGGGAAAGATGCGTATGAACTTCATTCGCATTTATCCCGGCGACAAGGTCACCATTGAGCTTTCGCCCTACGATCTGACCCGCGGCCGCATCACGTGGCGCAGCAAGGGTTGAGGGCACACTGAATCGGTCGCTTTCGTCGGCCGCATGAATGGAGGAAACAAGCATGAAGGTTCGTCCCTCGGTCAAGCCCATTTGCGAGAAGTGCAAGATCATCAAGCGCAAGGGCCGCGTGATGGTCATCTGCGAGAATCCCAAGCACAAGCAGAAGCAGGGCTGAGCAGGGGAGTTTCCCCTGTTGCCCCCAGTGGGGGCGCGGCGGAAACGCCACGCAGCGGTTTTGAGAAAAGACCACCGAAGGGTGGTCTTTTCTCATTGCGTCATGCTGCCGGCTGGCTGGCCACGGTGCCTGTACCCCGGTTGTGTGTCAGTTGTTACAACTGACCGCCGGCACCATTTTTGTGGGTTTGGGTATTGGTTTTTTGCGATATACTATGGTATAATCGATTTTGATAGCCTGTGGGGGGATGTACGCTTTGCAGCGCTACCAAAGAGTGATGGTTCCGGGGCACAGGGCTTCGGGAGCAAGGAGGACAAAGGCTTGAAAAAAACGCAGCGCGGCATGATGGGCTATGTGGTGCTCATTGCCGCATTCATATTGATCGCCATGGTACTCAATGGCGGCTTTGGGCAGACGGTGGATCGCCGGATCGAATATCCTAAGCTGCTGCAGGCGATCGAGAACAAACAGGTTGCTGCGGTCGCGATCCGTGGCTCCTCGCTGGTGGGCATGTTTAAGGAATCCAGCACGGCAGCCGTGGATTTTCCGGAGCGCAATTATGATTTTGAAACCACCATCGGCAGCGATTTTATCGACACAGTGCGGCAGATCACAGCTACGCAAACCGGTAAGGCGCTGGATGATGTGGGCGTGACGGATTTCACCTTTACGGTGCAGTACCGCGCGCCGCTGGTCACGCCTTGGTATGTGGAGTTTTTGCCGTTCCTCATCATCATTATCATTTCGATGGGGCTTTGGTATTTTGTGATCGCGCGCCAGGGCGGCGGTAACAGCAAGGTAATGAACTTTGGCAAGAGCCATGCCCGCGTAAGTGATCCTTCCAAGAACCCGATCACCTTTAAGGATGTGGCCGGCGCCAAGGAGGAAAAAGAAGAGCTTCAGGAGATGGTCGATTTTCTGAAGAACCCCAAAGCCTATACGGACATGGGCGCGCGCATCCCCAAGGGGGTGCTGCTGGTGGGTCCTCCGGGCACAGGCAAAACGCTGCTGGCCAAGGCTGTTGCCGGTGAGGCGAACGCGCCGTTTTTCAGCATCAGCGGTTCGGATTTTGTGGAGATGTTTGTGGGTGTGGGTGCCAGCCGTGTGCGTGATCTGTTCGATCAGGCCAAGAAAGCATCTCCGGCCATCGTGTTCATTGACGAGATCGATGCGGTGGGTCGCCACCGCGGCGCAGGGCTTGGCGGCGGTCATGATGAGCGGGAGCAGACCCTGAACCAGCTCCTGGTGGAGATGGACGGCTTTTCGACCAATGAAGGCGT
>LVAR01000028.1 GCA_001604115.1 Clostridiales bacterium Firm_12 | reverse complement strand
CAGCACGTCAATGGTACTTGGCTGGTAACGGCCCGGGAGAGTAGATCGCCGCCGCATTCCAATAATCCTCAGTAGCTCAATGGCAGAGCATTCGGCTGTTAACCGAAGGGTTGTAGGTTCGAGTCCTACCTGGGGAGCCAATCGGCTCGCATCGGTCTGATGCGAGCCTTTTGCGTATCTATGGCACAAGACGATTGACATAATATGTAATTTAAGTTACAATGAGGATGTGTGAGAGATTTGTTGTTGGAGGGATAAGCTGTGGCAAAGTTTAATCAGCGAGATTTTCTAATTGGTGCAGCTCTTTACTCATTGCTCCAGCATAACCTCGACGCAAGACCCTCAATGATTGAAAACACCGAAGACGCGAGTTACTTAAAAGTGGCAACAAACACAACCACCGAGTTTGGCCTTTATATAAAAGTAACTAAAGCACCGAGAGAGAATAAAACATGGACACTGTCCCTTACTGAATCGGATAAAAAACGTATTGATGGGATGTACAGCGAACTCCCCTCCTCTTACGTGTTTTTTGTGCTGGGAGAGCAATACAAGTCAGGTGAGGTACTAGTTCTTAGAAGATCGGAGTATGAGAAGATAGCACATAAGTCTTCTATCACTATAAAGCATTCTTCTGAAACACGCGCACATGAATTTCATATAATGGACGGCAAGGCTGTAATTCTAAAAGTAAAGCGAAATCGAATTGAACAACGACTGTCAAATACTGAAGTGGCTATTCCGTGATACACACAAGGCCTAAATATAATCACAAAAAGCTACCGTCACAAAAAACGCCGCAAGGGATTAGCTTCGGCGTTTTTCGTTGAGAAATAAATATGTAAGAAAAGGAACGCGTGCCGTTAGGATTCGAGATCATGTCCCAACGCAGCCTTCCGCGCGCTGCCACGCAACCCAAACAAGATAATCACCAGGCTCACGCCAAGCACGGCATGCCCAACACCGCTGATGCCGCTCAGGGAAGCATCTGCGCTGCGGGAGAGCACCGTCCCCGTTGCTTGCAAAATACCGCGGGCTATCAAGCTGGCTACAGTGATGTTCAGCCCCACATGATAGGTGATGGTCGCGCGCAGCGCGTGCTTGTGGCCTGCAAGGGGGTATGCCCGCTCCAGCAAAGCAAGCAGCAAGAAAAACACCATACCCATCGCAAAATAATGCGTATGGACAACCGAAAGCGTAGTGTTACCGGTATAGGCAAGGGCTTTGGTAAACTCGCGGTAAAACACACCGCCGATCAGTGCGAGGAAAGCATAGCAAATCGCGGCGGTCAGGTGGCGGGTCGCGTAATGGGCACTTGTTTTCATGGGGATACCCCTCCTTTGCAGGTTTCAGATGTGGATCATGTTCAGTATGAACCGGAAACTGGCCTGTGAAACCATCAGGCCTGCATCTGCTGCACCCGACCCTTCCGTGCCTGCGGCATGCCTGATGCATCCGCACATTGTATCCATCATACACTTCTAGCGACATTCTAATCCGTCTCCCGTTGTTCTGCCCGGTGCCCCATGGTATACTGCGCACAGTTCACGGCCATAACCGGCACATGGCCACATTCCGCCCAACATCCGGGCGATGCAACAGGAGGGCACCTTGGATAAGATCATCGAAGTAACCGGCCTGACCAAGGCCTATGGCAACGTGCAGGCGGTGCGCGGGCTGGATTTCTATGTGGAGCGCGGCAAGCTGTTTGCGTTCCTGGGGCCTAACGGCGCGGGCAAATCGACCACCATCGACATCCTGTGCACCATCCTTGCGCCCGATGGCGGCGAGGTACGCGTGGATGGCCACCGCCTGGGCAAAGAGGATGCGGCCATCCGCAACACCATCGGCGTGGTGTTTCAAGATCACTTGCTGGATCCGCTGCTCACCGTGGAGGAAAACATCCGCACCCGCGCCGGTCTGTACGGCATGGGCGGCCATCAGCTGCAGCAGGCGGTGCAAAACGCGGCTCAAATTGCCGATGTGACGGAATTTCTGCGCCGCCCCTACGGTAAGCTCTCCGGCGGGCAAAAGCGCCGCGCGGACATCGCCCGTGCGTTGGTCAATACCCCGCAGGTGCTGTTTTTGGACGAGCCCACCACCGGGCTGGATCCCCAGACCCGCAAGGGCGTGTGGGAAAGCATCCGCGCCCTGCAGCGGGACACCGGCCTCACGGTGTTCCTGACCACCCACTACATGGAGGAGGCCGCCGAGGCGGATTATGTGATCGTGATCGACCATGGCGAAATCGCCGCACGCGGTACGCCCACGGCGCTCAAGGCCGAATATGCCAGCGATCAGCTCCGCCTGGCGCCCAGCGACGAGCCTGCCCTGCTGGCGGCGCTGGCGGCGCAAGGGCTCTCGGGTACGTGCGTTGCGGGCGCGGTGGTGGTCAAACTCGCCGCCACGATGGACGCGCTGGCGATCCTGCAACACGTGCAGGACTACATCAAGGGCTTTGAAGTGCTCAACGGCACGATGGATGATGCGTTCATCGGCATCACAGGGAGGGAGATCCGCGAATGAAAGCCTTGCTGATCCGTAATTTGAAAGTCTATTTCCGGGATAAGGCGTCTGTGTTTTTCTCCCTGCTGGGTGTGCTGATCATTTTCATGCTGTACCTGCTGTTCCTGGGGGATGTGTGGATCAGCAACCTGCCGGGTGTGCCCGGTGCGCGGGCGCTCATGGACAGCTGGATCATCTCCGGCTTGCTGGCTGTGACCTCCGTTACCACGGTCATGGGCGCCTTTGGCACCATGGTGGATGACCGCGCCCACAAAATCATCAAGGATTTTGACGCCTCCCCGGTCAGCCGCAGCAAGATCGTCGCGGGGTATGAGCTTTCTTCCTTTGTGGTGGGCACGGTCATGAGCCTGTTTGCTCTTGTGCTGGGTGAACTGTACATCGTGGCGCGCGGAGGCCTGTGGCTCAGCCCGGCGGCGATGCTCACCGTGGTGGGGCTCATCCTGCTCTCCGCGCTGTGCAACACAGCGCTGGTGAGTTTTGTGATCTCGTTTTTCAAAAGTCAGAATGCCTTCAGCACGGCGTCCAGCCTGCTGGGCACCCTGGTGGGTTTTCTGACGGGCATCTACATGCCGGTGGGCATGATGCCGGATGCTGTGCAGGTGCTCATCAAGGTGTTCCCGGTGAGCCACGCCGCGCTGCTGCTGCGCCAGACCATCATGGCGGTGCCGCTAACGCAGACCTTTGCGGGCGCGCCGGAAGCCATGCGGCAGTCCTTTGAATCGGAAATGGGGATCGTGTTTCAGTGGGGCGGATCGCCGATGAGTGCCGCCACCAGCCTTGGCATCCTCATCGGGGCCTCCTTGTTGTTCTATGGTCTTTCCATCCTGCAGTTTTCCCGCAAAAGCCGCTAAGAGGATATTTGGCGGCGTGCCCTTCGCTGCCGCAGGCGGCACGGCGCTCCCCTAACACGCAGGCAGGCGTGCACCGGAACAACGCGGAGCATGCCCCGCGCTGCCGCTTCGGGACGGGTCAAGCGCTTCGACCGCGTTTCAGGTACAAAAAGGGCGGGGTAAGCAGCGAGCAAGCCGTGTACTGCTGCGCCCCGGCATGACCAAACCAAACTTAAAGCAATGCAAAAAAAGGGCACACCCATCCGGGTTGCCCTTTTTGCCTGCACGCAAGCACTGTCAAGGCCTGGCCGCGCCCCTCAGGCAAGATAGCAAAAAATAAAGAGAAAAGCCCGCAATGCCGAGCTTCCTCAGGCTGCATGCGGGCTATCAATTCAAAGCACGCTGCGCATAACAACGCATGCGGCCGCCCACACCGTGTTTGGACTTGCCCGCCATCCCAAACAGATGGCCATTCTGTGTAAAATACGGCAAAAAAACAACAATAGGTTGACATGAGCCCTAGCATTGCACTATACTTTATTTGGTGAAAGTTGGCTTGCGGAGGAACGTTTATGCGGATGTGGAAAGTAGGCGCGGTTTGCGGACTAGCCTTGCTTTGTGCGCTTTTTCCGCTGCTTGTGCTTTTTGCACCCCCTGAGGCAGGCGCCGTGTCGCTGCCTTCGGGTATGCCTGCCATGGCCAGCCACCGCACGCAAATCACGCGCGAAGCGCTGGTGCCTTCGGCAGTCGATGAGCCTATGGCCGCAGTGCTGGTCGTCAAAGCATGTTTGCTGCTGGCGATGCTGCTGCTAATCCATCAAACGCGCCGGCAGCGCAGCCATCTGGAGCGCAGCTGCGCATGGCCGGTACTGCTGGTTCTCAGTCAGTGTTATATTGACCACCCACACCACGCGCCCCCAGCCTTTCAGGGCTAACAGCGGCCAGCGCATGCGCCGTTTGGCGTGCCGCGCGGGGGGCTTCGCTTCGGATGTGCATCGCCGTGGGCATGCCGCCGTGCGGGAGCTCATCGCCGGCCATGCGGCAGCCGTTGTGTTTGCCTAAGCATTGCCGCTACGGCGGGGCGCGTGTTTGGAATGCCTGCGCCGCCCAGACGCGGCAGGCTCCGCCGCCTTCCCGGCCGGAAGGTTTATATCGGTTTCGATTCAACCTGTTTTCAGATTGAATGGACAATAGAAAATCAAGGGAGATGCCTAGTTATGCTTTGGGTCATTATCTCAATCGTGGTTTCCCTGGCTGCGCTTGCAGTCGCCTGGTACTTTTACGGCTGGGTCAAAAAACTGCCCAGTGCCAATGACAAGATCGACCAGATCGGCAAGCTGATCCGCGATGGCGCGTTCACGTTCATCCGCCGTGAGTACAAAACGCTGTTGATCTTCTGCAGCGCAGCGGCAGTGCTCATTTTCCTGTTCCTGCCCGCGCCGGTATGGCAGGGCGGGCACCTGGGCGCCAACCTGTCCATGGTGCTGGCCTACCTGTTTGGCACGGTGCTTTCCGCCGTGGCGGGCGTTGTGGGCATTTCCATTGCGACCATCGCCAACGTCAAGAGCGCTTCTGCTGCCAAGCAGGGCATTGCGCCCTCCTTTATGGCGGGCTTCCGCGGCGGCGCGGTCATGGGTATGGCCGTGGTGGCCAGCTCCCTGATGGGCGCTGCCATCCTGTACCTGATCACTGAGGATCATAACATGCTTATGTCCTTCAGCTTCGGCGCAAGCTCGCTGGCACTGTTTGCCAAGGCGGGCGGCGGCATCTTCACCAAAACGGCGGATATCGCCGCTGACCTGGCCGGCAAGGTGGAGCTGGGCATCCCGGAGGATGATCCCCGCAACCCGGCCGTGATCGCCGATAACGTAGGCGATAACGTGGGCGATGTGGCCGGCATGGGCGCCGACCTGTTTGACAGCAACGTGGCTTCCATCACTGCCGCCATCGTGATCGGCTCTGCGCTGGGGCGTGTGGATCTGGTGTTCTGCTTCGGCGCGCTGGGTCTGCTGGCTTCCATCGTGGGCGTGCTGCTCAGCCGCATCGGCGCAAACGGCGATCCGGGCCGTGCCCTCAACCGTGGCACTTATGTTACCTGCGGCATCTTTGCCGTGCTCACCCTTGCGGCCTGCCTGATCTCCGGCTATGAGCTGGCCATCTGGGGCGCATCCATGCTGGGCATGGTGGCCGGCGTGGTCATCGGCCTGACGAGCGAATTCTTCACCGGCGATGATAAAAAACCCGTGGAAAACGTGGCGCGTGCCTGCCAGAGCGGCCCGGCATTCACCATCCTGTCCGGCTTCAGCTACGGCCTGTGGAGCGCCCTGCCCTCCATGGCGGGCATCGGTCTGGCTGCGCTGCTCTCCTTCCACCTGGCTGGCATGCTGGGCATCGCGGTTGCGGCGCTGGGTATGCTGTCCGTGGTGGGCATGATCATCTCCAACGACGCGTATGGCCCCATTGTGGATAACGCGCGCGGCCTGGCCGAAATGGGCAGCCTGGGCGATGATGTGCTGGAAATCACCGATAAGCTGGACTCCGCCGGCAACACATCCAAGGCCATCACCAAGGGTTTTGCCATCGGCGCCGCGGGCCTGACCGTGATCGCGCTGCTGGGTGCCTTCATTGAAAACGTGCAGGCCGCCGGCGGCACCGTGAACCTGGATCTGATGAACCCGCTGGTGTTCTTCGGGGTGTTGGTCGGCGCTGCGGTGCCCGCCATCTTCTCCGCCATGCTCATCCTGGGCGTGGATCGTAACGCGCAAAAGATGGTGGCCGAGATCCACCGCCAGTTCAAGGAGATCCCCGGCCTGGCCGAAGGCAAGGAAGGCGTGACCCCCGAGTATGGCAAGTGCATCGACATCGCAGCCAAGGGCGCGATCCGTGAGCTGATCCCCGCCGGGCTTGCGACCATCATCATCACCTTCATCGTTGGCTTTGTGGGCGGCGTGAACGCCGTGGGCGGCTACCTGGCGGGCAACATCGTCAGCGGCCTGCTGCTGGCGCTCATCATGAGCAACGCCGGCGGCCTGTGGGACAATGCCAAGAAGTTCATCGAAGCGGGCAACTTTGGCGGCAAGGGTAGCGATGCGCACAAGGCAGCCGTCATCGGCGACACCGTGGGCGATCCCTTCAAGGATACCGCCGGCCCCTCCATCAACACCCAAATCACGGTGGTGTCGCTGGTCAGCTCTCTGGCCTCCGGCCTGTTCGTGGCTTTCTCGCTCATCAAGTAATGGCTGAGCGTAACCAACAACAACCCGCGGGCGGCAGCAATGCCGCCCGCGGCGGGTGGCTCTTTAACATGCTCAAGGGCGCGCTCATCGGTACGGGCGCCATCCTGCCGGGTATCAGCGGCGGGGTGCTGTGCGTCGTGTTTGGTATTTACCGCCCGATCATGGAGCTGCTCTCCCATCCGTTTCGGGAGTTGAAGAAACGGTTCTGGTTTTTTGCGTTCATACTGCTGGGCTTTGCCGTGGGCGTGCTGGGCATTTCTCGATTGCTCAAGCTGGTGCTCACCGTGGCGGAGATCCCGGCAGTTTGGTTGTTTATTGGGCTGATTGTGGGCACCATGCCCTCCCTGTGGCAGGATGCCGGCAAGCAGGGACGCACCAAAGGCAACCTGATCGTCGGTGCGGTCACCTTTGTGGGCATGGCCGTGCTGCTGTATGTGATCAAAACATCCCCGGCCATCACGTTCACACCCAGCCTGGGGATGTGGCTGGCCTGTGGGGCGCTGTGGGGGCTGGGCTTCATTGCCCCGGGGCTGAGCCCGTCCTCCATGTTCTTTTTCCTGGGGGTCATGGAGCCGATGATGGACGGCATTTCGCGGCTGGACATGAGCGTGATCCTCCCCATGGGCGTTGGGCTGGTGGCGTGCGCGCTGCTGTTGTCCAAAGGCATTAGCTGGCTGCTGGCCAACCGTTATGGCGGCTTCATGCATGCCATCCTGGGGCTGGCGATCGCCTCCACGCTGATGATCATCCCGCTTGCGGGCGTGCGCAGCGTGTGGGATGTGCTCCTGTACGCCGTGTGCTTTGGCGTAGGCTTTGCCATCGCGCTGTGGATGGACCGCATGAACAAGCGCTACGAGGCCAGCGGCCTGAAGTAAAACCCTGCGCGCCCGTGAACGCGGCGCGGCCAATGTCCTTGGCCAACACAGAAAACACCCGCCGGCCAGTGCCGGCGGGTGTTTTGCATACTGCCCAAGCGTCGCGGCGGGCGCATCAGTCGTGGGCGGCGCTGTTGTAAATGGCTTCAAAGGTTGTGTGCTGCGCTGCAAACAGATCGATCAGCGTGGGGTCAAAATGTGTGCCCTTACCCTCCAAAATGATGCCCACACTCTTCTCATGCGTGAAGGGCTCCTTGTACACCCGGCGGCTGCGCAGGGCATCGTATACATCGCACAGGGTCAGGATGCGGGCGGACAGCGGTATTTCCTGCCCGCGCAGGCCATCCATATAGCCGCTGCCATCCCACTTTTCATGATGGTAACGGGCAATGTCCATGCCCATGGTCAGGTAGCCGTTGCCCGGGTAGGCCTGGTTGACGCTGGCCAGCGTTTCATAGCCGATGGTCACGTGCGTTTTCATGATGGCAAACTCATCGGCGCTCAGCCGCCCCGGCTTGAGCAAAATGCCGTCGGGGATGCCCACCTTGCCGATATCGTGCAGCGGGCTGGCCATGGCGATATTGCGCACAAACGCATCGTCAATGGCCTCGGCGTAGGGGCTGCCCTGCTGCAAGGCCTGCGCGATGTATTGGCTGTAGCGGCTCATGCGCTCAATGTGCTCGCCCGTATCATCATCGCGGGACTCGGCCAGCTTGACCAGTGCGTGGATGGTCGCCACCTGCGAGGCAAACAGCTCGTTTGCCTTCTCCTGCACCATGGCCTCCAGATCGTCATTGTAGCGCTGCAGCTTGCGCTCCGTCTGCTTGACCTGCGTCACATCCTGCAAAGTGCCGTAGAGCATTTGCACTTCGCCCAGCCGGTTGTGCTGCACCATATGCTGCGCGTAGACCCATTTGGTGCTGCCGTCGGGCATGCGCAGCCGGTAGGTGATGTTCTGCGGGGGCTTGCCCGCAAACACCTCCGCAGAGGCGTCGGCTACCATAGCCCGATCGTCAGGGTGTACGCGCTGCAGCATTTCGGAAAGCTCGGGCTTTCGGATCCGGTCGATCCCGAAGATGGTGTACATGGTGTCCGACCACTCGATGGCCTCCGTCTGGGGATCCACCGTCCAGTTGCCCAGCATGGCAATATCCTCGGCCTGCCGGCGCAGGGTATCGCTGCGTGTAAGCATCTGCACGGTATTTTCCAAAGTTTTGGACACATCGGCATAGCGCGCCATGAGCTGGGCATACAGATCGGTCTGGATATGACGATCCACCCGTTCGGCAAAATGGTCGAACAGCAGCTTGAAATACTCATCCGAATGGCTGGTCTGCGAAAGCTGCTCCGCCACATCAAAGGGCGCGGTACTCGCTGGGTTCATCGGTTTTGCCCCTCCAGAAAATGGTCGATACCCACATCCTTCAAGCGTCGCAGTTGCGTGAGCACGGCATTGCGTGACTCAGCGGTGTGCAGCAGGCTGCCGTGCTGGGGCGCGATCAGCGCCGTGTCAAGCTCCGCTACGCGATCCAGGGCATAGTGCAGCGCCTTGCGGCTGGTCATGATGCGGCTGTGAAAATCCAGGATGCCCTCCATCTGGCAGCGTTTGCCGGTCTTGGGGCACAGCGGCATGGGGTCACACTGCGCGCAGGGCGCGGATAGCTCGCTGTACAGCGACCAGTTATGGTCATAGCTGCCAAACAGATCACTGCTGAACAGCACTTTGGTCTGCGTGTCAAACGTCATGAAGCTGCCGGGGGAATGGGAGTAGGGCGTACGGATGAACTGAAGCTCCCGGCCGCTGGCAAAACGGTAGCGCAGCCCCATCTGCTCAATGCACAGCTTGGGTGAGCGCGCGGTGTAGTAATTGATGAAAATGTTGTTCTCATAGTGGGAAATGATCTTGAGCGCCGGGTTTTGGATCAGCGCCTCCATATGCGGGATGTTGCCGCACAGGTCCGGATCATAATGGTGGTAAATCAGGCGCTGGATGCTTGTGGGGTTGGTGCCGGTGCGCATGATTTTGAGCATCACGGTGCTGAAATCATCGCGGCTGCCGCTATCCAGCAGCACGGCCTCATCGCCGTCCACAATCAGGTAAGGGTTGCAGTGCAGCCCCACCGAGGTATCCGCAAAACCCACCCAATAAACGCCGCTGGCAATTTCGATGTACTCTTCCAGATCCAATGCTAGCTGGGTCACGCGCAATGCGCCTCCAATCCGTTTGAAACCGGTCCTGCAGGGATATGCCGCGCTTTGGGCGGCGGTGTGCCGACCACCGACGGTGTGCCGCGCTCAGCGGCGAAGCCGTGCCCACCAGCGCCGCTTGCGCGTTATGGGCACCGCGCACACAGGCGCCGCGTCACTGATCAGGGATTTCCAGTCCGTGCCTTCTGACGTACTTTCGTCCGGCTGGAGCTCTGCCAAGGAGTCGATGCCCTTCATCTCGCGTTTGCGGGCATACATGCGCATGTCGGCCGCGCGCACCAAATCGTAAAACCGATCGCCCATCGCGGGCTGGTAGATGGCAAACCCCAGCGCAATGGACAGCGGGTGCTTCTGCCCCACGTTCTGCTGGGCGGTGGTCACGGCCAGGCGTTTGAGGCAATCCTGATACGTGGCCTCACAGGCGTCCTTGGTGATGAGCGCCACAAATTCGTCCCCGCCGACACGGTAGCATGTGCCGCTTTGCCCAAACGCCGCATCGATGGCTTTGGCCGCGCGCTGGATGAGGGCGTCCCCCTCCTCGTGGCCATAGGTGTCATTGACGTGCTTTAGATGGTTAATGTCCATTTGCACAATGCCCACACAGCCTTCGCACTGGGTCAGCAGCGCTTCCTGGTCGCGCACCAAGGCTAGCCGGTTGTGAAGCCCCGTGAGCGCATCGCGGTAGGCCAAGCGGCGCATCACATCCGCCTCATCGGCACGCTTGATGTTGGCACGCACCTGCTCGGCATATTGCAGCGCCACCATCAGGGTTAGCCAGAAAACCCCAAAGCGCGTGTGGTGGGCATAATCGTAGGTGCCGCTGCTCAAAAATACCATATCCGCCCCAAAGGTGAGCGCCATGCAAAACAGCCCGCACACAAACAGAAAATACTCCTGATATTCCCGCAGCAGCCACCTGATCTGGAACAGGAACAGTGCCGCCAGCACGCCCATGACGCCGCGCACCAGCGGCAATGTTTCCACATAGGCCAGCACGCAGAAGTGGTCCAGCAGCACCGCGGCCACCGAGTGCAGCATCAGGTAGGCAAACAGCACCCGGTAAGTTTGCCGCAGCCATGGCGCGCAGGGCAGGGTCGAAAGGTACAGGCTCAGCATCCCGACGGAAAACGGCAGCGATACGTATGTGACCAGGTGGATGAGCGGCGTGACGCCGTAGAGCAGCTCCGGGATACCGGTCTGCACCATGGACCACATGCCCATGGAAAGGCAGAAGAACGCAAACGAAGCGGGCGCGTGCACGCCCAGCTGCCGGGTGATGAGGTTGCTGCTGATCAGGTAAAGCAAACCCAACAAGAATACCAGCGCACTGACCAGATACCCGGACAGCTTTTGCGCAAACATGGCCTGCATAAAATCGCCGCGGGTAGCCAGGTACACGGCACGCACGTTGTTGGAGCCCTGCGCAAAGAGGATGGTCGTGGTAAGCAGCACCGTTTTGCCGCTGTCGGCTACGGGAATGTGCACAAAATGCCACTGATCCCCCAAAGTATGGTGCGCCGGCACGGGCTGCATGGTGTAGTAGGGTTTGCCATCCACTGCCACATCCACCAATACATTCTCCGTGCGGAAAATGAGAAAGGAAGCGGTGGTCAGGGTGGGGATGGTGGCGGCGATGCGGGAGGTCGCCCCCGGGGTTTTATCCGTTTGGATGGGCAATGTCTTTGCCCCGTCGGCATCATACCAGCGGGTCAATTTTTTGATGTTGGGGTTGGCGGCGATGTCCGGAGAGGTGAACAGCAGAAAAAACAGGATCAAAGCCATACCGGTGGCCAATGCAGCCAAAAGAAACCTGATTCTCTGTCGGGGCGCGGCTTGGTTCATCACAGTCACACCTCATCCATGATGCGGAGTGCGGCCAGCAGGTTTACCCCTTTATTATGCTGGTTAAGGCTGTAAATGTCAAGCGGAATAGGGGTTTGCACCCAATGCGCCGGCATGGGGCAAAGGCCTGCGCAGGGCGCCTGGCGGGCTTGGTGGCCGCCGCGATACACAACACCCCCGGCAGTGCAAGATGCCTGCCGGGGGTGTTGCCTATGGGGTCAGATGAACAGGTTCACGTTGCTCTCCTCGGCGTCGCCCAGGTATGCGCCCACGCCGCCCAGTTCCACGCCGTCGATCAGCTCTTCCGGGTGGATGCCCATCACGTCCATGCTCATGGTGCAGGCCACCAGCCGCACGCCCGCGCCGCGCGCCTTGCGGATGAGCTCATCCAGCGAATCGACGTTCTTCTGCTTCATGATGGACTTCATCATTTTGGTGCCCATGCCGCCCATGTTCATGCGCGAGAGGGTCAGTTTGCCGGTGCCGCGCGGCAGCATCATGCCGAACATCTTTTCCATGAACGTCTTTTTGACCCTGACCTTTTCCGGCCTGCGCAGGGCGGTGAGGCCCCAGAAGGTGAAGAACATGGTCACCGGCCTGCCCATGGCGGCTGCGCCGTTAGCGATGATAAAGCTGGCCAGCACCTTATCCAGGTTGCCGCTGAACACGATCACGGTTTTGCCCTGCGGCAGCTCCTGCGCCTCGGTTTTCTTGACGGGCACGCCGCCCTTTTGCACCAAAGCTACGTAATCCTCGCCCTGCTTTTCGTTAGCCAGCAGCGTGTTGCCCGTGCGGCGGCACCAGGCGCCGATGTCCCGCGCAAAACCGGGATCGGATGCCGATACCTCCATCACCTGCCCGGGCTTCATGCCCTGCATGGTTTCAAACACCTTCATGATGGGGCCGGGGCACTGCATGCCGCTGCAATCGATGCGCATGGAGGCAACGGGCTCGTCCAGATCGGCGGTATGGCCGCTATCCGCCACGGGGGTATCCGTGGGGATGGTTTCCACCTGATCAAAGTGGGTGGACTGGAAAAACCGCGCCCCGCCGGGATAGACCGACACATGCTCAAACCCGTGCTGGCGCAGAATGCGGCTGGCATTGTGTGCCCGCACGCCGATGGCGCAAAACACGACGATCTCCTTGGCGGGATCCAGCTCGCCCAGCCGCTCGCGCAGCTGCCCCAGGGGGATGTGCACCGCGCCGGGGATGCTGAAGGCAGCCAGCTCCACCGCTTCGCGCACGTCCAGCAAGGTGGCGTCCGGCATGGACACCGTGGCATCCCACGGTGCAAAGTGCTCCAGCCCGGCCAGCACGTTTTCGGCCGCAAAGCCGAGCATGTTCACCGGATCTTTGGCGGAGGAGAAGGGCGGCGCATAGGCCAGCTCCAGCTCCGTCAGCGCCTGCACGCCGCCGCCCAGCCGCTGGGTCACGGCCAGGGTGTCGATGCGTTTATCCACACCCTCGCGCCCCACGATCTGTGCGCCGTAAATTTTTTGGCCATCCATGGAAAAGAGCATCTTCAGCGTCATGGGCGTTGCGCCGGGGTAATAGCCCGCGTGCCCGTTCTGCGTGATGGTCACGGCCTCATAATCCTTGCCGCGCACAAGCCCGCGCTTTATCAGGGTGCGCTCGTTTTGCCCGGTGGCGGCGGCGGTCAGCTCAAACACCTTGACCACCGATGTGCCCTGGGATGCGGTGTACGAGGCTTCGCGCCGGGCGATCACGTCCGCCACGATGCGCCCCTGCTTGTTGGCGGGGCCGGCCAGCGGGATCATGGTCGCATCGCCGGAAACGGCGTCTTCCACCTCGATCACATCGCCCACGGCGAAGATGTCCGGGTCGCTGGTGCGCATGGCATGATCCACCACCACGCCGCCGCGCGCGTTCACGGTAAGCCCCGCATCTTTGGCCAGCTTGCCGTTGGGCGCAACGCCGATGGCCAGGATCACCAGCGCGGTGCTGAGCACCTTGCCGCTCTTGAGCTGCACGCTCACGCCTTCGCCATCCGGCGCAAAAGAGGCCACGCCGTCGGACAGGTGCAGCGCAACGCCATTTTGCAGGATGTGCTCATGCAAAAGCTGCGCCATCTCGTAATCAATGGGCGCCATGACCTGATCCATCATCTCCACCAGGGAAACGGCCAGCCCTGCGTGGCGAAGGCTTTCCGCCATTTCCAGACCGATGAAGCCGCCGCCGACCACCACCGCGTTTTTGATTTGTTTTTCGGCGATGAGCGCGCGGATGGCATCGGCGTCCGGCACCGTCCACAGGGACTGGATGCGCGGGTGGTCAATGCCGGGGATCGGCGGGCGCACAGGGCTGGAGCCGGTGGAGATGACCAGCTGATCATACGGTTCCTCATACGTTTCGCCGGTATCCACACGCTTGACGGTCACGGTTTTCGAGTCCCGGTTGATGCGGATGGCCTCGTTTTTCACGCGCACATCCACCAAAAAGCGCTCCCGCATGCCCTCGGGGGTCTGCAAAAGCAGCGCGCTGCGGGATTTGATCACATTGCCGACATGGTAGGGCAGGCCGCAGTTGGCATAGGAGATATAGGGGCCGCGTTCCAGCAGTACGATCTCCGCATCCTCGCTGAGCCTGCGCAGGCGCGCCGCGCAGCTTGCGCCGCCGGCAACACCGCCGATGATGACGACCTTTTTGTTCATGGAAGGTTCCTTCTTTCCTGAATGGATAGTGAACAGGTGGGAAAAGTGTGCATGTGTGAATTGAAAAAACACCCGCTCCGAAAGAGCGGGTAGGCGAGCGTGAACGCCTCCGCCGGCGTGCGGCGGGCAGGTACGGGTGTTGCAGGGATCCCCCCCGTTTTGCAGGGGGG
This sequence comes from Clostridiales bacterium Firm_12, assembly GCA_001604115.1. Taxonomy (GTDB): domain Bacteria; phylum Bacillota; class Clostridia; order Christensenellales; family Aristaeellaceae; genus CAXXOK01. Next base: position 1,752 of record LVAR01000028.1, on the reverse strand, counting down.
CTGCGGGTGCATTAGACCTTCGTCATCCACAGGCCGTGCAGGTTGCAATACTCGTAGGCTTCCAGCGCCTTGTCGCCATCAACGAGGGCAAACACGGCCTTGGGCTCATCGCCCGCCTTGAGGCAAGCACGCTGGCCGCCTTTTTCCGTGTGCAGGTATACCCACTGGATCAGGTGCTCCTCCGTCATGGGGTGGGGCACGGCGCCGACTTTCACGGTCACGGTGTTGCCGGATACTTCCACCACGGGCACGTGCTTTTCAAGGCTGGCATCCACGGTGCCGGGCACAAGTTCGGTCATGTGCTCGCCGCAGCAGGTCATGGGCGCGCCGGAGCTGTGGATCATCCCCACCAGATTGCCGCAGTGTTTACAGACGAAGAATTTGATTTCACACATTTTGAAAAACCCTCCTGTCCTGTTTCTGTTCCCTGATAATCATTTTTGGTTTGGCTGGCTGCAGAGCCTGCGCACCCGGTGGGCGTTGCGGAGTTTGTCTCCGGGCATGCCCAAGTGCGGCGCGGTGTGCGCCGGCTGTGTGGGAACGCATGCTTGCACATACAGTATACGCCGTATGCGCACGGTATGAAACAGGTTTTTTTCCGCTGCGCCGGCTGCGTGGGGCAAAGGCAGCCGCGCCTGCCGCCCGGTTGCGGCCTACAGTCGCCAGTAGCGCTTGCCATCGCGCGTGCGGCCCATATAGCCGTAGTCGATCAGCCCGCGGCGCAGGATGGCGTAATCCTCATAGATCGCCCCCAGCACATCGTTCAGTTCCCGCTCGGTATATTCTTTGCCGGTCTGCAGCTCCTGCACCACGCGGGCGAGGATCACGATCTGCTTTTTGGCCTTGGGCGGGAAAGCGCGCAGGCGCAGCGGGTGCTCGCCCTCAAACACAGATTTCATGATCTGTGCGCGCTCTTTTTCGGTAATGGCAAAGCGATCGTCCACAAGGGCGGCGGTGTTGTGCACGGGCATAAAGGCGTTGTCCCCCGCGGGCTTGCCCTCCAGCGCCAGCTCGTACATCGCAAGGTACAGCTTGGCCTGCTTGGCCTTTTCCCGGAAGGTGAAGCGTTGGTGGCGCACGGTGGAAGCCGCCAGCCCCAGCCGTTTGGCCACATCGCCATCGGCAACGCCCTGGGCAAACAGGCGCATCAGCTCGGCCTGGTTCTCGGTCAGGGGGTTATACTTATCCTCCGCGTGCATCAGGGCAGCCAGTGCACCGCCGTGCTCGGTGCGCACGTGCTCGGCCGCGGCGTGCGGCGCATCGAAAAACTGCCCGCCCATAGGGTAGCATTGCCCCTGGGCAAAGGCCGCATCGCAGGCATTGCACTGGTACACCGCCTGCTCCCGCAGGTAGCGGTAGCCTTGCTTGAGCTCTTCCAGCGTCATTTGTGCATAGTCCATGATTCGATTCCTCCTTTAGTGATCCACCAAAGCATAATACTGTTTGTTAAATATGTCAACACTAAAATATAAAGTCTATGAAATTGGTAAACATAAACTTTGAAATACTCCGAAGGCAGGAGGATGCCCGGCGCAGCGTGCGGCGGTTGTCCGTAAAGGGTGCACTATGCTATACTACCGTTATCAAAAAAAGCACAGCTCCAAAGGAGAAAAGCCATGCGCAACAAAGCGATCCTGCTGGCGGTGCTGACCACCGTACTCTGGTCGGGCAGCTATATCCTCAACAAGCTGGCGTTTCAGGATGGCCTGGGGCCGCTGACGCTCTCCGGCACGCGCTATGTGCTGGCAGGGT
>LVAR01000027.1 GCA_001604115.1 Clostridiales bacterium Firm_12 | reverse complement strand
GTGTTCATGATGGCCAACTCCCACGCCGCGGCCTGCTGCACCGCCGGCAGCGCGTGAAAGCCCCCAGCCCACGGCGCTTTGCTGCGTACCTGCACCGCGATGGACCAGCCAATGCCCGGCAGCCGAACGATCATGGAACCCATACCGCCATGCCGTGCATGGCAACACAAAGGAGGGAACCCCATGCGCCCGATACCCCGAGCGATGCTCACCCACAGCGCCCAGCTCATGCAGCCGGAGGGCGATGCCTACCATGCCGAGATCCTGCGCCCGGTGGCGGCGCTCACGCGCATCCGCATCGAGGCCTTGCTGCAGGAGGAGGCCGAGCCAGGCGGCGTGCGTACAATCCGTAAGGCATTGCTGCTCTTTGACGGGCGCAACAGCCGCCCGCGCGGCACGCTGTTTGCCACCGGGCAACGCGTGCTGCACGAGGGCACGGTGTATCGCGTGCAGGCGGTGGAAGCGCTCTATGATCTGGGGCGCATGCACCATGTGGAAGTGACGCTGGTGGGCTGATTGCGCTGCCAAAGCATGAGTTTGCCGGGCGGGCGCATGGCGGCTGTAGTTAGCTCCACCACAAGGGAAGGGGGAAACCAATGATGCTGCACATGGCCGTGACCCTGCGGATGGATGCTGCAGGCATCCGGCGGGCAGTGGCGGCGCGGCTGGCGCAGGGCTTGCCCGTGGTGGCTGCGCAGGTGCTGGCGGATTGCAACCGATACGCCAGAGACGATACGGGCAGGCTCATCCGCAGCAGCTATGCGGCCAGCGATCTGGCGGCGGGGCGGCTGGTATGGCGCACGCCCTACGCCAGACGGGTGTATTACGCAGGCACGCCTAGCTTGCGGGTGAACGGCGCGGCCAGCCTGCGCTGGTGTGAAAAGGCCAAAGCGGCGCACGCCATGCAATGGGAAAGCCTGGCGCAAAAAACGATTGGGGGCGGTCAGGGATGAGCATGAGCACACAGCGCGCGGTGCTGGAGGCGATCCGGGGGATGATCGATGCACAGGGCAGCTTTGCGCCGGTCATGATGGGCACGCTGCCCGCGGAGGATGGCCTGTCGATGGCAGCATCCGCCGGGCGTGAGGTGGAAACGACGCTGGCGCAGGAGCGCACGTTGCGGCTGGATGTCGTGGTGAGCGCAAGGCACCGGGAGCAGGCTGCGGCGCTGGATGCGCTGTGCCGCATCCACGAAGGGCTGGCCATAGCGGCGTTGCCCAACGGGGCGGGGTGGCAGGTCACAGGCATCCGCACGGGCAGCGCGCCCGCACTGGTGGGGCTGGAGGGCAGCCAGTGGCTCTACGGCAGCGCCCTGGAGGTAACGTATGCGGAGTGGCAATAGGGCCTGCGGGCATGTACGCAACCCGGCGCAGGGAACCACTGCGCTCTGCGCTTGCGGCGTTGGCGGCCTGCAACCGTTTTAAATGCATAGCAACCATGCGCCCGGCGGGCGCCAACAAACAGGGAGGGAACGGCCATGAAAGTGACGCGAAACCTGATCCGGGAGTATTACGGCATCCCGGAGGGGGAGGCACATGCCTACCACTATGTGAACGCGGGGTTTGTCAAGTGCAATGAGGAAAACAATGCCAAGGTGGATAAGACCACCTTTGTGGGCGATGTGAATGCCGCCTGCACAATCACCGGTTACGAAAACGGCTGGAAGTATGAAGCGCAGTATGTGAAGGGCGATCCGGTGGTGGATGATCTGGCGGCCATCGCCCGGGAGCAGCGTATCGGGGATGGATGCGAGCGGATGCTCGTGAGTGTGGATATGACCGATCCGGTGGCGGGCGAGAGCGGCGTGTACCGCGCGCGCCGGGCGCTGGTGGCGGTGGAGTGCAGCCCGCCGGCAGGCGAGCCGAAGAATGTGCTCAAGCTGGAGGGTGTGCTGCACCAGAATGGGGATTTGGCGCTGGGTAGCTTCAATGTGCTGACGAGGGCATTCATCCCGGCATAAGGCTGGCATCACCTTCCCCAATGCCGGGTCAAGGGGCAATGCCCCTTGTGGGGTTTGGGGCAAAGCCCCAGGCGTGGCCGGTGCCCAGCCCGCGCCGCGCTCCCACCCCCGCATGCGAGCGAACCGCGCCAAGGGCGCGATAAGGCAAGTGGTGCAGCAGCCACCCCCACGCTTTCCCAATGCCGGGTCTAGGGGCAATGCGCCATGTGGGGTTTGGGGCAAAGCCCCGGGCGTGGCCGGTGCCCAGCCCGCGCCGCGCGCCCACCCCCGCAAGCGAGCGAACCGCGCCAAGGGCCCGATAAGGCAAGTGGCGCAGCAGCCACCCCCAAGACTTCCCCAATGCCGGGTCAAGGGGTAATGCCCCTTGTGGGGTTTGGGGCAAAGCCCCAGGCGTCCCCCTATGCCCCGACCCCTCGTTTCATGTCTCAAGCAAAAGCACCGCGGCGCATCGCATGCGCCGTGGTGCTTTGAAGGAGGATACTATGCAGGACATCACTTTGCGCGTGGAGGATGCGCGCATCAGGATCAACGGTGAGGAATACCCCATGCGGCTGACGGACGTGGCGCTGTGCGTGCGCGCAGGCGCTGTGCTGGAGGCGTGCGCGGCGTTTGGCGATGCGCCGCCCTCGCCGGAGGCGGTGCTGCGCACGGCGCAGGAAGCCGCGGCGCTGCTGGAGGATGCGCTGGGCGCAGGCGCGGTGATGCGCATCAGCGGTGGCAGGCCGGTGAGCCTGGCGCTGGCGGTGGAGTGGCTAGGCGTGCTGGCGCACGCGGCAGCGGAAGGCTGCACCGATGCGCTGCTGGCGGAGGATTGAGCCGTGGCGTATACGACTGGGCAACCCGGCAGGGAGCCGCCTGATGGCTGCGGGCAAAATCAACATGGCGCCGGAGCATTGCAGACTGCCCATCCCGGGCGATGCCCGTACGGCAAGGGCGCGCCCGCACCTGCGCCGCAGACGCAAGCGGCGAACAACGGAGACGAGCCCCCACCTGCGCCGCAGGCGGAACTTACCGGCGATGCAGGCGCGTCCCGGTTTGCGCCGCAGGCGAGGGTGCCCGGCGGCATGGCGGCCCCCCAGCCGCTGCGGGGCAATGCGCCCATCCCGTTCTCGCTGTCCCGCGCGCCGGAGCGGGTGCTGCCATGCGCCTTGCATAGCCCTGCGGAGGGGAAAAGCTACGCCATCGCCCCGGATTACCGAACGGTGCTCATGTGCCTGCGCAGGCTGTGCGATCCGGATCTGACGGAGCTGGAAAAGCGGCTCTACCTTGGCAGACGCTTCTTTGTGGGGCACGCGCCACGGGACGCGGCGGCGCTGTTTCACGCGTTTGTGACCGGCGGGGCGGATGCGGCAGACGATGTGCCGGTCATGGATTTTGAGGTGGATGCGGAGGCGATCTATGCCTCGTTTCGCCAGCAGTATGGCATGGATCTGCTCTGTGAAACACCACATTGGGCGGTGTTTCGTGCGCTGCTTAGGGGGCTTTCGGAGCAGACGCCTTTTGGCGCGCGGGTGCGGCTGCGCACCCTGCCCGATGGCGACCTGCCGCAGGAAGCCCGCGCGGAGCTGGCGCGCGCGCGGGAGCGCATCGCCATCCCCCAGCGGGTGAGCCGGGCGCAAACCGCGCTGCTTCAGGAGCTGGACAGGCGCCTGGCTGCCGGGGAAGATCCGGCGGACGTACTTTTGAAAATGCAGGAGGGATGATCCATGGCGGCAAGCGATGGGCAGGTAGTTTTTAGTGTGGAGCTGGACGATGCGGCCTTTCAGGCGGGCATGCAGCGGCTCACGCTCTCGCTGGGCGCGCTGTCCGATCAGGTGCGCACATCGCTCAGGGTCAATGCGGCGCAGTTTGCGCAGGCGCAGGCCGCAGGCGTGACCTGGGTGCGCAGCATGGCGGCCGGCGTGGCTGCCAGCCAGCAGGCAAGCATGGCGGTGACGGCCAAGGTTGCGGCCGCATCCGATGCGGGCAACACGGCGGCGCAAACGGGTGGCCAGCGCGCGGGGCAGGCACTGGTCACGGCCATGGCCGGGGGCATTGCCGCCCGTGC
>LVAR01000026.1 GCA_001604115.1 Clostridiales bacterium Firm_12 | reverse complement strand
GCTGCCTGGCCGGGCGGCTCGGCCGCGCCCAGCACCGCAAACCAGACCGTATTTTGAAACCGGCATACCGGATTTGGCGATAGAAGGGAGATATGTGATGCAAGGCAATGGCATGAATGGGCAATGGACGCCGGAACAGATGGCCCAGTGGCAAGCCATGCAGAGCATGACCCCGGAACAGGCCGCCCAGTGGCTTGCCACCCAAGGCATGACCCCGGAAATGGCCGCACAGTGGCAAGCATTGCGCACAGGGGCGCAGCAAGGCTGGCCGGCCAATCAACCCATGCCCGGCGCGCAGACTCAGGCATGGCAGGCCGTCACGCCGGAGGCTGCCGCGCAGTGGCAGGCGATGCAAGCCATGCCCGGCGCACCTTGGCAGGCTGCGCAGGGTGTGCCCGGCGCGCAGACCCAGGCATGGCAGGCTGTCACGCCGGAAGCTGCCGCGCAGTGGCAAGCCATGCAAGCCGTGCCCGGCGCGCAGACCCAGGCTTGGCAGGGAATCACCCCGGAACAGGCGGCGCAGTGGCAGGCCGCGCAAAGCGCACAGGCAGGCGCACCGCAACCCGCCATGCAGGGCATGACTGAGGCGCAATGGGCGCAGTGGCAGGCAGCCCAGCTGGGCATGAGCCCCGAGCAGCTGCTGGAATGGCAGGCGGTCCAGAAGGCCAAGGCTGCCGTGAAAGCCAAAAAAGAGCGCAAGGAACAGCGCAGGCAAAAACGCAGGCAGCGCAGCCGTTTCAGCCGGATCATGCAAACCATGCTCATTGTAGCGGTGGTGGCGGGCGGCGTGCTTTTTGGCCTGAACGCCATGCAGGGCAGCAAACCCACCACTGCCGTGATCGAATCCGGCACGCTGGGCACCATCCACCGCGGGGATGCGATGATCGTGCGCAACGAAACCGTCTACAGCGATGAAGGCGTGCAGAGCATCGATTACAAGGCGCAGGAAGGCAGCGTGGTCTACCGGGGGGATGTGGTGTGCTATGTGTACTCCACCGGCTACTCCACCAAAGCCATGACCACGCTGCAGGATTACCGCGACCAGATCAAGGACTATCAGCAAACCCTGCTGGCCGGTGAAACGGCCTATGACCAGAAAATGACTCGGCTGGAGACCGATGTGGTGCAGCGCGGTCTGGAGGTGCGCTCGCTGGTGCAAGGCCAGCGCGGCAACCTGATCAACCAGGAAACCATCCTGGCCACGGCCATCAATGAGCGCCAAAAATACTTCCGCAGCAAATACTCCTCCGATATGCGCCTGAACCGCCTTTTTGACGATGAGGAAACCCAGCAGCAGAGCATCGACGGATGGATCAAACAGCGCGCAGCCACGCAGGAGAGCATCATCAGCTTCTATACCGACGGCTACGAGGCCGCGCTTACCCCCGATAAATTTCAGGTATATACCCCGGCCGAAGTGCGCGCCATGTTCGCCGGGAAAAAACCGGAGTTGGCGGCCAGCGAGCGCGGCAAGACGGACATCTACCGGCTGGTCAAAAAGAGCAACTATGCGGTGCTCATGCTCATCAAGGACAGCGTATGGACGCCTGTGGAGGGCACCTCCTACAAGCTGATGCTGGAGCAGTTTTCCAACACGACGGTGGATGCGCAGGTACTCAGCTACACCCGTGCCAGCGGCGAGCTGCTGGTGCGCCTGGCCGTGCTGGGCGAGGTGGATCCGGTGCTGTACATGCGCACCTGCCAGGCCGAGCTGGGCGAATATGCCGATGGGTTGCTGGTGCCCGCCAATGCCATCTATACGCAAAACGAGCAAAAGGGCGTGGTGCGCATCAATGATGATGGCACGCAGGTGTTCATCCCGGTGGATATTCTCGCGCGGCAGGGGGACAAGGTGTTCATCTCCGCCATCCAGACGGGGGTAATCGCAACGGGGCAGCGGGTCAGGCTGTTCCGCTAAAGGGGGATCATACGCATGGAGGATGTACTGGCGCAGGCTGGCGGCGCGCCGCAGGCCGCGCTGCTGGAAAACGTTCCCGCGGATGCGCTGGCCGCCAATGTGGCGCAGGTGCAGGCGGTGCTGGCGCATAACACCTACCAGGATCAGCCGCCAGCCAGGCTGGTGGCCGTGACCAAAACCGTAGCGCCCGCGGTGGTCAACGCGCTCAAGCCCCTTGGCGTGCTGGATATCGGCGAAAATCGCGTGCAGGTGGCGGTGCCCAAACTGGCCATGCTGGACGAGGGTTTTCGCCTGCATTGGATCGGAAGGTTGCAAACCAACAAAGTTAAAGATATAATAGAGAAAGTGTGGTTGCTCCACGCGCTGGACAGGCTTGCCCTGGCCGAGGAAGTGGAGCGCCGCGCCGACCAGCGCGGGGTCACGGTGGATGCGCTGGTGCAGGTGAACATCGCCGGAGAGTCGCAAAAGGCCGGCTTTTCAGTGGCTGAGGTGCGCCCTTTTCTACGCCGCATGAAGAATTACCGTTGCCTGCGCGTGCGCGGGCTCATGGCCATCATGCCTTTCATTGAGGATGAGGCGCAGCTGACCGGCTACTTCCGCGCGATGCGGGCGCTCTTTGACGCGCTGGCCGCGGAGGGGTTTGCCGGTGTGCGCATGGAGGAGCTCTCTATGGGCATGAGCCATGATTATGCCATTGCCGCCCGTGAGGGCGCGACCATGGTGCGCGTTGGCACCGCGCTGTACCGCGCCCCGTGACGGGCGCATTGCACAACAGTCTCGGCTGCCTCGCCTGGCCGCCTTGATGGCGGAATGGGCGACAGCATTTGCAGGAGGTAAAACGCTTGGGTGTGTTCCAGAAGGTCAACGAATGGTTGGCCGAAAAAGGCGATCGGATCGCCCGTGGTGGGGATGCTGGCCGAACTGCAAACAATGCTTACTACGCCTCGGCCGAGGCGCAGCAGGTGTTTGGCGGCGCATCCAAAACCGCACAGGACGCCCAGGCTGTGGGCGGCGATACCGCCAGAACCGCCCCGGCAGACCGTTTTGGCGGCGATACCGCGGACAAGTACGGCGGCCGTGTGCCTTATAAAAGCCAGAAGGATATGCAGGCCGAGGCAGAAAGCCAGCGCCAGCAGGCGGAGGAGATGCAACGCCGCCAGATGACGGCCCAGCAGCAGCAAAAAACGCAGCAATTTGGCCGCGCGCCCGCGCAGGCCGCCTATGCCCAACAACCCCAGGCGCAGCAGGGTAACGTGCTGCCGTTCCCCGGCATGATCCGCGGGCCGGAGGGCAATTACTATGCGCATGTGGAATATGTCGTGCTGTTGCGCAGCCGCAACGAGTGCACCAAGGTGATCGAGTACATCAAGGCCAACGCCTCCGTATTTCTGAACATGGAGTTCATCGCCAATGACAGCGAGCGCCAGCGGTGCGTGGACATGCTCAGCGGCGCAGCCTATACGCTGGGCTGCACGCTCAGCAAAATTTCCCAGCGCGGGATTTACCTGATTTCTTCCCCCTCGGTGTATGTGGTCATCGATCCGGCGATGCAGAAATTTGCCGCGGCGCCGGAATCGCAGGGCTATGTGCGCCCCGAGTATGCCAACCCCGCCAATTACGGCGCGGCCGCACAAGGCTATGCCGCACCGGTCGGCAATTATGCGCAACCAGTGATGGGCGCCCGCACGGCGGCCTATGCGCAGCAGGGTGCCTATGCGGCGGTACAGAATCCGGCGGCCTATGCCGCGCAGGAAACCGAGCGCTATGCTACAGCGCCTGCGGCG
>LVAR01000025.1 GCA_001604115.1 Clostridiales bacterium Firm_12 | reverse complement strand
GAGCAGACCCTGAACCAGCTCCTGGTGGAGATGGACGGCTTTTCGACCAATGAAGGCGTGATTGTGATGGCGGCCACCAACCGCCGCGATATTCTGGATCCCGCATTGCTACGCCCCGGCCGCTTTGACCGTCAGGTAACGGTCAACTACCCGGATCTGGAAGGCCGCGTGGAAATCCTCAAAGTGCACAGCCGCGGCAAGCCCTTGGCGGCCGATGTGGATTTTGAGAACATTGCCAAGCGCATGCCGTTTTCCACAGGCGCAGATCTGGAAAATGTGATGAACGAGGCAGCCATCTTGGCTGTGCGGGATAAGACCAAAAAAATCGGCCAGCAGAACCTGATCGATGCCATCAGCCGTGTGCAGATGGGTCCCGAAAAGAAGAGCCACAAGGTGACCCCGAAGGATCGCAAAATAGTGGCCTATCACGAAGCCGGCCACGCGGTGGTTGCAAACCTGCTGCCGGAGTGCGATGATGTGCATTTGGTGACCATTGTGCCGCGCGGCCAGGCGGGTGGTTATACCCTGAGCCTGCCTGCTGAGGAGAATGACAACATCAGCCGCAAAGCGTTGCTGGGGATCATCACCATGGCTTTGGGCGGCCACGCTGCCGAAAAAGTGGCGCTAGACGATCTGTATACCGGCAGCTCCAGCGATCTCAAACGGGCTACGGAACTGGCACGCCGGATGGTGACGCAGTTCGGCATGAGCGATATGGGCACGGTGTACCTCTCCGCCGATCAGGAAGTATTTGTGGGCATGGAATTTGGCCAGAGCCGCGAGTATAGCGAGCAGAGCGCCGCCGCTATTGATGCGGAAGTGAAACGCATCGTGGACGAATGCTATGTGCGTGCGCAAAAGATCCTGACGGATCACAGCGAGCAATTGACTGCGGTAGCCGAGGCGCTGCTCAAACTGGATACGCTCAGCCGCACGGAGTTTGAAGCCGTGATGCGCGGCGAAACGCTGCCGGATGCACCCCAACCCAAGCCTGTGGTTGCAGAGCCCGAGCCGGAGCGCGAGATTCCAACGCCTGCATACCAGCGCGCCAGCCATGCGCTGGGCGATCAGGAAGCGTTCATTGAGCCGTGATGGCATTAGACCTGCACGCGCACAGCACCTTCAGCGATGGTTTGTTATCGCCGCAGGCGCTGTGCGCGCTCGCGCAAAAAAAGCAAGTTCATGTGATCGCGCTGTGCGATCATGATACCACCGATGGCCTGTTTCCCATGGCGCAGGCCGCACAGGAGCTAGTGCAGCAGGGTTATCCGCTGCGCAGCATTGCCAGTGTGGAGCTGAGCGCAGGCGAGGATGGGCGTACCCACATCCTGGGTTATGGTGTGGATCCAGCGCATGAGGCACTTCGCGCTTCCTGCGCGGCATTGCGGCACAAGCGTGCGTCGCGAGGGCTGCAAATGGTGGAAGCGCTTCGCGATATTGGGATCGAGGTGCCGCAGGCGCTGCTGCCCTCCATGGACAGCCAAGGGCAAGCATTCGGCCGGCCGCATATCGCGCGCGCGCTGATTCACATGGGCATCGTCCATACGGTGGATCAGGCATTTGACCGCTATCTGAACGAAGGCAGGCCAGGCTATGTGCCCCTGGCGCACCAGACGGCTTCCGAGGCAGTTGCGCTGCTCAGGGAAGCCGGCGCCGTGCCGGTGCTGGCGCACCCGCTGCGCTTGCATTTGTCCCCGGAACTGTTGGAGCCGCTGATCCTCTCCCTGCGGGACGCAGGGCTGATGGGGGTGGAAGTGTTCCATCCGTCGGCGGGCAGGAGGGATGGCCACCATCTGCTTGGCATTGCTCAGCGTAATGGCCTGCTGGTGACAGGCGGCAGCGATTTTCACGGCGACCGCGGGGCGCGCGCCAAGCTGGGCGGGCTGCCCACAGGCTGGCAACACTGGCAAGAAGATCTTGCCGCGCTGGAGGAAGCCATGGCGCGCTGCGGCTGAACCATGAAGGAATGCTGTCATGCAGTAACGATGCCGCTATGGACACGGATCGACCAATCTACTGGGATGGGAGCAAGCAAGCCAGGGAAAAGCGAAGGCCTGGTTCGCTTTCACTGTTCACGCCAAGCATTCGGTGCCACCTGAGCTGATGACGGCTGCCAAAGAGTGCAGGGCAGCGTTCAATGTTATGGATTCCCATTTCCGTTATCTGCCGGATTATGGTACAATAATCAGGTAGCCGCCTGCGGCGCAGCACATTTTCGCCTGTTAGATGGCGTGCCCACCGCAGCTGGCGCATTCCGCTACTCCACACCCAGTTAAGCGATACCTCTCGATAAAGGAGCAACGTCTATGCTCAACCAGGGCTACCGTCCCCCCAACCAACCGATGCCGCCACGCACGCAAAGCGCGTGGCAGGCACCTCCTGCCTATGGCATGCCGGGCAGTGTTCCGCCGACCGCTGCCAAAGCACCCAGGCAACGCGCAGGGCGCCCCTCCAAAGCAAGCCAGGGCGGCGGCGCGCCCAGACCACCCAAACGAAGGAGCCTCAAATGGCAACTGATCAAGGTGCTGCTTCTTCTGCTGGTGTTGGCCGGGGCCGGCGCAGGCATCTATGTGTGGAAAACGCAAGCGGATGTGCGTCCATACACCAGTGTGTTTGTGGACAATGTTTTTGTGGACGGCATCAACCTCAGCGGCATGACATGGGAAGAAGGCACCAATGCGGTGCTGGGGCAGATTAATAATAATCTGGGCTCGTGGTATGTGCGCCTGCGCAGCCCGGCCGGAGAGTTTAAGGATATTACCGCGCAGATGCTGGGCATCAACCGCGACCCTACCCAGGCACTGGAGCAGGCGTGGATGATCGGGCATGAGACCAGCACCCTGAACCGTAAAAACATATTCCAGCTCAAAGAGGAGATCGATTCGGCCAAGCGCGGCAAAGCTGAATATTCCAGCATTGAGCTCAGCGCAGACACATCCCCAATCGATACCATTCTGGAAACGCTGGCTAAGGCCGCCTATGTTGCGCCGCAAAATGCAGCGGTGCTCTCCTTTGACCCGGACAACACCACGCAGCCCTTCACCTTCCAGCCGGAAGTGGTGGGCAAGCGCCTGGATGTGGCGGCGCTCAAGGCACAAATCCTGAGCATGGTGGAAACCTTCACCCCCGGCGAAGTGCTGGTGCAGCCGGAGGATGTGCAGCCCGATGTCACGCTGGCTTCCTTGCAGCCCTATTACAGCTTGCGTTATCGGGCGATCACCCCGATCGATGCCAAATCGACGGACGAGCGCAATCAGAACATCCGCGTGGCGTTTTCCCGGATCAACGGGATGGTGCTCAACGATGGCGAGCGCTTCTCCTTTAACAATGTGGTAGGCAGGCGCACCGAGAAAAACGGATTTTTTCAGGCGTTTGAATATAACTACGGTGAGCTGACCCCCGGTTGGGGCGGCGGCGTTTGCCAGGCCAGCACCACGGTGTACCTGGCCGCAGTGCAGGCAGGCATGCGCATCACCGACCATACCGCCCACTCCACGCGCGTTTCCTACACCGATATGGGCAAGGACGCTACGGTGAGTGATACGCGTGGCCGTGAGATCGATTTCAGCTTCCGCAACAATTCCGGCAGCAAGGTGTTCCTCTCCGCGCACGTGATCGCCGATCCCTCCAACAAAAAGCGCCTGCTGTGCGAAGTGCGTGTGTATGGCAAGGATTTGGGCAATACCCGTTATGAGCTGGAAACCGAGGTAGTCGAAAAGCTTCCCGCCATTTTGGAGCCGGAGATCATTGAAGATACCAAGGCCAAATATGTGACCTACACCGATGAGGAAAAAACGGTGATCGAGCCCAGCGAAGGCTTCGTGGTGGATACCTTCCTGGTGACCGTGACCGACGGGGTGCAAACCGACCGCAGCAAAATTGCCCGCAGCATCTATAAAAACCGTGCCGCTCGCATCTATGTGGGCGTGACCCCGCGAGGTTTTTGACCCACCAACCAGGCAGCAGCGCAGCACCCCGCCTATCTAAGCATAGGCGGGGTGCTTTTTGTAGCCGGACAGATGTATGGGCATATGGCTGGAAGCGCTGCCTTGGTGGGCCGTCGGCCGATCCAAAACGCCCTGCCATGCGGCTCAGCCGCAGGCAGGGCGTTGTTATGTGAGTGGAACCTATTGTAACGTTCAGGCTTTGCCGTTGCTGCCCAGCACATTGACGATCTTGTGCCGCACCATGGAGCGGATACCGTCGCGGGCGTCCGTCAGGTACTGGCGGGGATCGAAATGATCGGGATGCTCTGCAAAGTGCTTGCGCAGCTCGCCGGTAAAGGCCAGGCGCAGGTCGCTGTCAATGTTGATCTTGCAAACCGCCATGCTGGCC
>LVAR01000024.1 GCA_001604115.1 Clostridiales bacterium Firm_12 | reverse complement strand
GCCCATGCCGACTATTGGCGCAGTTTCAGCCAAAAGGATATCCGCCCCAACCGCCTGCGCATCCTGTGGCTCAAGCTGCTCACCCGCGTGCTGGGCTATACGTTTGTGCTCAAGCTGGTGGCTGCTCAGGAAAAAGCCGCCATCGACGGTTATGAGCAGCTCAAGCAGGCGATTCCGGAAACCGAGGGCATCCAGCGCATGGAAAAGCGCCATGAGGATGAGCTCATCGCCATGCTGGATGAGGAGCGCCTCAAGTACGTGGGCGCAATGGTGCTTGGCCTCAATGATGCGCTGGTGGAGCTGACCGGCACCATTGCCGGGCTGAGCTTTGCCTTGCAGGATACGCGGGTGGTGGCGCTCAGCGGCATTATTACCGGGGTCAGCGCCACGCTGTCCATGGCGGCCAGCAACTACCTGGCCGAACGTGCCGATGGCAATGAGAACGCGCTCAAATCCAGCCTTTATACGGGCATTGCCTATTTGATCACGGTGGCGCTGCTGGTGCTGCCCTACCTGCTTTTGCCAAGCGGGCTGTGGCCGCTCGCGCTCGCGCTCATGATCGCGGTCGTGGTGCTGGTCATTCTGGGGTTCAATTATTACATCAGCGTCGCCAAGGGGCTGCCGTTTCGCAAGCGCTTTGTGGAGATGGTCACCATCAGCCTGGGCGTGGCGGTGATCGCCTTCCTGATCGGTCTGGCTGCCAAGGCGCTGCTGGGCGTGGATGTGGGGTAAACCCGTTTTGAAGGCTGGTAAGCAGCACCCACGGCGCTTGATGCGCCTGCTCGTTTGATGTAGCTGCACCGTAAGCCCGCCGGCATGCGCCAAACAAACATGAAACTGCAAAGCAAGGGGATCGGCGCGACATCCAATCGCGCTGATCCCCTTGTTGCTGATCCCCGCCGCTGCGGAGCCGGGTCAAGGGGCAGGGGTTTTACGCCTGCCCAGAGCATCAATGAACCTATTCAATGTACCATCACCGCTCGCTTCATAGCCCTGCGGGCTGTTCGCTCGCTTTGCTGACAGTGCTGCGGCATAAGGCTTGGGGCGCTGCCCCAAACCCCGCAAGGGCTTTCGCCCTTGACCCTTGCCGCTGCGGCGGGGATTTGGCCTGTGCAGGGGAGAAGCCCCTGCCCGCAGGAGGCTGATTGCTCACCGGCTTTTGATGTGCCATATTTTCTCGTCATACTCGCGGATGGTGCGGTCGCTGGAGAAAAACCCGCTCTGTGCTACGTTTGTGATGGCTTTTTTGAGCCATACCTCGCGGTTCTTATAATCCTCCATCATGCGGCGGTTGGCCATGGAGTAGCTGCCGAAATCCTTGAGCACAAAGTACGCGTCGGGCATGCCGCCCATATCCCCCATCAGCAGCATGTGGTACAGGTCTTGCAGCGCCATGGGCTCATCGGGGAACAGCGTGCCGTCCAGCCACTGGCTCAGCGCGCGGCGGATCTCGGCATTGCTTTCAAAGATGCCCATGGGGTTGTAGGCGCCCTCGCGGTACATCCCCTCCACGGTTTCGGCGCGCATGCCGAAGATGTAGATGTTCTCCGGCCCCACCTGCTCAAAAATCTCCACGTTTGCGCCGTCCATCGTGCCCAGCGTGAGCGCACCGTTCATCATGAATTTCATGTTGCCGGTGCCGCTGGCCTCCTTGCCGGCGGTGGAAAGCTGCTGGCTGATTTCCGCGGCCGGCATCAGCAGTTCGGCGGTGCTTACATCGTAGTTTTCGATGTACCCCACCTTGAGGTATTTGCTCACGCGCGGGTGGCGGTCAATGAGCCGCGCCAGGGCGTTGATGTAGCGGATGATCAGCTTGGCGCGGAAATACCCCGGCGCGGCCTTGGCGCCAAAGAGGAACACACGCGGGGGCGCATCGTAATACGCATCCTCCAGGATGCGGTTGTACAGTACCTGAATGTGCAGGGCGTTAAGCAGCTGGCGCTTGTACTCGTGCAGGCGCTTGGCCTGCACATCAAAAATGAAGTCGGGGTTCAGCTTTACGCCCTGCCGCCGCTCAATGAGCCGGGCAAGCCGCTCCTTGTTTTGGTGCTTCACCTGGTCAAAACGCTCGCGGAAGGCCGCATCCTGCGCAAAGGGCAAAAGCTTGGAAAGCTCCGCAGCATCCTTGTAAAAGCCGGTGCCAATGCTCTCGCTGAGCAGATCGCGCAGGCCGGGGTTGGCCGAGAGCAGCCAGCGGCGGTGCGTGATCCCGTTGGTAATGGCCGTAAACTTGCCGGGGTCGGTCTGGTAATAATCATGGAAAAGACCGTCCGTCAAAATTTTGCCGTGCAGCTGGCTCACCCCGTTCACACTGAAGGCCAGCGCCACGCACAGGTTGGCCATATGCACCTGCCCATAGGCGAGGATAGCCATCTGCCCGATGCGGTCCCATTGGTCGGGGTAGTGCTGGAACAGCTTTTCGCAGCAGCGGCGGTTCAGCTCCTCCAAAATCATGTAAATGCGGGGCAGGGTCTGGCGCATCATTTCCTGCGGCCAGCGCTCCAGCGCCTCCTGCATCACGGTGTGGTTGGTGTAGGCCACCGAGCGGTGGGTGATGCGCTCTGCGCTGTCCCAGTCCAGCCCTTCCTGATCGATCAGCAAACGCATCAGCTCGGGAATCGCCAGGCCGGGGTGCGTATCGTTGATGTGGAACACCACTTTTTCCGGCAGGAGGTCGAAATTTGCGCCATACTGGCGTTTGAAATCCTTGAGCGCGTATTGCAGCGTTGCGGAGGTAAAGAAGTAGTGCTGCTTCATGCGCAGCATCTTGCCTTCCCAGTGGCTGTCCTCAGGGTAGAGCACCTTGTTGATGACCTCGGCCATCTTCATCTCGTCCATGGCCTTGTCATATTCACCGCGGCCAAAACTTTTCAGGTCAAGGGTTTCCCGGCTGCGGGCGCTCCAGGTGCGCAGGGTGTTCACGCAGTCGTTATCATAGCCCACAATGGGCATATCATAGGGTACTGCGTCAATGGTGTAGGCGTTTTCCAACGTGAACACGCGGCGGCCATCCACGATGGCTTCCCGTACATCGCCATTGAAGTGAACCTGGCAAATGTCCTCGGCCACCAGGATTTCCCACACGTTGCCGTTGGCCAGCCAGATGTCCGGCAGTTCCACCTGCTGGCCATCCACGATTTTTTGGCGAAACAGCCCATACTCATAGCGGATGGTGCACCCCATGGAGGGAATGTCCAGACTGGACAGGCTGTCCAAAAAACAGGCCGCCAGCCTGCCAAGGCCGCCGTTGCCCAGCGCGGGTTCGGGCTCCTCGGCCATCAAGGTGGTGGGATCCAGCCCCAGCTGGGCAAAAGCGGCGCGGTAATCCTCCTGGCTGCAAAGGTTGATCAGGTTGCTGTTCAGGCTGCGCCCCATCAAAAATTCCACCGAAAGGTAGTACAGGCGCTTGCCTTTTTGTTGCTGACGCTGCTCACGGCTGATCATCCATTTATGCATGATCTGGTCGCGCACGGTGGATGCGGCGGCCTTGTATAGCTGTTGCGGGGTGGCGGTCTGCACAGTCACGCCGTAGTAGCGCTGTAATTTCCCGATAATACTCTGCTTGATGCCTTCTACGTCAAATTTCGTGGTGGGCATAGCGATCCTCCTTACTGGAATTGGAAGTATTATAGCACGCTTTGGAAGGGTTTACAATTTCAGGCCAGGGAAAGTAAACGCCATCGGGTGCGGCATTGTTTCACGTGAAACATTTCCGCCTTTTTTGCCATGCCTGCGGATAACCCCGGAGTAAGGCAGTGGCGCGACGCAGGCCCGCTGCGGGTGCGAACCTGCGCACATGTTTCACGTGAAACATTTCCGTGAGCCCTTGCGCAGTCAGGGCAGCCGTGACCGGGCCATGGCCGGCGGATTGCCCGTGAATGTTTCACGTGAAACATGTGCACCGTGCCAGCGATGGCCACCCTTTGCTGCCTGCCGCCCCTTGCCATCCGCCTTCGGGCGCGATACAATGCTAAGTAAAGAGGTGATCGTATGCCCTTTACCCCCGCGCAGGATGCCGCCATTCACGCGCGCAACCGGGAGCTGCTGGTATCCGCCGCTGCAGGCAGCGGCAAGACGCGTGTGCTCATCGAGCGAATCTATGATCTGCTGGCCGTGGATGGCCTTTCCATCGACCGGCTGCTGGTGGTCACCTTTACGCATGCCGCCGCCGCCGAGATGCGTGAGCGCCTGCAGGCTCGCCTGGCCGAGGCCGCCGGGCAGGATGCCCGCATGCGCCGCCAGATGGAGCTGCTGGAAACAGCCCAGATCAGCACCCTGCACAGCTTCTGCCAAAAAATCGTGCGGGAGTATTTTCAAGAGGTGGATATTGATCCCCAGTCCATGCTGGGGGATGAAACCGTCTGCGCCACGCTGCGCCAGCAGGCCAAGGCGGATGCGTTGGACGGATGCTATCAGCTGGCCGCCCAGGGCGATGCGCCCGCCGCCGCCCTGACCCGGAAGTTCGATGAAAAAACCATCGACCGTATGATGGATGATCTGTACCCGTTTTTGATGGGACTGGCGGATCCCTTCGGGTGGCTGCGTGCCCAGGCGCAGCGCGCCTACACGGTTAGCGATTTGCAAACCGGCCTGCTGGCGGAAACGCTCCTGTCGGATTGCAGCTTGCTGGCCGATGGCATCGGGGAGCAGATGCGCGCGTGTGAAGCGCTGCTGGATCATCCCTTGCTCCACGAAAAATATGTGCCCACCATCCGCGCCGACCGTATCGAGGTGGATGCACTGCTGGCGGCGCGCGCGCAGGGTTTGCTTTCGCTCACCGCCGCCGCGCGCGCCCTCACCCTCCCCAAACTCCCCGGCGTGCGCGGGCTGGAGGGCGAACCTGCGGATGTGCGGGATCGCTACAAGGCCTGCCGTGAAGCCATCAAAAAGCTTGCAGCCGCCATTGCCGAGCGCATCCCGGAGGATGCGCAGGCCGCCGTGGCGCGGCTCAACGCCATGCAACCCACCCTGGTGGGGCTGTGCCAACTCATGGAGGCCATGGATGCGCGCTATGCCGCCCTCAAGCGGGAGCGCTCGCTCCTGGATTTTCATGATCTGGAGCGCATGAGCCTGACCATCCTGCAAAAACCCGCCATCGGCGCGGAGGTTGCCGCCCGTTTTGACGGTGTGTTTGTGGATGAGTATCAGGACATCAGCGGTGTGCAGGAAGCCATCCTCAACAGTATCCGGCGCGATGTTTCACGTGAAACATCGGGCGCACCGCAGCGCTACTTCTATGTGGGGGATGTCAAGCAGAGCATCTACCGGTTCCGGCAGGCGGATCCATCCCTGTTCATGGGAAAGGCGCGCGATTTTTCCGCGGATGAAGATGCACCCCGGCGGCGCATCACGCTCAATGCCAACTTCCGCTCGCGGGAGGCGGTACTGGCGGGCGTGAACCGTGTTTTCCAACGCGTCATGCGTGCCGATGTGACCGAAATCGATTATGACGCGGAGGCGCGCCTGTACCCCGGCGCACCCAGCCAAGCGGATGCCCCCGTGAGCCTGCACCTGTTTGCCCAGCCCATCCGCGCGGCGGAGCGCTACAAGCTGCAGGCATATGCCATCGCCCGGGAGATTCGCCGGCGCGTCGGCACTCCGCTCCGGGATCGGGAGGGCAATGTAGTGGGCGCCCTGCAGTACAAGGATATCGCCATCCTGGGGCCCAAGATGAAATCCGTTTCGCAGGTATTGGAGCGCGTGATGCAGGAACTCGGCATTCCCGTTTACTGCGAGGATCGCGCTTCTGCCCTGGAAAGTGAGGAGATTTTCCAGGCCGTAAACCACCTGCGCCTGCTGGATAACATCGCCGATGATCTGGCTTTGCTGGCGTGGCTGCGCAGCCCTGCGGGCGGTTTTGGGGATCGGGAGCTGGCCGGGGTGCGCCTGCGCAAGCCCGAGGGCAGCTACCTTGGCGCGGTGCGCGCCGTGGCCGAGGGGCAGGATTCGCTGGCCGCCCTGTGCCGCGCCGCGCTCGCCACCTTGGCGCGCGAGCGTTTTTTGATGATGGAAACACCTTTGGATGCCTACCTGTGGGGTTGGCTGGGGCGCTCCGGCCTGTATGCGTTTTTCGGGTGCCAGCCCAACGGCAAACTGCGGCAGGCCAACCTGCGCATGCTGTGCGATAAGGCGGGCGAGCATGTGCGCCACCGCGGTGGAGATCTGCATACTTTTTTGGAGAGCGTGGCCGCACAGACCGGCGTGCGGGATAGCAACAGCCCCACCATCCTCAGCCCTTGGGAGGATGTGGTGCGCGTGATGACCATCCATAAATCCAAAGGACTGGAATTTCCCGTGGTGTTTGTCATGGGTCTGGAGGAAGGGTTTGGCGCGCGGCGCGGCGGGGGCAGCGCTCTGGCCGTGCACCCCCGGCTGGGCATCGCCCTGCCCTATGTCAATGAAGTGGCGCGCACCACGGGCGATACGCTGCTCAAGCGCGCCATTGACCTGCGCACCCAGCGGGAAGAACGTGCCGAGCGCGCGCGCCTCCTGTATGTTGCCATGACCCGTGCCCGGGATGAGCTCATCCTCATGGGGTGTGATGCCAGGCTGAGCCCTGCGGACGCCGCAACCGGCTTTCAGGCGGATGCGGCCGGCACGGCCTATGCGGTGTTCAGCGCCGGGAGCATGCTGGACTGGATCACCGGCTGCCTGGACCGAAGCGATGCCGTGGAGCAAGCCACCCTTGACCTTGCGCCCATGGATGCCGCAGCCGCCACCAACGACTGGCCGCCGCAAAGCGAAGCTGCGCCGCCACAACCCATCGCTGCGCAGCCTGCACCAGGGGAAACAGCCCCGGCAGAATCTTTACCAGCAGGGCAGGGGTTGCCCTCCGCTTCAGCCGCACAAGCCGCCGATCCGGACCGCGCAGTGCCATCAGTGCAGGAAGTTGCCGCGCCAACGGTTTTCAACACCCCTGCGTGGAGAACTGCGCCAGAAACCAGTTTATCCACACAATCCACATATAATCCACAGAAAAGTGCCGTTTGGCGGGTGGTTTTCCACATAGAGGAGGAGGAGGTCAAGCAGGCACTCCGCTATGCGCGCGGCAAAGCAGGCCTGAGCGAGTTGGCCTTGCGCCGTGCCCGCCTGGATGCGCTGGCACAGGAAACCCGCCTGCTGGCACACCAGCTGGGCGCGACGGCGGCAATGACACAGGAGAGCGGCATGCCCTTGCCCCCCACGCCAACGCCTGATACGGTCGGTGCCGCACCGGCCGCGCCGGAAAGCGCAGGCACGGATGCTGGCATGGCTGTTGCCCGGCAGATGCCTGCCATGGCGGCCGATGCAGCCGGCACAGTGCAAACGCCCCACCCCCTAAACCCAGCGATGGCTGCACCGCGCACCCTCGGCACGGATGCCGCCTTCCCGGCAAATGCCGGGGCGCAATCGGCTTCTGCCGCAGCCCCGCTATGGCAAACGGATGCCCATGCCGCCATGCCCTGGCCTGCGGAGGGCATTGAAGGCGCGCCGACCCCTGCCACCTGGCCAGCGGTGGATCCCATTGCGCCGCGGCTCGTTTTCCGGCACCATCCCTTCAAGGTCGGCGCCACGGCGCTGGTGCGCGCGCAGGCACAGCCGGCGGCGGCGCCCGGCCTTGCAGGCGGCCTTGCAGGCGCGGCCGGGTTTGCACAGCCTGAAGTGCCTGCCTTGCTGGAGCCCGTGGAGGGGGATGCCGCAGCGCAGGAATCGCTGGAGCACAAACGCCTGCCTCTGCCGCTCACCCGTCCTCGGCTGATGGCGGATCTGCCCACGATGCCGGCTTTCCTGCGCGCGCCGGAGCAGCAGTCCGGTGTCCGGCGCGGGGTTGCCACACACAAGGCGCTGTCCCTGCTTAAGGATGCCCCCTTGCGCGCCGCTGCCGGCACGCCTGCGCTGCTGGCCGAGGTAACCCGGCAGGTGGCCGCGCTGGCCGCCCGCCGCCTGCTCACTCCGGAGGAAGCCTCCTTGGTGGATTGCGCCTCCCTGACCCGCTTTCTGGAAAGCCCTTGGGGGCAAGGTGCGCTTGGCGCCCAAACAGTGCGGCGTGAGTGGAGTTTTAACCTGCGCCTGCCGGAGCTGGATGGGTTGATCGTGCAAGGCGTGATCGACCTGTGCTATGTGCAGGAGGGCGCCTGGGTGCTGGTGGATTATAAAACCGACCGCGTAGCAGATCTGGATGCCCTGTGGGCGCTGTATGGCGCGCAGGTGCAGCTGTACCGCCGCGCGCTGGCGCAGGCCACCGGGCTGCCAGTGCGGGAAGCAGCGCTCTATTCTCTGGCGCTGGGCAAGGGGGAAGCGCGCGCGTAAAACGTGCACGCTTGCCCGCGTTGCCCGGGATGCCGCCGCAAACGGCTGCCGCGCGGGATGCCCTCATCAGCCCGCGCCAACGCTGAGCCGTGCCCAAGCTGTACCTTGCTTGCACAGGATCATGTTCCCGCCAAGCCAATAAGGGCTTGTGCGCCAGCGCAAGCGGGTTTCGCCATAGAAGCGTTTGCACGGTTTCGGCTTTCCAGGCGCAAGGGCAGCCCACTTGATCGCGCGAAGGGGCGCGTCAAGCGTTGCGATGGGATGCTCACCCACATCAGCGGATGCCCTTCCACGCGGCGCACACTTCCTTACCTTATATATAAGGAAATGATGCTTGTACCCCGGCTGTGGCGCGAGGTGCCCCCCCCACACAAATTGTTTCAAAAATGTTTCATGGCGGGAACAAAAAGCACCCTTCCCTCGTCCTATGGATAAGGCAGGCGTTTGCCTGATGCAGCGCAGCCAAAGGCACCCAGCCCGCTTGCGGCGATACTGTCGGAGCGGCCACGCAGAAATACCGCTTGCGTTCCGTAACAATTCTTAGTACAATAACGGTGTCTATGGCCATGGGAACATCCCTTCGGCCAAGCCCAAGCAGACAGGGGAGAGTAGACCATGAAGAACCACCGCTTACAGCAGAAAAATACGGCGCATGCCCGTAAGGTATGGCTCCTGGCAGCGCTGCTGGCAGGCGCGCTCGCCATGACAGGCTGCTACATGGAGCCTGACCGCATCGTGGATGATAACAACGGCCTGACCGTAGCTACCGGCGGGCAGCAGTTTGATACGGTCATCACTCCCACGCCCAACGTGACCGCCACGCCGGAGCCGACTGCCCCCACCGCCACCGACAACCAGCAGGTGGATTGGTCCAGCTGGGATTTTGGCAACGATACGGCCACCAACCCGCCCAGCAATGTGATCAACATCGGGGATAATACGGCCACCAGCAATGTGACGGTCGGCCTGAGCACCCCCACCCCCACCCCGGCCATGACGGCATCCACCAGCAGCACGCTGCGCACGGGTGCATCGGGCGCGGCGGTAAAGCAGCTCCAGCAGCGCCTCAAGGAGCTGGGCTATTACACCGGCTCGGTGGATGGCAGCTACGGCGCGGGCACCGCCAGCGCGGTCAAGGATTTTCAGGCTGCCAACAACCTCGGCGCCGATGGCGTGGCAGGCTCCAAAACGCAGGAAGCCATGTACAGCTACTATGCCGTGGCCAAGAAAAACAGCAGCACGGGCAGCAGCTCCGGCAGCAACAGCAGTTCGTCCGGCTCGTCCAGCTCCGGCAGCACATCCACCAGCCAATATACCAACGGCAAGACCGATATTTACCTGAAACTTGGCTCCAGCGGCTCGCAGGTCAAGATCCTGCAAAACAGGCTGATCGTGCTGGGCTACCTCAGCGGCAGCGCCGATGGGGATTTTGCCGAGACGACTGAGGCCGCTGTGGTGGCGTTCCAAAAGCGCAACTCCATCTATGCCGATGGCATCGCGGGGCCGACCACGCTCACCAAGCTTTATTCTTCCTCCGCACGCAAAGCCAGCGCAGTGGTGGCCAACATCGGCTCGCTCAAGCTGGGCATGACGGGCGGCGGCGTGCGCGCGCTGCAGACCCGCCTTAAGGAGCTGGGTTTTTACACCGGCTCGGTGGATGGGGACTATGGCGCAGGCACGCAGACGGCGGTCACTGCCTTCCAGCAGGCCAATGGGCTCACGGCGGACGGCGTGGCCGGCAAGGCGACGCTCAACGCCCTGTATGGCGGTACGGGCACGGGCGGCTCCAGCACAGGCAGCGGCACCAAGCCGGAAACCTTTGGCGAGACGGCCTCCATCGGCGGGTACAGCAGCCTGACGCCCAGCAAGGGCAGCGTTGCCAACGTGACGGCGCTGCAAAGCGCGCTCTCCAGCAAAGGCTACTATGTGGGCGATCTGGATGGCGATTTTGGCACTGTGACCTCTGATGCCGTCAAAAACTATCAGGCGGCGCTTGGCCTTCGGGTCACCGGTACGGCAGGCCCTGCCACACAGCGCATCCTCTATGGCGGCGCAGGCAGCAGCGGCAGCTATTCCAAGCTGCAGATCGGCTCCAGCGGCACCGCGGTGCGCAACCTGCAATACACCCTTTATGAGCTCAAGTATTACGATGGCAACATCACCGGCACCTTTGACGAGGCCACGGCCAACGCGGTAACGTTGTTCCAGCAGGTCAACGGGCTGGCCATTGACGGGGTGGCCGGGGTGCAAACGCAAAGCATCCTGTACAGCAGCGCCGCCAAACCCAACAATCTTTGATCAAGGCCAAACCAGCAGGAGCCGGGCAGATGCCCGGCTCCTTTCACGTATGCGCAGGGATATGGGTCAAGGGGTCACTGACCTTTTGTGGGGTGCGGGGCAACGCCACGCGCGTCCCCCGCCCTGCTGGCCAGCAAGCCTGCAACGCCCCATAGGCAATGCGGCGAGTGGTTCCACACCCAACACAGGAAGAGTCAGGCAATCGCCCATCTCCATATTATAGAACCATGAGTGGGTCAAGGGGTCACTGACCCCTTGTGGGGTGCGGGGCAAAGCCCCGCGCGTCCCCGCCCTGCTGGCCAGCAAGCCTGCAACGCCATACGCAATGCGGCGAGCGGCTCCACACTCTTACACAGGAAGATTCAGGCAATCGCCCATCTCCATATTATAGAACCATGAATGGGTCAAGGGGTCACTGACCCCTTGTGGGGTGCGGGGCAACGCCCCGCGCGTCCCCCGTCCCCGCCCCCCGCCCCATCCACGTCCCTGACCATTCGTCCGTACCCTTTCCCCCTTGTGGGGGTCAGCGCGGTATGCTATCATGATGGCAATGAATAGGGGATGGTGCAATGCAACGGGAGCAGCGCGCGGCAAAGCGCAGGGCGCAGGTGCGGGCGTGGCTGGGCAAGCCGCTTGCAGCCAGGGGCATTACAGGGGTAAGTTTGTTGTGGATTGCCTGTTTGTTGGTACCGCTGGTGCTGTTTTGCCTGCATGCGCAGCCGCTGTATGATGATTTTGCGCACGTGAAAGACGCAGCGGATGCCTGGGCGCGGACGGGATCGTTGTGGGCGGCATGGCAGGGCGGGCTGTCGCGGGTGGCGCAGCTGTACAGCACATGGCAGGGCACGTATGTGGCGATGCTGCTTTCGGCATTCACGCCGATGGTGTTTTCAGCAAAGCTGTTTTTTGTGGCGCCGCTTTGCACGCTGTTGTTGATGGTTGGCGCCGCGTGGTATCTGACGCGCGCCCTTGCCGCGCTGCTGCGGCTGCCGCGCCACCTGAC
The DNA here is from genome assembly GCA_001604115.1 of Clostridiales bacterium Firm_12. Lineage (GTDB taxonomy): Bacteria > Bacillota > Clostridia > Christensenellales > Aristaeellaceae > CAXXOK01. The sequence continues at coordinate 17,990 of LVAR01000024.1, read as the reverse complement.
GCTGCTTGCCTATGCTGTTTTTTTGACGCTGTGGCTGGGCTACCTGCCCGGGGCGCGGGAAGCCATCTACTGGCAAAGCGGTGCGCCCTACGGCGTGAGCGGGGCGATGCTCCTGCTGCTGGCCGGGCTGCTGCTGCGGCTGCACCTGGGCGGCAAACCAATGCGGCGGGCTGTGCGCCTGGGTGTCATCGCCGTGGCGGGCACGGTGCTGGGTGGTTGCCCCTATCCGCTGGGGCTGGGGGGCGCGGTGATGCTCCTGCTGCTGGCGGTGTGGGCATGGCTTGCCAAATCCCGCGCCAGAGGGGGCGCGCTGCTTGCGCTGCTTTGCACATGCGCTTCGCTGGCAGTGGTAATTCTTGCGCCGGGCAATCTGGTGCGGCAGGCACGCGTGGGCGCGGCGATGCATCCTCTGCTTGCCGTGCTCCAGAGCACGGTGGAGATGCTGGAGTATAGCGGCGGGTGGATAACCCCGCAGCTGATCGCGGCGGCGCTATTGCTGGCGGGGGTGCTGTGGCAGCCGCTCAAGGCATCCGGGCTCCGGTTTGCAAGGCCGCTGCTGTTCACGGTGCTCAGCATGGGCGCGCTGGCGGCGGCGTTTGTGCCCGGCGTGTTTGCCACCGGCGTGGAGGGCTTGCGGGTGGATCGGATGGTGGCCACGCTGTACCTGATGGCCATCCCGGTGCTGCTTTCCAACCTTTGCTATTGGCTGGGCTATGCGGCTGCCTGCCAGCGGATGGACGCGCAAGGGGAGCCACATCCAGGCGGTAGCCCGACTGCCGCTGGCAATGGGTATGCCGCCACTATGGCGGATGCGCCCGCATGGCAGCAGACCGTTGCAAGCGGCGCAAGCGCAGAGGATGGCGGTATGGCTGCCAAGCGGAATCATGCCCCCGTCCGCATGGAGCATGCTCCCTCCCTGCCCGTGCAGGCCTTGACGGTAACGCCGCCCGCACCCACCGCGCCCGCTGTGCAGCCATCGCTTGGCGGAGACATGCCCCGCCCGCCATGCCTGACCCGCGGGCTGGCCTTGCTGTGCGCGGGGCTGGCCGTGTGGGGGTTGTTTGCATCGGCGATGATGACCGTGCCGCTCGTGGCCGCGCCTTACAGCCTTGTGACCGGGCAGGCCGCCCGCTACCGTGCGCAGATGGATGCACGCGCCCAGGCCGTCGCCAGTGCGCCCACACATACCGCTGCGATGGACGCGCTCACCCCCATCGATAACCTGCCCGCGCTCCAGCGCACCGACGGGCTGGAGTATCCGCCGCAGCGGGCGCCGCTGGCGGAAGGCATGCACCATTACTACCGTGTGCAGCAGCTGGTGCAGCGCTATGGCGCGGGGCACATCCCGCAGACGGAATGGGATGCGCTGGCCGCGTGGGAAGCAGCGGCCAACCCCTGAGAGCACAGCCAAAAGGCAAACCCGTGAAAGCGAAATGCAGCCGCGAAGCATGCAACCGACTGCCGATGCATACAAGCCATGGGGCGCCTTTTCACCCAGACTGTCAGCGCGGCGCGGCAGCATGCAACGGTGCTATCGGGCAATTTTAGCCAAACACAGCAACACCCCGCAGGAATCAGCCTGCGGGGTGTTTATCATACGATTTTCAAAGCAAACCAAACCCGGGAAAGCGAAATGCAGCCGCAAAACATGCAGCCGACTGCCGATGCATACAAGCCATGGGGCGCTTTTTCACCCAGACTGACAGCACAGCGCGGCAGCATCAACGGTGCTATCGGGCAAACCTTGCCATACACAGCAACACCCCGCAGACAGCAGCCTGCGGGGTGTTTATCATAGAGTTTTCAAAGCACGAAAGCCTAGATTTCACATTGACCGCGTTTGCATTGCCGTGAAGGATTGACGTGACCCCGCCATGCCTTCGCTTCTGCTCTGCGCCATCGCCCCTCATTTCCCGTGCGCTTCGATCAACCAGGAAGCGGAAGCATATCGGTGGTCACGCTTGTCATACTCCGGTGCCATAAAACGGTGATCACGCTTGGGCGCAGCGCCGCATGGGCGTTATACGTTCACTTCTGCCTTGCCGGCCAGCTCGTCCGCATACTGCGCAAGCAGCGGGTCGATGCACTCCGCCAGGAAGGCGTCCACCTGCTCGGCGCTCCGGCCCACAAAACGCTCTGGCTCCAGAATGGCCTGAATCTCCGCCTTGGTGATCTGGAAGGCCGGGTCGGCGGCAATGCGCTCCACCAGATCGTTGGGCGCGCCCTCTTCCTTGACCCTGCGGGCGGCCGCCTGGCTGTGCACGCGCAGGCGCTCGTGCAGCTCCTGCCGGTCGCCGCCCTTTTTGACCGCGTCCATCATGATGTTCTCAGTCGCCATAAAGGGCAGCTCTGCCATGACGCGGGCACGCACCACCTTGGGGTACACCACCAGCCCATCGCACACGTTCATCATCAGGTTGAGCACCGCGTCCGTCGCCAGAAAAGCCTCGGCCACGGCGATGCGGCGGTTGGCGCTATCGTCCAGCGTGCGCTCAAACCACTGTGTGGCGGCGGTGATGGCGGCGTTCAGGCAATCCACCATCACAAAGCGCGCCAGCCCGCTGATGCGCTCGCTGCGCATGGGGTTGCGCTTGTAGGGCATGGCGGAGGAGCCGATCTGGTTTTTTTCAAAGGGCTCCTCCATCTCCTTAAAGCCCTGCAAGAGCCGCAGGTCGTTGCTGAACTTGCCGGCGCTTTGTGCCACGCCCGAAAGCGCGCTGAGCACCTGATAATCCATCTTGCGGCTGTATGTTTGCCCGCTCACCGGCACCACACGGGGGATGCCCACATCCGCCGCGATATCCAACTCGATCTGGCGGATTTTCGCGCCATCGCCGCCCAGCAGCTCCACAAAGCTGGCCTGCGTGCCGGTGGTGCCCTTGCTGCCCAGCAGCGCAAGGCTTTCCATGCGGTGGGTGATTTCCTCCACATCCATGAGCAGCTCATTCATCCACAGGGTGGCGCGCTTGCCTACGGTGGTCAGCTGTGCGGGCTGCAGGTGGGTGTAGGCCAGCGCAGGCAGATTTTTATACTGCTCGGCAAAGGCGCGCAGCTCCGCCAGCACAGTCAGCAGCTTGCCGCGCACCAGGGTCAGCCCCTGTTTCATGATCAGGACATCCGTATTATCGCCCACGTAGCAGCTGGTCGCGCCCAGGTGGATGATGCCGCGCGCCGTGGGGCACTGCTCGCCATAGGCAAACACGTGGCTCATCACATCGTGGCGCACCTCGCGCTCCCGGCGGTTGGCCACGTCATAGTTGATATCGTCCCGGTGCGCTTCCAGCTCGGTGATCTGCGCATCAGTGATGGGCAACCCCTGCTTTTGCTCAGCCTTGGCCAGGCTGATCCACAGCTTGCGCCAGGTGCGGAATTTGTTGTCGTCCGAAAAGATGAACTGCATCTCCGGGCTGGCATAGCGGGTGGAAAACGGGCTGATGTAAGCTCCGTGGTCAGTCATGGGGCAGACCTCCTGTATGCGGATTGGGTGAAAACGGTGGCGAGAGGGGGCGCGGCGGTCGCGAGCAGGCGCAGGGCGTGACGGTCGCGAGCGGGCACGTCGACCTGTGCAGGCGCAGCGCGGGTCGCCGCGACGGTGCCGGCATGAGCCGTTGCAGGCAAGCACGGCTGCGGGAAGCCCGTACCGTCCCTTGCAGGGGTGTCGGGCTGTAACGTGCCGCGATATCGCAGCCACGCTGCACCGCGCAGGCGCGGCATCGGCGCTGATTCCATACTAGCAAAATGCCGCCCGGTTTGCAACTGCGGAAATCCGTCCGCGGCGGCATCGTGTTGAGCGCGCTTGCCTGCCCCTTACTATCATCAGTATAGTCAAGCCCGCCACAACACCAGCAACGCCCGCCGCAATACGGCAATGCTTAACCCATGCCCTCACAGGCGCAGGCAACCCGTGGGGGGTTGCCTGCGCGTAACAAAAATGGAAACGAAATCCCATCCAAACCACACCGGCTGATTTTAGCCCGGCTGGCCGTGGCATAGGCCACCCTGCTTTACCGGAAGTAGGCTACCCCGCCTTCCAGCAACGGCTGGAGGATGTTGCCCGGCACATTTTGGTACAGGCCGCGCCCGGTGCGCTCGCTGTGCCCCATTTTGCCAAGCACGCGCCCGTCCGGCGAGCAGATGCCCTCCACCGCCAGCAGGCTGCCGTTGGGGTTCACACGCACATCCATGCCGGGCTGGCCGTCCGCGTCCACATACTGGGTGCACACCTGCCCGTTGGCCGCCAGCTTGGCCAGCATACCATCCTCACAGACAAACCGCCCCTCCCCATGGCTCACCGGGATCAGGTGCACATCCCCCACGGCGCAGCGTTGCAGCCAAGGGCTTTTGTTGCTCACCACCCGGGTGCGCACCAGCATGCTCTGGTGCCGCCCGATGGTGTTAAAGGTGAGGGTGGGGCAATGTTCGTCCGTATCCACAATGGTGCCAAAAGGCACCAGCCCCAGCTTGATGAGCGCCTGAAACCCGTTGCAAATCCCCAGCATCAGGCCGTCACGATCCTGAAGCAGCGCATGCAGTGCGGCTTTCATGGCCGGGTTGCGGAAAAACGCGGTAATGAACTTGCCGCTGCCATCCGGCTCATCCCCGCCGGAAAACCCGCCGGGGAACACCACCATCTGCGCGCCGCCAATGGCCTTGCCCACAGCATCCACACTGCGGCGGATGTGATCCGCCGTGAGGTTTTGGATCAGCACGATTTTCGCCTTCGCACCTGCGCGCTCAAGCGCCCGCGCGGTATCCACTTCGCAGTTGGTACCGGGGAACGTGGGGATGACCGCCATCGGCTGCGCCGTGCGTAGGGCGGGTTTGCCCCACTGGGTGGCCGCATAGGGGGGAAGCGCCAGCGTGTTGGCGGCGGGGGCGACCGCCGCAGGGGTTTGGGCGGCAGTTGTCGCGGCGGATACCGTGGCGGTCTGCACATCATATTGCACAGCAGAATACTTGGTGGCTTGCGCGCCCGGTTGCACGGCAAATGCCGCAGCTGACTGCACATCGGATTGTACGGCACTATGCGTGGCGGGCGGCTCCGTGCCTGTGGCCTGCGCTGCGCCGCCCGCGCGGCGGTAAGGGAACACCGGCTCCAGCTTGGCCTCGTAGGCCTCCTGCACGGCGGCCAGCGGCACGGTTTCCCCCCGGCAGGCTAAGGTGTAGGCTTCGGTGGTGACGCCCAGCCGCTCCGCACGGGTCGCAAGCGCCGCCAGCAGCGCAGGGTGCGCGCCTTGCGCAGGCTCCGCCACGGCCACGATCAACCCGCCGATGGCCGGTGCAAACAGGTCGCGGGCAAAGGCGGCATCCACCGCTGCGCCGATGCGGTTGCCCAGCGCCATCTTGAAAAGCCCCTCGGCCACGCCGCCCAGCCCCACCGCCCACGCGGAGGTGACCAGCCCCGCGCGGTTCAGGCTGTGCAGGAAATCCAGCGTTTCCATAAAGGCACCCGGCTGAAAAGGATCGCCCGGCAGATAGTACAGGCTGTGCCCCGCCGCCTTGAACTCCGGCGATACGGCCTCACCCGTCGTGCCCGGCGCAATGGCAAAGCTGACCAGCGTGGGCGGCACGGTGAGCTGCTCAAAGGTGCCGCTCATGCTATCCTTGCCGCCAATGGCCGCGATGCCAAAGCCCATCTGGGCATCCAGCGCGCCCAGCAGCGCCGCCAGCGGCTGCCCCCATCGAAGGGGATCCGTGCCCGTGCGGGGAAAATACTCCTGAAATGTCAGGTACGCCTTGCGCGCGTCAAACCCCGTGGCAGCCAGCCGCGCAAGGCTCTCCGCCACGCTGAGGTATGCACCGCGGTAGGCGTCCTGCACCATCAGCTCCGGGTGGAAGCCGTAAGCCATGCAGCTGGCGGTGTCCGTCTGCCCGTGCAGCACGGGCAGCTTGGCCACCATGCCCTGCGCGGGGGTCAGCTGGTGGCGGCCGCCGAAGGGCATGAGCACCGTGCCCGCGCCGATGGTCGCATCAAAGCGCTCGCTGAGCCCCTGCCGGGAGCAGAAAGGCAAGCTCCCGGCCATGGCGGTCAGGCGCCGGGTCAGGGTCTGGGCTGCCGGGTCATCGCCCGCCATCGCGGCGGGTGCGTCTGCGGGGGCATCACCCGCCGAGCGTTCCACCCCCGCGCCGGGGTTTTCCACCATCGGCTCTCCGCCCACGGGCGAAGCGTGCCCGCCCTGCGCCACATGTGCTGTGGCCTGCTTTTCCGCGCCGTTGCTGTTTAAAAAATCCCGGTGGATATCCACAATGGGCTGGCCGCGCCACAGCATGGTCAGGCGCGGCTCGGCGGTGACCACCGCCACCTGCGTGGCCTCCAAATTCTCCGCTGCGGCCAGCGCGATGAACGCCGCCGCATCCGCCGGGGCGACCACCACCGCCATGCGCTCCTGACTTTCGGATATGGCCAGCTCCGTGCCGCTGAGCCCTTCATACTTCTTGGGCACCCGATCCAGATCGATGCGCAGCCCATCGGCCAGCTCACCGATGGCCACGCTCACGCCGCCCGCGCCAAAATCGTTGCAGCGCTTGATCAGGCGCGTCACGGCGGGGTCGCGGAACAGGCGCTGGAGCTTGCGCTCGGTCACCGGGTTGCCCTTTTGTACCTCCGCGCCGCAGGTTTGCAGGCTTTGCAGGCTGTGGCTCTTGCTGGAGCCGGTCGCGCCGCCGCAGCCGTCGCGCCCCGTGCGCCCGCCCAGCAGGATGATGACGTCGCCCGGGGAAGGCGCCTCCCGGCGGATGTTCGCCAGCGGCGCTGCGCCCACCACCGCGCCGATTTCCATGCGCTTGGCGGCATAGCCGGGGTGGTATAGTTCATCCACCAGCCCGGTCGCCAGGCCGATCTGGTTGCCATAGGCGCTGTACCCGGCGGCTGCGGTGGTCACCAGCTTGCGCTGGGGCAGTTTGCCGGGCAAAGTATCCGCCACGGGCACAAGGGGATCGGCCGCGCCGGTCACGCGCATGGCCTGATAGACATACGTGCGCCCGCTGAGCGGATCGCGGATCGCCCCGCCGATGCAGGTGGCCGCGCCGCCGAAGGGCTCGATCTCGGTTGGGTGGTTGTGCGTCTCGTTCTTAAACATGAGCAGCCACGGCTCGGGGCGGCCATCCACATCCACCGTAACGCGGATGGAGCAGGCGTTGATCTCCTCGCTCTCATCCAGATTGGCAAGCCCGCCCCGCGCCTTGAGGGCGCGCGCGCCGATGGTGGCCACATCCATCAGGTTGACAGGCTTGTTTTCCCGCCCCAGCTCCGCCCGGATGGCCAGATAGCGCGCAAAGGCCGCCTGCACGGCGGGCTGGTCAAACGTCACGTTTTGCAGCGTGGTCAGGAAGGTGGTGTGGCGGCAGTGATCGCTCCAGTAGGTATCCAGCATGCGGATTTCCGTCATGGTGGGGTCGCGCCGCTCGGTGCGGAAATAGTCCCGGCAGCAGGCGAGATCGTCCGCGTCCATGGCAAGGGCGTGCTCGTGCAAAAACGCCGCCAGCCCATCTGCATCCAGCTGGGTAAAGCCATGCAGCACCGCCACATCGGCCGGGGCATCAAAGGGCTGGGCAATGGTCTGCACCTCGGCCAGCGACGCCTCCCGCGCCTCCACGGGGTTGATGAGGTGCGCCTTCACGCGCGCCAGCTCCGCCGGGGAAATGTCCCCGGTGAGGATGAACACCCGGGCGGTGCGCACCGTGGGGCGCTCCCCCTGGGAAATGAGCTGGATGCACTCCTCACAGGAGGCGGCGCGCGCATCAAACTGCCCGGGCAGCGGCTCCACGGCAAACACCGCCGCGCCCGCCGGGGGCGTGAGCGTGAAGGTGTGGGCATCCAGTTGGGGCTCGGCAAACACGGTGGGCAGCGCCTGCGCAAAGAGCGGCTGGGCGATGTTTTCGATATCGTAGCGGTTCAGGATGCGCAGCGAGGCGATGCCGGGGATCAGCAGCACAGTGCGCAGCTCCGAAAGGAGGGCTTGGGCTTCTACGGCGTAGGGAGCCATTTTCTCGGTGTAGACGCGGTAGACGGGCATAGGGTGTACCTCCTGTTTGGTGATGGGGGCGCATGCCGTGGAAGGGGCGCACGGCTTTGGGCGGTATCGGTATGCGCGATGCGGTCAGGCCGGAGAGAGGCGTATGGGATGGGCATGTGTGGCGCGTGGGATGGCAACCGTCACGGCGTGTGCTCCCCAAACGACAAGGCGGATGTGAGGCGCGCCCCCACCCGCGCGGGCGACAGCACGCGGCGGGCAGGGCTCGCCGCCCGTGCGGGCGATAGCTTTCGGCAGGCAAGGCGCACGCATCAGCCCACGCGGCACATCGGTCTGCGCACGGCCGCGCTTAGCAGCTTTGCGCCGCCAGCGCCCGCGCGCCGATGTCCCGGCGCAGGTGCATGCCTGCAAAGGAAATGTGATCCGCAGCGGCATAGGCCGCATCCACGGCGGCTTGCAGCGTACCGCGCACGGCGGTCACGCCCAGCACGCGCCCGCCGCTGGTCACCAGCGCGCCGGATGCATCCAGCGCCGTGCCCGCGTGAAACACCTGCACGCCGTCCATGGCCGCCGCATCCGCCGTGCCTTGGATGGGCATCCCCTTGGCAAACGCGCCGGGGTAGCCGCCGGAGGCCAGCACCACGCAGCAGCTCGCGCCGCCGGAAAACCGCACATCCGCCTGATGCAACGTGCCCTGCGACACATGCAGCAGGATGGACAGCAGATCGCTCTCAAGCAGCGGCAGCACCGCCTGCGCCTCGGGATCGCCAAAGCGGCAGTTGTACTCGATCACCTTGGGGCCGCTGGGTGTGAGCATCAGCCCAACATACAGGCATCCGGCAAAGGGGCAACCCTCCGCCGCCATGGCATACAGTGTCGGCAGGAAGATGCTCTCCATGCACTGGGCGGCCAACTCCGGGGGATAGCACGGGTTGGGCGCGATCACGCCCATGCCCCCGGTGTTCAGCCCATGATCGCCGTCCAGCGCGCGCTTGTGATCCATCCCGCTGGGCATGGGCGCCAGCGTTTGCCCGTCCGTAAAGGCAAGCACGCTCACCTCCGGGCCGGTCAGGAATTCCTCAATCAGGATGCGCCTGCCGCTTTCCCCAAACACACCCTGTTCCATCATCTCCCGCACGGCGGCCTCGGCTGCCTCCCGCGTCTGGCAGATGACCACGCCCTTGCCGTAGGCCAGCCCATCGGCCTTGACCACGGTGGGCATGGGCGCCGTGCGCACATACGCCAGCGCCTGCGCCATGTCCGTGAACACCGCGCTTGCGCCCGTGGGGATGCCGTAGCGCAGCATCAGCTCCTTGGCAAACACCTTGCTGCCCTCGATGCGCGCCGCCGCGCCGCTGGGGCCAAACGCCGGGATTCCCCGCGCCCGGAGCAGATCGCACAGCCCAAGGCACAGCGGCATATCCGGCGCTACCACCACAAAATCCATGCCCGCCGTGGCTGCATAATCCGCAATGGCCTGCACATCCTCCGCCGCGATGGGCACGCAGGTGGCCAAGGCCGCGATGCCGCCGTTGCCCGGCGCGCAATACAGCTCCGGCTTGCGCGGCGATCTGGCCAGCGCCGTCAGGATTGCGTGCTCGCGGCCACCGCCGCCTACCACCAGTACTTTCATCGGCTCAGCTCCTTTGCTTGTGGCGCGCCCGCGCCCGGAATGGCAAGGGCGCGCCCTCGCGGGTCAGACCCGTGCGCGCACCCGGTGCATGGAAGGGGAATGCATGGGGGATTGGGCACGCGCGAGGCGTTGCCCCGCACCCCACAGGGGGCGCTGCCCCCCTGCCCCCGCATGGGTCTAAGGCCCTTGACCCGGTTTTTAATGATGGAACAACCGCAGCCCCGTGAACGCCATCACCATCCCATAGCCATCGCACGCGTCGATCACATCCTGATCCCGCTTGCTGCCGCCCGGCTGCGCCACATAGCGCACGCCGCTCTGCGCCGCCCGGTCGATGTTGTCGCTGAACGGGAAAAACGCATCGCTGCCCAAACACACGTCCCTCAGCCCTGCGCGCCACGCCGCCTTTTCCCCGGCGGTCAGCTCCTCCGGCCTGCTGGCAAACAGCGCCTGCCAGCGGCCATCCGCCAGCACCGTGGTCAGGCTTTCCGCACTCACATAGCGGTCGATGGCGTTGTCCCGATCCGGGTTTTTGATCCCCGGCAAAAACGGCAGCGCCAGCGCCTTGGGGTGTTGCCGCAGCCACCAGACATCCGCCTTATCTCCCGCCAGCCGCGTGCAGTGGATGCGGCTCTGCTGCCCCGCCCCGATGCCGATGCACTGCCCGTCCCTGACATAGCACACGGAGTTGGATTGCGTGTATTTGAGCGTGACCATCGCCACCGCCAGATCCCGCAGCGCTTCGGCCGGCATGGCCTTTGCCCGCGTGACGGCGTTGGCAAAAAAATCATCCCCGATGGCCAGTTCGTTGCGGTTCTGCTCAAAGGTGATGCCGAAAACATCCTTGCGCTCCAGCGCCGGCGGCTCATAGGCAGGGTCAATCTGCACAATGTTGTAATTCCCCTGCCGTTTTTCCATGAGCAGCGCAAGCGCCGCCGGGCTATACCCCGGCGCGATGATGCCGTCGCTCACCTCCGGCTTGATGAGCCGCGCCGTTGCCTCGTCGCACACATCCGACAGGCAGATCCAATCGCCAAAGCTGCTCATGCGGTCCGCGCCCCGCGCGCGGGCGTAGGCGCAGGCCAGCGGGGTCAGCGCCGCATCCTGCGGCACAAAGTAGATGCGCCGCAGCACATCGGTCAGCGGCAGCCCCAGCGCCGCGCCCGCCGGGCTCACATGCTTGAAGCTCGCCGCCGCAGGCAGGCCGGTGGCCGCCCGCAGCTCCCGCACCAGCTGCCAACCGTTGAGCGCGTCCAGAAAGTTGATGTACCCCGGCTTGCCATTGAGCACCGTAAGGGGCAGCTCCCCCTGCGCCGCAACGATGCGCGCGGGCTTCTGGTTGGGGTTGCAGCCATATTTCAGTTCCATTTCATGCATTGCCGTGCCCTCCGTCTTGCTGTTTGAAAAGGGAAATGCGCCGCGCATGCGCGGGATGCCGGGCAGGCCGCGCGGCGCGGCCACGCCGGGGCGAATCGCCGATGGCCTGCCCGCACCCTTGCGCAGGTTTGCCGCGCGGCGCTTTGATACGGCTTCCATTCATGGTTGCCCCGATGCGCACGGGCGGTTTTGCCATGGCGCGGCGCGGCCACGCCGGGGCGAATCGCCGATGGCCTGCCCGCACACTTGCGCAGGTTTGCCGCGCGGCGCGTTGATACGGCTTCCACTCATGAATGCCCCGATGCGCACGGGCGGTCTTGCCATGGCGCGGCGCGGGAGCGAAGGAGCTGTTACGCCGCGCCATGCTTGCAAAGCAAAGCCACAGCCACAAACCGGGCGTTGGTTGGCGGCGTTCCTGATGGGTAGCCGTATGCCATGCGCCTAGCCGCGCTGGTTGAGGATGCGGGTCTGGGTCTCGCCGCTGGCCAGGTGCACCATGCGCACAAACAGGCTCACGCGGTTTTGCATGTCCAGCGCGTTCCACAGCCCGCTGGCCAGCGCATCGATCTGCGTTCCGGGCAGCGCCACGCGCACCGGCTCCCCGCTGAAGCTGGGCAGGGGATCGCCATCCCCGTCATAAGTGTGCAGCAGCCTGCCATCGCCCGCCAGCGGCGCGTCATATTCATAAAAGGCGCGCACCGGCGCGGTGCCCGCGGCATCCGCGCTTTTCAGGATGCTCATGCGGTAGCTGGCCTTGCCGCCCTCCGTGTGCAGCACGGCGGAAATGCGCGGCGTAAAATTGGGCGCATCCGGCTCAAAGGTGCGCGTGCGCAGCGCGTCCTCAAAACGCTGGCCGTTTTCCAGCGCAGTATAGATGGTGTCGGTCTGGTCGCCATTGGTCACGATGGTGGTGCGCCCATCCAGCACGCGCACCGGGGCGTAAATGATCAGGCTGGGGTCGGTCAGCTTGGCGGGATCGGCCGCCTCGGTCACGATGCCGCTGTCCCGGATGGAAAACACGCGGTTGCGGCTGTTCTCGCTGCGCCCCATGATAAAGTAAGCCATGGTGGCGTAGCAGCCGCAGGCGCTCACCCCCATCAGGATGCCGCGCCCGGGATAGGCGATGCCCGCCAGATAATCAAATGGATCATAGCGTTTCATGGATTTTCTTCCTCCTCGGGGGGTGTTTAGGGATGCGCCGCCCCGCTGGCTGTTATCATAGCACGTTTGTCCAGGGGTTGCACGGGGTTTTGGCAGGTAGCGCCGGGCTGGGCGTAGGAGAATCGCCCGCGCCTTCCAGCGCGATGGCGGCGGCCATCATCCGCACGGCCTGCGGCAGGATGTGCCACTCCGCTTGCTCCATGACCCGCTGCTGCAGGCTTTCGGGCGTGTCGCCCTCCTGCACGGGCACGGCCTGTTGCAGCAGGATGCGCCCGCCGTCGGGCACTTCGTTTACCAGATGCACGGTGGCGCCCGTTACCTTGACCCCGGCCGCCAGCGCCGCCGCGTGCACCCTAAGCCCATAAAACCCCGCCCCGCAAAAGCTGGGGATCAGGCTGGGGTGCACATTGACGATGCGCTCCGGAAAGGCTCTGACTACGTTTTCCGACAGGATGAGCATGAACCCCGCCAGCACCACCAGCGCGATGCCATGCGCTTGAAGCAGGTCGATCAGCCTTTGCCCGTAGGCGTGGGCGGTTTCGCCGGGGGCTTTTACCAGCACGGCGGTGGGCACGCCCGCGGCCTGCGCGCGCGTGAGCGCATAGGCCTGCGGCTTGTTGCTCACCACCAGCGCGATGTGCCCGCCGCCCAGCCCCGCCGCGCGCTGCGCGTCCAGCAGGGCTTGCAGGTTGGTGCCGCCGCCACTCACCAGCACCGCGATGGCTACCACAGAACGACCCCCTCGTCCCCGGGGACGATCTCGCCCAGGCAGTAGGCCGCCACGCCCTCGGCGCTAAGCGCCGCAACGGCGGCATCCGCCTGCGCGGCGGGCACCACGGCCACCATGCCCACCCCCATGTTGAAGGTGTTGTACATATCCCGCTGCGGAATATTGCCCGCCGCCTGCAAAAGCGGGAAAATCGGCGGCACGCGCACGGCGGCCTGCCGGATGCGGGCGGTCATGCCCGGCGCCAGCGCGCGGGGGATGTTCTCATAAAACCCGCCGCCGGTGATGTGCGCCAGCGCGCGAACTGGCACGGCTTCCAGCAGCCGGAGCACCGGCTGTACGTAGATGCACGTGGGGGTGAGCAGCGCCTCCCCCAGCGTTTGGCCGCCCAGCGCGGCAGGGCGCGCATCCAGCCCGCCGGCCTGCACATCAAACACCTTGCGCACCAGCGAAAACCCATTGGAGTGCACCCCGCTGGAGGGCAGGGCGATGACCGCATCGCCGGGCTGCATGGTGCTTTTGTCCAGAATGCGGGGTTTATCCACCACGCCGACGGCAAAGCCCGCCAGATCATACTCGTCTATGGGGTAAAAGCCTGGCATTTCGGCGGTTTCGCCGCCGATGAGCGCGCAGCCCGCCTGCACGCAGCCCTCCGCGATGCCGCTGACGATTTGCGCGATCTTCTCCGGCACATTTTTGCCGCAGGCGATGTAGTCCAGAAAATACAGCGGCTTTGCCCCGCAGCAGATGATATCGTTGACGCACATGGCCACGCAGTCGATGCCCACGCTATCGTGCCGGTCCATCAGAAAGGCCAGGCGCAGCTTGGTGCCCACGCCGTCCGTGCCGGACACCAGCACGGGCTTTTGCATGCCGGTCACATCCAGCTCAAACAGCCCGCCGAACCCGCCGATGCCGCCCAGCACGCCTTGGGTCAGGGTGCGGGCGATGCTCCCCTGCATCAGCTCCACGGCGCGGTACCCGGCGGTGATATCCACCCCGGCGGCTCGGTAGCTCTGGCTCTCGCTTTTCATAGACGTTCGTCCTCCTGTGCTGTGGTGTGGATGGGCGCTTCAAACTGATGCTTGCGCGGGTTTTCCGGCGGGGGCACGGGGTAATCCCCGGTAAAACAGCCCTTGCAAAAACCGCCGTGCCCGTGGTCGGGCAGCTTGTCCAGGCAAGCAACGGGCAGGTAGCCAAGGCTGTCTGCGCCGATGAGGGCACGGATCTCCTCCAGCGTGTGGTTGGCGGCGATGAGGTTTTCGGTGCTGTCGATATCGGTGCCAAAGTAGCACGGGTGGCGAAACGGCGGCGAGGAAAGCCGCATGTGCACCTCCAGCGCGCCCGCCTCCCGCAGCAGGCTCACGATGTGGGCGCTGGTGGTGCCCCGCACGATGGAATCGTCTATGAGCACCACGCGCTTGCCCGCGACGGTCGCGCGGATGGTGTTCAGCTTGATGCGCACGGCGTTTTGCCGGGCGGTCTGCCCGGGCTGGATAAACGTGCGCCCGATGTAGCGGTTTTTGATAAAGCCCACGCCGTAGGGGATGCCGCTCTGGCGCGCGTAGCCGATGGCCGCGTCGATGCCGCTGTCGGGCACGCCGATCACCACATCCGCCTGCACGGGATGCTCCAGCGCCAGAAACGCGCCCGCGCGCAGGCGCGCCGTGTGCACCGCGCTGCCGTCGATGATGCTGTCCGGCCGGGCAAAATAGATGTACTCAAAAATGCACAGGGCGTTTTGGCGGGGCGCGTCCATAAGCAGGGAGTGCACGCCCGTGGCATCCACCATGACCACCTCGCCGGGGAGGATGTCGCGCACGAAGGTGGCGCCGATAGCGTCCAGCGCGCAGCTTTCGCTGGCGAACACGGTGCCCCCGGCAAGCTCGCCCATGCACAGGGGGCGAAAGCCGCTGGGGTCGCGTGCTGCAATGAGCTTGCTGGGGCTGGTGATCACCAGCGAATAAGCCCCGCGGATGCGCTGCATGGCGGCGAGCACGGCCTGCTCGATGCTGCCCTCGCTCAGGCGCGCCTGCGTCACGATATAGGCGATGACCTCGCTGTCGCTGGTGGTATGGAAAATGGCGCCGCAGTTTTCCAGCTCCTGGCGCAGGGCATGGGCATTGACCAGGTTGCCGTTATGGCACAGCGCCATGCCGCCCTTGAGGTGGTTCACCAGCAGCGGCTGGGCATTGGTGCGGCTTTGGCCGCCGGTGGTGCCGTAGCGGCAATGGCCGATGGCGATGTTGCCTTCCGCCATGGCATGGAGCACCTCGGGCGTGAACACATCGCCCACCAGCCCGATATCTTTATGGCAGGTGAGCACGCCATGGGTATTGACGGCGATGCCGCAGCTTTCCTGCCCCCGGTGCTGCAAGGCATAGAGGGCGTGATAGGCGGGGGAAAGCACGCCGGTCTGGGGCGGGGGCAGGTAGATGCCAAAAACGCCGCATTCCTCATGGAGTTCATTCATGGAGCAAAGTCCTTTCCATCTGATCTGGAAGCAGAAGCGCGTGGCGCAGGGCGTGTTGGGAACGGCGGGTTGCGGTGCGGTCAAGGCCTTCTGTAACAAGCTTGCACCGCCGCACAGCATTGCGCCTGCGGCGCTCGCTGTGCTCTGGGGTCGGCGCTGCGGCGCGGGAGTGCTTGGGGTTCCACCCCAAACCCCGCAAGGGGCATTGCCCCTTGACCCGGTTCCGCTGCGGCGGGGGGGTGTGCTTTCTATAACATGTTTACACCGCCGCACAGCATTGCGCCTACGGCGCTCGCTGTGCTCTGGGGTTGGCGCTGCGGCGCGGGGGCTTGGGGTTCCGCCCCAAACCCCGCAAGGGGCATTGCCCCTTGACCCTTAACCGCTGCGGCGGGGGGCTTCCCCTCCCCCTGCCCCCTTATTCCCCCATCAACCGCTTCATAATCTCCTGATACGCATCCTCCACACCGCCCAAATCCCGCCGGAAACGATCCTTATCCAACTTCTCCCGCGTGACCGTATCCCAAAACCTACACGTGTCCGGGCTGATCTCATCCGCCAAAATCACCGTGCCATCCGCCGTGCGCCCAAACTCCAGCTTAAAATCAATCAGCTGTATATTCAAATCCTTCAGATAATCCCCCAAAACCTGATTCACCTTCAGCGAATACCGGCAAATCGTGTCCAGCTCCGCCTCCGTGGCCCACCTCATCGCCGCAATGTGATACTCGTTCACCATCGGATCGCCCAGCGCATCATCCTTATAGCAAAACTCCAGCACCGTCTTTTGCATGGGCGTGCCCTCCGCAAGCCCCAGCCGCTTGCTCAGCGACCCCGCCGCCACATTGCGCACGATCACTTCCAGCGGCACAATGCTCACCCGCCGCACCAGCGTTTCCCGCTCGCTCAGCTCCCGCACCAGGTGCGTGGGCACCCCGTGATGCTCCAGCAGGCGCATCAGGTGGTTGGTCACCCGGTTGTTGATGGCCCCCTTGCCCAGAATGGTGCCCTTCTTTTGCCCGTTAAAAGCGGTAGCATCGTCCTTATAGGATACGAGCACCACCTCGGGATCGTCCGTGGCAAACACTTTCTTGGCCTTGCCTTCATAAAGCTGATCGCGCTTTTCCATGTTGGTTGCCTCCTGCTCAAATCTCATTTCATAGCCTGCCAATGGCATAAGGAAAGCCCGCGCGGGGCTTACTGCTCCGCCGCGAGCTCGTGATCCGCCTGAATGGCGGCAAGGCGCATGGCCTCCCGACCGGCAATCAGTTTGGCCGTGAGCGCTTCATCCCCAAGGGCGATGATCTGCGCCGCCAGCAGCGCCGCATTGGCCGCGCCGTCAATGGCCACCGTGGCCACTGGGATGCCCGCCGGCATTTGCACCGTGGAAAGCAGCGCGTCCAGCCCATCCAGCGTGCTGGCCTTGACCGGGATGCCGATCACGGGCAGTACCGTGCGCGCCGCCAGCGCCCCCGCCAGGTGCGCAGCCTTGCCCGCCGCCGCAATGATCGCGCCAAAACCATTTTGCGCCGCGCCCGCCGCAAAGGCGGCCGCCAGATCCGGCGTGCGGTGCGCGCTGTACACATGCGTCTCATAGGGGATGCCCAGCGCCCGGAGCTGCTCAAAACACGGCGCAAGCGTGGGCAGATCGCTCTTGGAACCCATGATCACGGCAACCTTTTTCATGTGCGGCCATTCCTCCTGCAACGGGCGATGCAAGCCCGTGTTGATCCTAATGTTCGTGTTTTTGCTTGACTGGTATCGCGGCGGTAGGCGGCGGTTTCCGTGGTGGATTTCAAAACCGCCACAAAAAGGCGATACGGCCGACAAAAACAAAATCATTATACAGGGCAGAGAAGGGCATGTCAATCTAAAATCCGAACGATTTACAAAATAATGATAGACAATGTATGCATTCTACGAACGTTCGGATTTTCCACCGTCTGTCCAACAAAAAAACCCGCCCAAGTGGGCGGATCAGACTGTCATAAAACCTCCGCCGCAGCGGTAAAGGGTCAAGGGCGAAAGCCCTTGCGGGGTTTGGGGCAGCGCCCCAAAGCCGCATGCCGCAGCATGATTCGAAAGCGAGCGAACAGCCCGCAGGGCTATGAGGCGAGCGGTGGTGGTTCATTGCAAAGATTCCTTGATCCTCCGGAATTCGCATTTCTGTTTGAAACATGGGCTCTTTGACAGTCTGACCCGCCCAGGTGGGCGGATACAAGCTGCATACAAACCAAGCAAAGCACCGCAGCCCCCCATTGCGCCTGCGGCGCTCCGGGGTGCTCGCACTGGGATTGCGTCAGGGCAGTACCTCCGGGAGCAAAGGGCGAGTCCCTTCACCTTCCAAGGGTGTTGACCTTGCGCTGTTGCTGCGGCAGGAATGTTTTACAGCCTGAACGCCCGCAGGTGTTTTGCACCATGCGGGCGTTCAGCCCGTGGAGAAATCAAGCAAAGCGCCCCATTGCGCCTGCGGCGCTCCGGGGTGCTCGCACTGGGATTGCGTCAGGGCAGTACCTCCGGGGGCAAGGGGCGTGTCCCTTCACCTTCCAAGGGTGTTGACCTTGCGCTGTTGCTGCGGTAGGGGTTTCTCATCAGTCCTTGCTCACCGTGCCCTCCTGCCGGAAGGCATCCAGATAGATTGCCACGGAG
>LVAR01000023.1 GCA_001604115.1 Clostridiales bacterium Firm_12 | reverse complement strand
GTTACGGAGCTTGACGCGAGCGCCGATGCCGCCGCGCAGGCCGATGCCGCCGCGGAAAGCATGGCCGCCGCCACGGACGCCCCCGCTGAGAGCACAGCCGATGCGCAAAGCACCGCCACCCCCGCCGAAAGGCAAACTGGGAGCGGCGCAGCGCCGGGCATGGATGGCAGCACGCCCCCAAGCAGGGACGCCAGCGGGGAGGGCGAGAGCAATGGGCAGTAAAATCCGGCTTGGGGCGGCGCTGCTGCTCCTGTGCCTGATGCCCGCCATGGCACTGGCGCAAACCAGCCTGGAAGGGACGGTAACGGCCGGGGAAACCATCGCCGTGACTGCACCCTTCGGCGGCACCATCACCCAGGTTATGGCGCGCGCCGGGCAGCAGGTGGCTGCCGGGGAAGCGTTGGCCACCGTGGGCACCCAGAAGGCACAGGCCGCCATGGATGGCACGGTGCGCGGCGTGTTTGCCGCACCGGGCGATCTGCTTTCGGATACCGCTGTGCTCTACCTGGCGCCCAGCAGCAAATATACCATCGCCTGCACCATCGCCGATGCCTATGCCACGGTAGCCAACCGCTACGTGCGCTTGGGGGAGCAGGTCTACATTCGCTGCAAACCCGATAGCAGCCACAAGGCGCTGGGCGTGGTCACGGCAGTCAGCGGCTCCTCCTTTACCGTGCAGACCACGGCGGGCGAGCTGTACCTGGAGGAGACCGTCTACCTCTACCGCAGCGGTACGTATGCCGCCAAGTCACGCATCGGCAGCGGCACTGTGGGTCGCACTGCGGAAATTGCCATGACAGCCAGCGGCACCCTGCTTTCTTTGGCGGTGCAGGATGGCCAAACCGTGGAGCGCGGCCAGACCCTGTTTGAAACCGTGGCCGGCGCTGTGGCCGGCGGCGCGGCCGCCGCGGACGTATCCGCCGGCACGCCAGGCGTGGTGGCGGAGGTCAAGGTATCGGCCGGGCAGGCGGTTCAAGCGGGGGATGTGCTCTTTACCCTGTACCCCGCCGGCAGCGAAGTGATCGCGTTTTCCATGGAGGAAGGGCTGCTGGGCGCTGTCACGGTGGGGCAGGGGGCGAACATCCAGTTCCACTGGCGGGAGGATAGCGGGCAGACGGTACGTGGCACGGTATCGGCCATCAGCTATGTGCCTGCCACAGATACCGTTACAGCTGCGGATGGAGGGCAGACCGATGAAGCGGACACCTCCGGCACGGCCACCTACACCGGTTATGTGGATTTTGACGCGGATGCGGATGTGCGCCTGGGCATGGGCGTGACCGTCACGCTGGACTGATACGGACAGGAGGGGATCGTATGAAACGGATTATCGCGGCGGCGCTTGCGTTGCTGCTGGTCGCCAGCGCTTGCCTGGCGCTGGGGGAAACGGCTGCGGAAACCGCGGCGGCGGTAGAAACGCCCGCCGCCACACAGGCTGAACCATCGGCCGCCACGGCTGCGCCCGTGCAGGACACTGCCGCCCCCGCCGCACAAAGCACGGCGGAAACCCAAAGCAGCACCGGCAGCGATGCGGGCCTGGCGGCTGCGACCCCGGAGGCGGCTGGCACGGATCAGGGCGGCAATGCTGTGCAAACGGAGCAACCTGCCGACCCTGCCCAGACGGGCGGCGCCACGGAGGGCGAGCCCCCCGCAACCGACCTGCCGACCACCCAAGCACCCGCCACGCAAAGCCCTGCGGCTACCGAAACTGTGGCCGATGCGCCTGCGACCGCGCAACCTGCCCCTGCGGCAGAAGCCAACGTGGGCAGTGGCCCCGCATGGATCGCCGAGGGCGCGCACCGCCGCTACGGCGAGGTGGATGCGCTGTTGCCTGCCGCCATGGCGGGCAATGCAACCATCATGCTGGCGAGCACAGCAGTGCTGGAGGTGCGCGGTTATAGCCTGGAAACCCTCCGCGCCGTTGCATTTGGCGTGGATGCGGATGCTCTGGGCGATTATGCCGACGGCCGTCAGGCCATGATTTCCGCCTTTGCGCCCAGCGGGGGCAGCCGGGAGGGCGTGGTGTTTGTATGGGTCGGCCTGCCGGGTGGCAGCGCAGCCCCCGCTACACAGGCAGAGAACCCCGCAGCGCCTGCACAACCCGAGGTGGATGGCCATCCCGTAACAGAAATTCTGGTCAGCGCCAGCGGCTTTACCTCCGGCGCGGCCTGCACGCCCACGTTTACCTTGGCCGCCAGCCCCGGCATGGGAGAAGGCATGACCTTTGGCGTAAGCGTGAATGGCGGTGGCGTGAGCGCCGTCAGCGGTGCCTATGCGCCCACCGCCTCCGGCGAATATCGGTTTTTCCTGTTGGATGCAGGCGGCGCGGAGCTGGCGCGTTCCATCGCCTATGCGGTCACATATGGCCTGGCGGATACCGCGCAGGCGCAGCCCAGCGAAAACGCCGAAGCCGATGCAGCCCCGCAGGGCGAAGCCGATGCCTCCGGGCAGACGGATGCCGATGCCGCCCCGCAGGGCGGCACGGAGGATGCACTGCTGACCCAGGGGGATGTGGCCGAAGCCGTGCCCGCTACCCAAGCCTATGAGGAAACAGCCCCGCCGGAGCTTACCGTGCGCGCCTATGATTATGTGCAGGGGGTTGCATCCTCCGTGACGCCGCGCTTTGTGCTCTCCGGCGCGCCCAGCGGCAGCGGCTACATCTATGGCGTGAGCGTAAACGGAGGGGAAGTCAAAGCCATCGCCGGGGATACCTGCACCCTCACGGAGAGCGGCTCCTTTGCGCTGGTCTTTTCCCTCCTGGCGGAGGATGGCACCGTGATGGATGTTTCCCCATGCTATTCGGTGGTGCTGGACTTTAGCCAGGCTGCCGCCACGGGCGAGGCATGGATGGCGCAAAACGGCGCGAAGGTATACGGGACCCTTTCCTCCCTGCTGTCGCAGGCGGAGGGCGGGGCAACCCTCTACATCCTGACGGACGCGGTGCTCACCGTGCACAACACCGCCGCGCTGAGCAGCGTGACCCTCCTGCCGGATCCTGAGCACTACGGCGCGGGGTTTGGGGTGGTCATTTCCGCCAACAGCCCGGACGGCGCCAAGACAGCCGGGGTCCGGTATGTGTGGATCGGTGTGGATGTGGCCGATCCCAAGGAAGCAGCGGCGCCGCCGGCCACCTTCTCGGTGCAGCGCATTGCCATTGGCAGCCGTACCCTGAGCGCCGGCCTGTGGGTCAACGGCACGGATGCCCTCACCTTTACCGTAACCGATACACTGGAGGGCAATGCTTACCGCTATGAGATCTCGCTGGATGGGGGCGTCACCTTCCTGCCCTTTGCCAACGGGGCGACGCTGGGCAGCCTGCATGCGGGGCTGGAAACCGGCACAAGCTACCCGGTGGTGTTCCGCCTGACGGCCGTGACGGATGCCCTCAATACGCTCACGACGGAGCCCTGTACCCTGAACTATGACAACCAGCGCCCCACATTGCTGGCACGTGCAGGCTCGGACGGCACGCTGACCCTGTATGCAGGGGATGCGCACAGCGGTATTTCCACCACGGTGCGCAACGTGACCTTTAACGCTACGGCCGACCCCATCAGCTACACCGCAACGCTTGGCGCGCAGGGGGATGGGGTGTTCACCTACGCGGTGCGCTATGCCCAAAGCGGCGTGATCGCCGCCGGAACGTTGGCCGTGCGGGACATTGCCAACAACGTAACCATCTGGGGGGAGGATATCCTCATCACCCTGCAGCAGGCGCAGCAACCGGGCGGTGGCGGTGGTGGCGGAGGCGGCGGCGGCGGCGGGCAGGCCGTGCGCGTGGTATACCACGCCGAATCCGCCTATGATTCCGTGATCGCCTACGGCGGCGTGGCCTTGGCGCTGGGCGACGGCGCCATGCAGACGCTGACCCTGGGGGATGTGGCGCTGGATCTGACACTGCTCGCCCAGGGAGATGCTGGCTATGCGGCATTCCTGGCCAGCCTGACTGCCTGGAGCGCGGCGCAGGGTGATGCCGATGCGGCCGATGCCGCCGACCAGCCCGATACCCTGGTATTGACCCCCGCACAAGCGCAGAGCACGTATGCATGGACGTTTGACGGCGCAGTGCTGCGCACGCTGGAAACCAGCGGCGTGCGCCGCATCGTGTTCACGGCGGGCGGGCAGGCGGTGGCAGTGCCCACAGCAGGCTTCACGGGCGGTGTGCGCTATGCCATGTACCGCGCGGCAGGCTATGTGAGCAAGGATTTTCACTACACCTTGCGGCTGGACGGAGCGGGAGGTTACAGCATCGACGTGACGGTGGATGGGCAGACCTATGCCCTCTCCGGCGATGCAGAGGAAGCGTTTTATTATTACGACGTATTGAGCGGCTCGCAGAGCGCAACCGCCGTGCCGGCGGCCAAAGGGCTGCCGGCAGGCGGTGCGCAAAGCCAGCCGCATGCATGAGGTGAAGGGGCATGACGGAACAAGCTAAACTTGCACAAGGAAAGCGACGCGCACGCCGCGTGCGCAAACTGATCGGGTGGCTGGCGGTACTGGCGGTGCTGGGCGCAGGGTTCTTCCTGTTCATCTGGCCGGACATCACAGCGGGCGCGACCACTGCCTACCAGCAATACACGGCCACGCGCGGCAGCATTACCAACGCCATGAGCTTCAGCGGCACCGTAAGTGTGGTCAATAACGAGACGCTCACATCATCGGATGCCGCCACGGTGCGCCGCATTTATGTGGCCGAGGGCGATGCAGTGACCGCTGGGGAGCGCCTGATCCGCCTTTCGGACGGCACGCTCATCAAGGCCAGCTTTGACGGGGAGGTAAACACCCTCTCCGTCGCCGAAGGGGATGAGGTGGGCGCCAACAGCAGCCTGATCCAGATAGTGGATTTTAACAACCTGCAAGTGTCCATGCGCGTGGATGAATACTCGGTTTCCAACGTGAGCGTGGGGCAGGCATGCAGCATCACCGTCACGGCGCTATCCCAGACGGTGGACAGCACCATTACCCACATCAACCGCATTGCCTCCGGGGGCAATGCTACGGCCTATTACACCGTGACGGCCGAGTTTGCCGCCACGGACAAGGTGCTGCCCGGCATGGCCGTGACGGTGACCATCCCCCAGGAGGAAGCCAGCGATGTGGTCATCCTCAACAAGGATGCGCTCAGCTTCAGCAATGGCAACAGCGCCTTTGTGTTCCTGAAGGACGAGGCCGGCGCCATGCAGCAGACCAGCGTGACCCTGGGCGTGAGCAACGATAAGTTTGTGGAGATTACCCAAGGGCTTGCCCAGGGCGATACTGTCTATGTGGCGGTGGAAAACACAGCCGAAAGCGCCGGCGGCCTGGCCAGCCTGTTCAGCTCGCTGTCGGGCGGCACCACGCAAACCACGCAGACCAACTCCATGCAAATGGGGCCGGGCGGCGATTTTCCGGGCGGCGGCAATTTTAGCGGGGGCGGTATGGGCGGCCCAGGCAACCGCTGATGGGGGATGGATGGACATGAGCGAAAGCAGTAACGTTTTTTTTCACATGCGTAATATCGTGAAAAGCTACGCTTTGGGGGATGAAGAAGCGGTGATCCTGAAAGGGGTGTGCCTGGACATCCGGCGCGGTGAGTATCTCTCCGTGCTGGGGCCTTCGGGCAGTGGTAAATCCACGCTGATGAACATCATCGGTTGCTTGGACAAGCCCACCTCCGGGGAGTACATCCTAAACGGCAGCCTGATCGATGATTTGACGGAGCAGGAGTTGGCGCGCATCCGCAGCCGGGAGGTGGGGTTCATTTTCCAGAACTCCCAAATGCTCCCCAAGCTGGACGCCATGAAAAATGTGGAGCTCCCGCTGATCTATGCCGGGGTACGCCCCCGGGAGCGCGCCCGCCGCGCAGAGGAGATGCTGGTGAAGGTGGGCCTTCAGGAAAGGCTGCACCACAAGCCCAACATGCTCTCCGGCGGACAGCAGCAGCGCGTGGCCATTGCCCGCGCGCTGGTCACGCGCCCCACCCTGCTCCTGGCCGATGAGCCCACCGGCGCGCTGGACCAGACCACCGGCGCGCAGATCATGGGGCTGTTTCAGGAGCTCAATGATGATGGCAACACCATCATCATGATCACACATGACCTGAAGGTGGCGCGCAATGCCCGCCGCATGGTCAACATCATCGACGGGGAACTGTCCGAGTCAGAGGAGGCGACGCTTTCATGAAAGCCCTGTGGCAACGCCTGTTGGGCGGGTTAACCATGTTTGTGGAAAGCGTGCGCATGTCTGTAGCCAACATCACGCAAAACCGGCTGCGTTCCTTTTTAACCATTTTGGGCATCATGATCGGCGTTACGGCGGTCATCGCGCTCATCACGACGGTTTCAGGGGTGAGCACCTCCATCTCGGATTCGTTCACTTCCATGGGCGCGGGCACCATGAGCGTGGCCGTGACCGGCAACGACCTGCAAGCCGGGCTCACCGGGGATAATCTGGAGCAGATCACCGCCCTTTCAC
This sequence comes from Clostridiales bacterium Firm_12, assembly GCA_001604115.1. Lineage (GTDB taxonomy): Bacteria > Bacillota > Clostridia > Christensenellales > Aristaeellaceae > CAXXOK01. The sequence continues at coordinate 3,681 of LVAR01000023.1, read as the reverse complement.
ATGTGACGGGGGTCATCCCCGGCGTTGCGGCAACGGTGAGCGTGGCGCGCGGGGATGCTTATGAAAGCGAGATATCCCTGGCGGGCAAGAACCCCTTCTACTTTTCCACCACGGAGGCGGTGGCGCGCGGGCGTACGCTCAACCCCATCGATATGGATGATGCGGCGCGTGTGTGTTTGATAGACAGCGATACCGTTGCCGAGTTTTTCTATGGGGTGGATCCCATCGGGCAGACGCTGTACATCAACAGCCAGAGCTTTACCGTGGTGGGTGTGCTGGCGGATGTGGGGCAGTCCATCACCGAGATGGTCAGCGGCAGCAATGCCATCATCGTACCCTACACCACGGCGCTCAAGCTGAGCGGCGCAAGGCTGGTCACCTCCGTAACGGTGTATGTGGATGGCGCGGCCGCCTCCCAGACCGTGCAAACGGCGCTGGAAAACTACCTGGATGCCCTGTTCAGCTATGAGGATGATACCTACGAGATCACCACCATGGACAGCATTCAGGAAACCATGGATTCCATGCTGTCGATGATGAGCGCCCTGTTGGGCGGCATCGCCAGCATATCCCTGATCGTGGGGGGCATCGGCATCATGAACATGATGCTCACCAGCGTGACGGAGCGCACGGTGGAAATCGGCCTGAAAAAAGCCATTGGCGCGGAGCCGGCGCAGATCCAGATCCAATTCCTGATCGAAGCCTTTCTGCTGTCGATGATCGGCGGCGTGATCGGTGTCGGGCTTGGCATTGCGCTCTCGGCGGTGCTGTGCAAGGCCATGGGCACCACGTTTACCCTATCGTATGGCGCCATCGCGCTGGGGGTCGGCTTTTCGGCGGCGGTGGGCATCGTGTTTGGATGGTCGCCCGCGCGCAAAGCCAGCAACCTGAGCCCCATTGACGCGCTGCGGCGCATGTAGCAAGGAGGAAAGAACTGATGAAACGGATTGCATCCATCCTGGCGGCACTGCTGCTGACCCTGGGCACCCTGACCGCCGCCGTGGCGGAAACCACCTTTGACGGCGTGGTGAGCAATGGGGAGCAGATCGCCGTGCTTGCGCCCTTTGGCGGCACGGTGAGCACGCTCGGGGTCCGGGCGGGGCAGGAAATCACGCTGGGTCAGGAGATTGCCAGCGTGGAAACCACCAAGGTCTATGCCAGCACGGATGGTACTGTGAGCGGCGTGTTCGGCCAGCCGGGCGATAACGCCGAGGATGTGGCTGCGCGCAGCGGCGCGGTGCTCTACGTGGCGCCCACGGGCAAATACACCATCACCGCGGACATCCAAAAGGCTTACAACAACAGCGATAATAAGTATGTAAGCATTGGCGAAACGGTGTATTTGGAAAGCTACTATTCCAGCAACGGCCATGAGGCCACCGGGATCATCACCGCCGCGGATGGGGTTCAATACACGGTCGTGACCACCGAGGGCGAGCTGCTGATGGAGGAGACCGTGGTCATTTACCGGGATGCGGCGCACACCAGCACCAGCCGCATCGGGCGGGGCACCGTCAGCCGCACGCCGGAGGTGGCGGTCGGCGGCACGGGGAGCATCGTTGCCCTGCATGTGCAGGACGGCGATGCCGTGACCCGCGGCCAGTTGCTGTTTGAAACCGTCACGGGCACACTGGACGGGCTTTATGCCAGCGGAAACACCATCGTTTCCGGGGTGGAGGGCATCGTGGCCAGCGTGAACGCCACGGTGGGCGCCGCCCTTAACAAGGGGGATACGGTGCTCACGGTCTATCCGCGCAGCGCCATGCAGGTCAAGATCGAGGTGGATGAGTATGACCTGACGGCCATCCGGGAAGGTGATGCGGTCACACTTACCTTCAGCTATGATGAGGGCAACGCCACGGTATATCCCGGCACAGTGGCGATGATCTCGCATGTGAGCGAGAGCACGGATGGTTCGGACGCGACGTACCTGGCGTACATTGATTTTACCCCGGATGCGAACATTCGCCTGGGTATGAGCGCGGTGGCATCGCTGGGCGGTGGCGGCGATGCCGATGCGCTGGCAGCGGATGAGCAGGAGCCGGCGCAGGTGGCGGAAAGCGCGCCGGCGCAGTAAGCGCCCAAGCCGCCCCGCTTGCCCCGCCGCAGTGCAGAAAAGGGCAAGGACAAAGGCGATTGCGCTGCTTGGGCGTGTGCCGCGGCAACATCAAAGCACGCAAGCAGCCCTCAGGGCTATGCGGCGAGCGACGGTTGCGGAAGGAGGCAGTTGCTTGCACACGGAGCATGCAACAAGCATCCGGTAGGGTATGGGGTGAAGTTCAAAACCCCAGCCGCAGCATCCGTTCGCGGCAGGCAAGCTGTCCGCAGGGCTGTCAGGCGAGGTGTAGTATTTCTTACGCAAAATGGGCACATCCTGCCCCTGGGGAAACCCGGGGGGGATGTGCCCATTTGCGTGCTTTTGGTTGTTTTGCATAGCGCGGCTGGATGGCTGTACCTGTGCGGATGTCCGCAACCAAGCCAAGGGAGCCATGCACGCGTGAAGCCCGCCTGCGTCCAATGGAATTTTTTGTGCACATGCTACAACGTTTGCACAAAAAAATAAACCCCCGCCGTGCGCCCGGCGGAGGGGTTTCGCGCCTGAAAGCAATGGCTGCGCTTAGCGCAGCTTGAGCTCCTTAAGGCACTTATCACAGATGAGTTTGCCTTTGAAGAGGTTCACATCGCGCGCGTCATTGCAGAAAATGCACGCGGGGTGATATTTCTTCAGAATGATCTGGTCGCCCTCCGTGAAAATTTCGAGCGTGTCTTTGATGGCGATATCCATCGTCTTGCGCAGCTCGATCGGGATCACAATACGACCCAGATTATCCAGCTTCCGAACAACACCAGTAGATTTCATGTGGCCTGCCTCCTAAGGTTGATACATGTGGAACGGTATAATTTTACTGTAACACCATTATTAAGTCAATGTCACAACTGGGCGAATCGTCATAATATTATACTTTCCGAAACTTTCGAATTATAAGGTTTCAAGGCTGGTAAGGTGTCTAATGGTTATGATTGTGGACGAATCAGCTAAACTTTCGAAGGATTTTTCGCAATTTGCACCCGTGAGAGGTAAAATCCCCGTGCGTGTTTTTGTAACCCAATCCTGCACAGGCAAAAAGGCTACATCCTATGCTTTTCAGATGATTGAAACGGAAATGTGCTGTTAAGCGTGTCTTTGAAAGGTTACATGCGTGAGCAGGGCGCGGGCGTGTTATGTATCATTGAGTACATGCGTAACGGATCGCATAAGACAACTTGCAAGCTGCCCACCGCGCTGCCGCAAAGGGCCACCAGCCGGCGGCGCGGCCGTTGACAAGCGCGCCAAATGCGTTATAATACTGTGTACGTGATGAACGGGAGAGTACCCGCCATGGCGCTGCCCTAGAGAGCCGCAGTTGGTGTAAAGCGGCGCAGCCCACGCGGGGAACATGGCCCGGGAGCGATCCCGCCCGATAGGTAGGGCAGGACGGTTGGCGCCGATATCCGCCGCAAATGAAGCGACCAAACAAGGGTGGTACCGCGGGCTAGGCTCGCCCCTTCCAAAGAACAGGGAAGGAGGCGGGATTTTTTGTTTTCCGGCAAACCGGAGGGCATGCCCGCCACACAGGCGCAGCCCGTTCATCGATCCACAATGCAGCACACCTATGAAGGAGGTACCCCCATGCCTGACCA
>LVAR01000022.1:15154-31768 GCA_001604115.1 Clostridiales bacterium Firm_12 | reverse complement strand
CTCCATCCTCTTTTAAGCATGAGGTGTCCGATGAGCGATTTCACACCCTATGATGCATACGAACCCAACGAGCCGCGCCTGCAGGGCGCGGACTCAGGCGGCCGCAAGCCGCTTGCGCCCGCAGGCGCATGGGCGCCGGCGGAGGCAAGCAGCCGCAAGGCCGCCGCGCTTGGCGATTCCGCGCATCCTGAAGGCATAGCCTTGGATGAGCCTGCTTGGAACGAAGCAGACTATTTGCCTAACGATCCGCCGGCTGCGCCGCCAAGGCGTGCCGCTGCCGCGAGACCTGCAATAGCGCAGGATGCGCAGGCTGAGCCCGCTCGGGAAAACCCCTATGCACGCCTCACCTGGGACGAAACGGCCTATGCGGAGCCAGCCAGCCCCCAGGGCAGGCGCGGGCGTGCCAGCGCGTATGACGCGCCGATAGCGGAAGATTCCGCGTCAATGGCGCCCGCTGCATCGGCGCGCTCGGCCAATCCCTATGCCCGCCCTCCCGCGGATGCGCCAGATGGGCTGCCGGATTTGAGCGCGCGTTTTGCACCGCCGCTAAAGTTTGAGCTGCCCAAACGCCTGTATGACGAGCCGGAGGAAGCTGTGTTTGCCCCGCCGGGGCAACCCAATGTGTACCAGACACGCAGGCCGGCTGTGCCCGCCGCGGAAAACCTGGCCTACGACCCCACCCCGCGTGGCGATGCCTATCGTGTGGAGGCGGACGACCAATCGCTGCGCCGCCGGCGCCGGCTGCGCGCATTACGCAGGACGGGCATCGTGCTGTTGTTGCTGGCGTTGTTGGGCGGCGCCGCCTATTGGAACCGGGAATGGCTGCTGGCACAGGTGGGCACCCTTTTTGGCAAGGAGGCAGCCGAGACTGTTCACCAGGCCATAGGCGTGCAGGCACAGACGCCAGTCAAAGGGTATGACGCCGCGCCGGCCTTGCAGGCCGGGGATGGCGCCAAGCGCGGTATCAATGCTGTGGCGGGCAATCTGGCGCTGGAACCTTATGCTGTGACGGAACACAACGTGGTCGCACGCCGCCCCATGGCGGATGGCACCTTTGAGTATTACCTCTTTGCTGCGCAGAACGGGCAATTGCTGGGCTACTATGAGGGTATTCAGGACAACGGCTTTTCAGTATGCCCGGATGATGTGTTCTATGTGCAGGAATCACCCTACCTGATCGACAGCCAAGGGCTTCCCCTGATCGATGCTGCGCGCTACCAGCAGGCAGCGGGTGCGGATGCGGTGCTGGGTCCCATGATCGGCGGTTGGTCGGTCATTCATGATCAGGTGGATCACTGCTATAACTTTATCAACGCGCAGGGCAATTTGCTCAGCCCCCTCTGGTTTGCCAAGGTATTTCCCTTTACAGGCAGCATGACCCTGGCCTATGTCGATACCGGCAATGTGACGGTGCCGGAGGAGCGTTACGCCCTGTACACCCTCTCCCGCAGCGGTGAAATGAAGCTTTGGCAGCACGCCGCCGATATGGAGGGAGTGGCAGGCGCAGCAGCCGGTATGGCACTCATGGCAAGCGGCGACTTGGTGCGCCTGGAAACCACACCTGTGACCCTGTGCCAGAGCGACGACGTAACGGTGTATGCCGATTGCGGCGCCGTGGTGGCGCGTGATAGGCAGACTGGCAAATATGGCCTGTTTGTGGGCGGGGAGCAGCAGTATGATTTTGCCTATGATACCATTGCGCCCGTTGCCCAGGACATAGCATGGAGCGGCAGCACGCAGGGTGCTTTCCGTCTGCTGGCAGTGAGCGGCATGCCTTATCCTTTGCCGCTTTCGCACTATTTTGCACTCACCCGGGATGGCGCGCAGGAAATGGTCGCGCTGTCCACGATGTCCGTATATCCGCTGCTGCTTGAATAGACGATTGGTTTGGAGGGGGACGCACATGAAACGCGCTTTGGCGCTCCTGATGGCGCTGTGCCTGCTTGCGGCTGGGGCAGTGGCTGAAGAAGCCGGGCAGACCCGTGCCGTGGAGCTGACTATGGATGGGCTGACCATCTACCGTGTGCAGGCGACCGGCGAAACGGACACGCAGACGTTCACGCTGGATTATCCTGCCTTTGAAAGTGAAGATGCTTCCTTGGCGGCATACCTTACTGCGGCGGTGACCGACCCGCTGCTGGCGCTTCAGCGCACCACGCCGATGGCCGATGCCGCGGCTTACGCCAGCGCTAAGGATGTGCTGCGCATGAGCTTTTTCAGCTCGCTGGATTTTGAAGGGCTCCTCTCGGTGGAGGCCTCGGTGGGCGCGCGCTCGGCCGATCAGCAAACAAGCGAGATGCTCTTCTTCTATCGCCTGATCGACCTGAACAGCCGCCGCGAACTGACGGTGTATGACCTGTTTGACGATCCGCGTGAAGCGGTGGATGCCGCGATCCGGGAGGCCGTGTTCGCCAAGCAATCGGAGCAGGGGCTTGCCATCGTCACGGATGTGGCGCAGGTGCCCGCCCCCAACTCGTATTTTGTTTCCAGCAAGGTGTTTCGCTGTCTTTATGCGGCGGGCACCGTGTCCGCCAAGGCCACCGTGGTGGATATCCCGTGGGAGCAGTTAACACTCACCCAGGCACCTGTGATGCATGGGGTGCCCTCGCAGCCGACCGATACCCCGGTGGCGGAACCCATCGCGGCCACGGATGCTCCCCCGGCAGGCGGCCAGCTAGATGTGCCGGTGGATCCGGCCAGCCTGCCCGAGCGCCTGACCGCCAGTGATTGGCAGGTAAACGGACAGACCGTCCGCTTCCTTGCGGATGGCACGGTGAGCGCGCCAAGTGGCGGCGAGCCGTTGTTTACCGCGTACCGTGTTACGGGGGGCGTGCTCCATTTGGACACGGCCGAGCGCGCGGATCAAGCCGCCCAGGTCTATGCGGGAGAAATGGGTCTTCTGCTGCGTTTTGAGCCGGAAATCAGCGATTTTGATACGCTCACGCTCCTGCCCGTGCAAGCGCAGACCCAACCGGACGTGAGCGAACCTCTTCCTACGGCGGCAGACGAACCCACGGCGGCCTTGACGGCGGAAACCTTACCACCTGCGGCCGTGGCTACGCCTACGCCCATGCCACTGACCGGAGATGACGCGGACATTGCCGCCTTCCTGACCCAAGGACTGTGGAAACCTATCGGGACGGATGGCAGCACTTACTATCAGTTTATGCCGGATGGGAAGCTGCTGACCATTCAAGTCACGCCCTATACGCTCACGGATGGCACGCTGGCCAGCGATGCGCTCACCGGAACCGTGAGCGTGGGTGGCACAGCCTTCACCCTGGTTGCGGAGGATGGGGGGCAGGTTGGTTTTGTGCTCAACCGAAGCGCAACGCCCATTGCCGCGGAATCCTTTGTGACGGCATCGCCCACGCCGGAGCCCACGCCCACGCCGGAGCCCACTGCCACCCCGACGCCAAGCCCCACGCCCACCGCCACGCCGGAGCCCACGCCCACGCTTTCGCCTTACGAGCAGGCGGCCGCCAGCGCGCCTACACTGGCCGTGCTGAGCGATGCCGGCTTTGAGAAGCGCCAGACCCTGAAAGTGTACAGCGCCCCGGATGAAAAGAGCTTCCGCGATGCCAAAGCACAGGTAACCACCGATGAAACCGTCCAGATTTTTGGCGTGAGCGGGGATTGGGTGCTTGTTTCTTACAAGATCGGCAATGGCAGCCGCGGGCGTATCGGCTATATTGAGAACACCACGCTGGCAAACCCGGAGGCCGTTGCGCAGCTGGCCTTGGTGGATATCCCCCTGAAGTTGACCAAGAAAGCCAACGCAACGGATGATCCCCTCAACGGGAAAAATAAACTATTTGAGCTGCCCAAGGATTCCGAAGTGCGATTGCTGGCTTTCCTGGGAGCAGATTGGGCGTATGTGCAAACCACCCATAAGGGCAAGCCCTGCCGCGCTTTCATTCCGCGCAGCACGCTCACCCAGGAGTAGGCTGTACGGCATAGCAACCTTCGGTGGCCGCCCGATGCGGCGAAAGAACCCACGCGCATGGGTGAACCCTGCATGCAAGCCCGCGCGGAGAGCCATAGCCTTACGCACGCAAAATCCCCGCCACAACATATTGTGGCGGGGGACGCTCCGGCTTGCCTTGCAGCCCGTCGGTTGCTTTAGCGTGCGTGCTGCGGTATGCGGGGAAAACCGGAGGCATCGCCATGCATAACAGGAATGCACCAGGCGCCGGACAGCTCCGTCGCCTGGCGCCGATGCGAATCTTCGCTTGACTGTTTCAGTCCGGCAGGTGTTTGCGCCATAGCATTAGCTTGATAGCGGGATATAGCCTTGCTACGCCTTTGCTAGTGCTCCGCGCCCGCGCACAACGCTTTGCATCCCTACTGCATCCATGGCTGGAAGGTACGCCGCTTTCGCGGTTGGACAGGGGTAAGCCTGCCCAACCGCGTCTTTGCGTCCGGAACCCGCAAGCGCCTTACGCCGGAGCGCTTTCGCATGCAAGGGTTTGAGGCGCAGCAGCACTGCGTGGGCGGATGCGGCGTTGTGCGGGAACGGTGATCCACGCATCCGGCTTGCCTGTGTTTAGAAAACGGGCAGCACGCCCTTGGCGTAGGCTTCGTTGTTCAGAATAAAGTCACGCAGTTTGTCGCTGTTCAGGACGGTGCGCAGCGCCTCCACCCAGGGAGCCTGCTCATCCGCAGTACGCACGACCACATAGTTGGTGTAGATTTTACCGGCCTCGCCGCTGGCATCTTCCAGCAGCAGGGCATCCTCGGCGGGCTTAAGCCCTGCGCCGATAGCAAAGTTGCCGTTGATGACTGCAAAGCTTACATCCTGGCGGGTAGAGGCAAGCAGCTCGGCGTTCACTTCCACAATGTCCAGATTCAGCGGATTTTCCACGATGTCCAGCTTGGTCAGGCTGTCGTTGAGCAGATCCACACCCTCCGGCAGTTTGATAAGGCCGGCTTCCTGCAAGAGGTTCAGGGCACGAGTCTCGTTGGAAGGGTCATTGGTCACGGCAATGGAATCCCCCTCAGCGATATCCGCCAGGGCGGTCTTGGTGCCGGCGTAGATGCCGTAGGGCTCATAGTGCACCGGAATGACGGCCGCCAGCTTCTGGGCATCTTCCACGCTGTTGTTGTAGGCGGTCAGGTAGGGGATGTGCTGAAAATAATTCGCATCCAGATCGCCGCTGGCCGTGGCAGGGTTGGGAATGGGGTACTCGGTAAAAATCTGGATGTCCAGATCGTAGCCCAAAGCAGCCAGATCGTCCTTGATAAATTCCAGGATCTCGGCATGCGGGGTGGGGGTGGCGCCGATCACGATGGTTTCGTTCGCCAAGGCGGAGGCAGCGGTCAGGGTCAGTGCCAGGGTCAGGATCAGCGAAAGCAATTTTTTCATACGGAAGCCCCTTTCAATTTGTGAATGGTCTACTTCTTGCGATGGTCAAACCACTTGGTAAACCGGGTGCCGGAAACGGTGATCAGCTGCACCAGCAGCACCAGCGCCAGGCTGGAAGCGTAGAGGATCTCCATGTTTTGCTGCTGGTAGCCCTTGGTGATGGCCAGCGCCCCCAGGCCTCCGCCGCCGGCCGCGCTGGCCATGGCCGTATAGGCCAGGATGGTGGTCACGCTGATGGCGGCGCCGTTGATCAGCGATGGCACGGCTTCGGGCAGGAGCACTTTGCGGATGATTTGCCAGTTGGTGGAACCCATGGATTGCGCCGCTTCCAGCACACCGTGATCGATCTCGTCCAGCGAGCCTTCCACCATGCGCGCGATGTAGGGGAAAGCGCTCACGATCAGGGGAAAGATGATGGCGCGTGTGCCGATGGCGCGTCCCATGACTGCGCGGGTGATGGGAAACAGCATGGCCAGCAGGATGATGAAGGGAATGGAACGCAGAAAGTTGATGGCCCAGCCCAGCACTGTGTTGAACGTGGGGGCGGGGAGGATGTGTCCGCGGCGCGTGACCACCAGCAGCACACCCAGCGGCAGCCCAAGCGCGTAGGAGAACAGGCTTGCCCACAGGGTCATGTACACGGTATCCGCTGCGCCTTGCAGCAGCAAGGGCCAGAGCTTGTCAAAGGCCATTGGGCAGCACCTCCTCCACAGTCAGGCCGTAGCGCCGAAGCTGTTCCATCAGCACGGTACGCTCTGCCTCCGCCTCGGGACGGGCGATGAGCATCTGCCCATACGCCTTGCCATTGAGTGGCCGGATGTTGGCGGAGAGGATGTTCACATCCACGCCCGTTTCACGGCTGACCCGGCTGATGACTGGCTGCCCGGCTGCCTGTCCGTCAAAGACAATGCGCAGCGCAGGTGCGGAGGGCTGGGGCTCGGTTTCTTCCGGCAGGATGCCGAACAGCCGCCTGCCTGCCTGGGACTTGGTGTGCAGAAACACATCGTCCACTGAGCCTTGCTCCGCCAATTGCCCCCCATCCAGGATGGCGACCTTGTTGCAGATTTGCCGGATGACTGCCATTTCATGGGTGATGAGCACCACCGTAATGCCCAATTCCCGGTTGATCTGCTGGAGCAACTCCAAAATGGATTGCGTAGTCATGGGATCCAGCGCGCTGGTTGCCTCATCGCACAGCAGCATGGTGGGATCGCTGGCCAGCGCCCGCGCAATGGCTACGCGCTGCTTTTGCCCACCGCTGAGCTGCCCCGGGTATGCCTTGGCCTTATCGGACAGGCCGACCACTGCGAGCAGCTGCCGCACCTTCTCATCCGCCTGCTTGCGCGGGACACCGGCAATCTCCAGCGGGTAGCGCACATTGCGGGCAACCGTCTTTTGGGAAAGGAGGTTGAACTGCTGGAAGATCATCGCCATGCGCCGCCGCATGGCACGCAGCTGCGGGGCCGGCATGGTGAGCACATCCTGTCCATCCACCAGCACTTGCCCGGCGGTGGGTGTGTCCAGGCGGTTCAGGCAGCGGATCAGCGTGCTCTTGCCCGCGCCGCTCATGCCGATGATGCCGTAGATATCGCCCTTGTCAATGCTCAGGTCAATGCTGTCCAGCGCCACCACATCGCCATCGGCCATGGGGTAGATTTTGGTCAGCCCCCGAATGGCGATTTGCGGCGGCCGGGGGTGCACCTCCCCGGTACAGGGGATGGCGGACGTTTCGTCGGTACACATTTCCAAGGTGTGCTCACACTCCTTCACATTCAGCAAAAAGCCCACCTCGCGCAATGCGAGGCGGGCTTAGTGGACTCCTTTGACCATCAAGCGACGCAACACAAATAGCGCGAGCAGGAATCGCACGCACACATCATGCACATCGACATGGCACGGTGTTCTGGCATTAGGATTCCTCCTCGCTGGCGTTTTCGCCCTGATGTGGCTGCACTATACCACAGTTGGTTTTGACTTGTCAACCACCCCGCGGCAGGTTTTTGCGGGGCAAAAGCATGCCATATGCCCTCTGTGTGAAGCGATGGGTAGCGGAAACCATTGATTTGCTTGACTTTTCCGCTCCTGCGCTGGCGAAGACATGCGCCAAAAAACCTAGAAAAAAATCCTAGTATCACACTATGCAAAGAGGATGATTGCACGCCTGCGCCGATAGGCCGGCATTCTGCCTGGTGCAGCCACGGGCGCCTGCCATTAGGACGGGCAAAATAAACGGGAGCGCCAACGCATGCGCCGGACGGCTGAGCCGGGAAGGGCGGCCTGCGTGCAGGCCGCCCTTCCCATCCACGCCGCTGTGGTGCTGCCGTGCCCGCTGCCCGAGCGAGGGCTGCGCACCATACAACACCAATGTTGCAGTACATCAACCAAACAGGTAGGTACGCTGATCGTCCGTCAAGGTGTCAATCTGTACGCCCAGCGCATGCAACTTGCGCAGTGCCACGCCCTGATCGATGTCCTTGGGCACGGCATGCAGGGCTTTCGGCAGTGCCCGGCCATGCTCCGCCATGTAACGGGCGCACAGCGCCTGGAGCGCAAAGCTCATGTCCATGATTTCGGCAGGGTGGCCGTCGGCAGCGGCCAGGTTCACCAGGCGACCCTCCGCCAGCAGATAGATGGTTTGGCCGCTGGGCAAATCATAGGCTTCAATGTTCTTGCGAGCCTCATAGCGATGCACTGCAGTGGCGCGCAGGCCAGCCACATCCACCTCTACGTCAAAGTGGCCGCCGTTGCACAGCACCGCGCCCTGCTTCATGCGCAGCATATGCTCCGGCGTGATCACGCCGTGGCAACCGGTCACGGTCACAAAAAAATCGCCCAAGGGAGCCGCATCCGCCATCGGCATGACCTCAAAACCGTCCATAAACGCTTCGATCGCCTTGACCGGATCCACCTCTGTCACGATCACCTTGGCGCCCAGACCTTTGGCGCGCATGGCAACGCCCTTGCCGCACCAGCCGTACCCCGCCACGACAACGGTTGCGCCGCTCACGACCAGGTTGGTGGTGCGCAGCACGCCGTCCCACACGCTTTGTCCGGTACCGTAGCGGTTGTCAAAAAGGTGCTTGCAATCCGCATCATTGATGTTGAACATCGGGAAATGAAGCTGCCCGGCACGTTGCCTCGATTGCAGGCGGATGATGCCGGTGGTGGTTTCCTCATTGCCGCCGCGCAGGTTCACCGCCCACTGGGGATGCTCCTCATGGAGGATGTGCACCAAATCGCCGCCATCATCAATGATCACATCCGGCACAACGGAAAGCGCCTTGCAGCAGTACTCATGCAGCTGCTCTGGGGTGCAGCCGTGATGGGCAAACACCGTCACGCCGCTTTCGGCCAGCGCGGCGCACACATCATCCTGCGTACTCAGGGGGTTGCTGCCGGTGGCATAGACCTCGGCGCCGCCCTGGTGCAGCACTTGCGCCAGGTAGGCCGTCTTGGCTTCCAGATGGATGCTCATGACCAACTTGAGCCCGCGAAACGGTTGCTCCTGTGCAAAGGTGTCCGCGATGCCGCTGAGCACCGCCATGTGCCGCTTGACCCATTCGATTTTCTGCCGTCCCTGCGGCGCCAGTGCCATGTCATGAATGATCGACTCCATGCGGTCAGCCTCCATCATATCGTTAGATTCATTTCGTATTATAACAGATGCGGCGGGCAACGCCAACCCGCATGCGGCCAACATGCCGATAAAAAGGCGGTGCATGCGACAAACCCCGGCCGCCAGCTTGCGGTCGGGGTTCGTGTTGGGTTCTTTGCGCGGCGGCGCCTGAAATCAGTCCAACATACGGCGGATCGCGTCTTTGCCGCGTGCGCCGACAGCCTGATTGGCCACTTTGCCATCTTTGAAAACGATCAGGGTGGGGATGCTCATGACACCGTAGCGGGCGGCGACTTCGGGCGATTCGTCCACGTTCACTTTGCCCACTTTATAGGCGGTGCTTTCTTCGGCGAGTTCTTCCACCAGGGGGCTGATCATTTTGCAGGGGCCACACCAATCAGCATAAAAATCAACCAGCACGGGTTGGGTGCTTTGCAGCGCCTCCGCATCAAAATTATCCTTCGTGAGTTTCACAACGGCCATGGTTTCATTTCCTCCTTCCATTTGGGAACGATCATAGCTTACCCTGCATTGCGGAAGATGAAACAGGCATAGCGCATGGATGTTTATTCCTCTTCGATGGCCAGGGCGACGCTTTTTTCCATGGCATTAAGGCGTGCGATGCTTTTCTGGCGGTCGCTCTCCATCTGGCGTTTCATCGTGCTCATGTTGGAGCTCAGCGGGCCGATGCGGTAGCTGAACATAACGTTGGAATTGGGAAATTTTTGGTAAAAGAAACGCTTGATGCGTTCCATGACCATGCGCCCGCTGTCCATGTTGACGGTAGGCAGCAACAGGGCATACTGGCTGGGGCTGAAGTGCGTGATGGTATCGCCCTTGCGCAGGTGAGCCTTGAGCACTTCGCTCAGCCCTTTCATGATATCGTCCAGCTTCAGGGGGGAGAGGGGTTCGCCGTCCATGCTGGTGATCATGATCATGGCGATGTACATGCTGGAGCCGAGGCGTTCCAGGTTGCGCATCTGCATATTGTAGATTTCTCTGAACACGGCATACTCACACTCAAAAGCACCGTGCACATCGCCAAACTCCGCCAGCTCATCGCGGATGGTATCAATGTTCATATCCAGCGTATCGCCCGCCTGGATGATTTGCTTGTAAAACTCCTGGATGCCCTCCGGGGGCTTAACGCCCAGGTAGCGGAAGTGCATATTGGTCACATGCTTGTACTGCATCAGCGCTTCGTTATTGCGGCTGGTTTTGACCAGCGCCTGCATCAGCTCCAGATGCAGCCGCTCATCAAAGGGGTCGGTTTCCAGCGCAAAACGGCAGTTCTGGATGATCTCCTCATACCGCTCCGCCTTCTTGAGCAAAGACAGGTAGGCATATACGATTTTGATATACTGGCTGTGCAGGTTCACGCTGCGGCTGATGGCCCAATCATCCTGATCGTTGCCGGCAAGCAAATCCCCCGTATAGAGGGTGAGCACTTTTTGAAACAGAGCGTTGGTTTCTTCGGTGAGCTCCGCACAGCCTTCCAGCCGGTCGGCCAGGTGCTCAAACTCAAACATATCCACCGTCATATTGGGCAGCAGTTGGAAGCGGTAGCCGCCGCGGCTGGCCGCGATGCAATTGCCCAGCCCCTCGCTGCAGGTGTTGAGGATGGCGCGGAAACGGCTGATGAGCGTCTTGAGCGCGTTTTCCGGGTTGGTGCTTTCCTCGTTGGGCCACAGCACCTCGATGAGCTTATAATTCAAGATGACCGCATCCTCCTTGAGGATGAGGTATTGCAGCAGGGACATGCCCTTCTTGGATTTTGCGATCACCTGGTCAAAGCACTCATTGTTCACAAAAATACTGAAACCGCCAAACATGCGGATATGGATCTGATCCGACATAGAAGCTCCTCGCTGGAGGCCGCGGGTGGCCCCATCATTTGCTAAACATCCACAGTATAACAATTTCCAGTTAAAAGTTCAAGAGTCAACGAGCCTGCCCATTGCAAAATCCTGTAAGGCAGGACACTGCCCATAGCTGGAAAAGGGGCTGGAAATTTGACGGTTTTTATCGTATACTGTTTTTGGGAAAGTGCAACCAAGGAGGCACAGGTGTATGCAAAGGCAGCCCAACCCGAACTACCCCGGTATGGAGCCCGAACCCCCCAAACAGCGCCGCAAACATACGGGCAGAGCAGGCCGTGTTTTCCGTGGGTATTTGATGATCGCCGGTGCAGTGGCCACCCTGTTTGGGCTGATTCTGCTGCTGGTGAGCTTTTTTGTGGAGATCGACAAGTGGATGCTGTGACATGAGCCGACTGGAGGGCTGTGGATATGAATGGTTACCCCCCCAATGCAAAGTATGATGAGCCAAGGCCGCGCAAGCGCAGGCATGGCATACGCCGCTTTTTCCGCGCGCTGTTTTTGGTGGTGGTGTGTCTGGCGATTGCCTTTGTGGCGGTGCGCTTTGGCCCCAATTTGTACCGGCGCTTTTTTGGCAACGGCAACACCACCTGGATCAGCGAGCGCTTTGGCGAGGAACTCAAGGAGAAAAACGAGCTGGTTGTGAACGAAGTCAAGCTCACAGGGCAGGAAACCGTGCAGCAAAACGCTTGGCTGATCGGGAAGGTGCAGGAAGTGCTCATCCCTTACACATATGCCTTGAGCTTCACGGTGGATTTGAGCCTTGCCGATGTGCATGTCAATGATATCGGGGATACGATCACGGTGCGCCTGCCTTCTCCGGTGGCGAAGTATGCCAAGCTGACCGTGGATGAAAGCGCCGTGCAGAAATATGACCTGCTCTATCCCCTGACGCCGGAACGCTATGCGGAGATCAAGAACCAGATCGAAGATAAACTGACCGCAGAAGCGTCCCACAACCAGAAGTACCTGGACGCGGCATGGCAGGCTGCCGTCAAAAATATGGAAAGTCTATTCAAAAGCATTGCCGAGCGGAGCGCAGAGGGCGTGACCTGTGAAATCCAAGTGATCCGGGATGACCGGCTTTCCCAGCCCACCGAAACGCCGGATGGCATGCCGGAGCCGACGGTGTTGCCGGCTGCATAGGCGGTTCAACTGCGTGACCGCCGCACAGCCCAGTAGCCGCCAGGCGTCGCGGTACAGTTCCAACAGCATACAAAAACGACCCCCGCTGGTTTGGCAGGGGTCGATTTATGATATCTGGGCTGGATGCAGCAGCGTGTAACGCCGCTCGCAGCAACCCTTCGGGCTGAGCGCTTGCTATGGCATGGGTGCTGCGGCACCAGGCTTTGGGGCGCTGCCCCAAGCCCCGCAAGGGCTTTCGCCCTTGACCCGGCTCCGCTGCGGCGGGGGGGGCGATGGTGTTTATTTTGCGAGCTCGTAGATGGCCACAAAATCCTTGCGGGTCAGTTTGATGTATTCGCCCACGGTGGCTTCCTCGTTTGGCAGAGCGCGATTGGCCAATGCGGCATAATCGGCATTTTCCAGACCAACATCTGCAAGGCGGGTCGGCATGCCCAGCGAGCGGTAAAAGACCTCCAGCCGACGTATCCCTTCCAGCGCCGTGTCCGTATCATTGCCAAAGTCCGTTGGCACGTCCATCACATCCACCGCGAACTGTGCGATTTTTTTGGGGTGCTGCATCACGGCGTATTTCATCCAGGCTGGGAAAACAATCGCCAGACCCGCACCGTGCGCGATGTCAAAACTGGCGCTCAGCTCATGTTCTACCTTATGGCTGCCCCAATCGCCGATGCGGCCGGTATGCAGCAGCGTATTGTGTGCCAGCGCGCCCGTCCACATCAGCTCGGCGCGGGCATCGTAATCGTCCGGCTTGGCCATTACCTTGGGGGCGTTGTTCAGCACGGTCCGGATGCCTGCGGCAATAAGCCGGTCGGTCAGCTCCACATGCTCCACAAGCGTAAAATAGCGCTCCATCATGTGCGCCATGATATCCACACAGCCGCATGCTGTCTGGTAAGGCGGCAGCGTGAAAGTCCACTCCGGGTTGAGCAGGGAGAAGGCGGGCACGTTGGTCACGGAGTTATAGCCGCGCTTGAGCATACCATCTTCGTTTGTGATCACGGAAGAATAGCTCATTTCGCTCCCCGCTGCCGGAATGGTCAGGATGGTGCCCAGCGGCAGCACTGCCTTGGGCGTTGCCTTGGCACTGTAAAAATCCCACACATCCCCATCATAAGGCACGCCATTGGCGATGCCCTTGGCGGTATCGATGGCGCTGCCGCCGCCAAGCGCCAGCACCAGGTCAATTTTGGCCTTTCGGCAAATATCGATGCCCTCATACACACGTGAAAGCCTAGGGTTAGGCACAATGCCGCCCAGTTCCCACACGGCCACACCTCCCCCGGCGAGGATGGCCATCACCTGATCGAACAGGCCGCTGCGCTTTACACTGCCGCCGCCATACACCAGCAGCACGCGCTTGCCGTAACGCAGCACTTCTGCCCCCAGATGATGCAGCGCATCGCGCCCAAAGATTATTTTGGCCGGGTTTTGAAATACAAAATCGATCATGGAAAATCCACTCCTTTGTCATGGTGCCTTGCCCGGTACCGTCCGCCGTAATTCAACAGCAATCAAAAGACTTGCGCTGCGAATGGCCGTGCCCGGGCGTACCCTTACAGTATACTCGGTTCGGCGCGATGCGTAAAGCAAAGGGGCGGGTCGCAGCTGCGCCCGCCCCGGATGGGTCATGCTTCCTCATCGGTGATCATCACCTGTACGCCCGGCAGCAGTTGGGCAAGCGTTTCCGCAATGCCGGCCGCATGTTCCCCGCCGCCCATGATGATGTGCTTTGCCCCGCAATGGCTGGCAAACTCCGCCATCGCCGTGGGCGCAACATCCGCACTGAGCACGGTCATCTCAGCGCCGGCCTCGCCGGACAGCGCATAGAGGTAGTCCAGTGTCTGGGCATCCAGGTTGTGGGGTACTGTGCCGACCGTGCCCTTGGTGACCACATGCAGCACATGCAGCGGGCTATGCTGCCGTAGCGCAAGATCCGCGCCGCGGCGTATGAGCCTTGCGCAGGCGCGCTGCAGAGTCACCAGTACCAGGACAGGCGGTTTTTGTTCCATGTTCAGTGCTCCTTTGGGACGCCCTCCAGCCTGGCGACCATACGGTCGTTGCTGTGCACCCGCACGCGCATGCCTACCGCAATGGCGGGGGCGCCTTTGAGCGAATCCACATAGAAGAGCCGCTCATCGTTGGGGTCGCCCGCCTGCCCTACGTTCAGGGAAAGGCGGTAACAGTCCAGGCCGTCCTTATCCTTGGGTTCCAGCTCCAGTGCGCTCACTGTGCCTTCCGCCGTACGGAAGGGGCCGTCCAGCATGTAGCGGATGTGGCGCTGCATGAGCTTGGCAGGGCGCACATACACCTCCTGAAAAAACAGCAGGTAACTCCCGGACAACACCGTCAGCAGCCCTGACCATACCCAGCCGCTCACATCGCGGCGCAAGCGAAACCCCACAAAGGTCATGATGGCCGCGAGCAGGAGCAGCGCCGCCGGAGCATAGCAGATCCATCGCCGCTTGGACAGTTCGGCGGTGATGGCGGTACGCTCCGCTTCGGTATAGCCAAACAGGTCATTCATCCTGGGTTTCTTTCTTGACACCAATGCGCTGCATCAGCTTGATGGAAACGAAGAAGAGCAGCAGCACCAGAAACACGCCCAACAGGCCAAACAGCGTGGTCAGCAGCCCTTTCATGGGGATGGAGAGGGACAGGAGCCCGGTGTTGGCGGCAGTTGCCGCTGTGGCGACGGCCGCTTCGGCCGTCAGGGATAGCCATGCGCCAAACATATCGTAATCCTTCTTTCTACTGCGTAAAGCTTACCAGCCGATCATCATGCCAACCAGCGTGATCACCAGACCGCCTGCCACAATGGAACCGAGCTGGCCGGACACGTTGGCGCTGATGGACTGCATCAGGATGAAGTTGTAGGGATCTTCCGCCTTGGCCATCTTCTGGATCACGCGCGCGCTCATGGGGAACGCGGAGATGCCGGCAGCGCCGATCATGGGGTTGATCTTGTTTTTACGGAACAGGTTGAGGAACTTGCCAAACAGTACGCCGCCGGCGGTGTCAAACACGAAGGCCAGCAAGCCCAGACCCATGATGAGCAGGGTGTCCCAACGCAGGAAGTTTACCGCCACCATGGTGGAGCCGATGGTCAGACCCAGCAAGATGGTCACCAGGTTTGCCAGCTCGTTTTGTGCTGTTTTGCTCAGGCGCTCCAGCACGCCGCACTCGCGCAGCAGGTTACCAAACATCAGGCTGCCCACCAGCGGCGCGCTCATAGGCACGATGATGCCTGCCAGCGCTGTGACGATGATGGGGAACAGGATGAGCGCCACACGCGGCGCGCGCTGCTCATTGTAGGTCATGCGGATCATGCGCTCTTTCTTGGTGGTGAGCGCGCGGATCACCGGGGGCTGAATGACCGGTACCAGCGACATATAGCTGTAGGCGGCCACGGAAATGGGCGCCATGTACTCTGTGAGCTTGAAGTGGTTTGCCACATACAGCGTAGTGGGCCCATCCGCCGCGCCGATGATGCCGATGGCCGATGCCAGCCGCAGGATCAGGCTCTGCTTTTCGGGGCCGTCCGCCATGGCAGCCACATTGGGCAGCACATTGGGGATCAAGAACATGGCAAGCAGGAACGTGGCAAAAATGCCAAACTGTGCCGCCGCGCCAAAGAAAATCATCGAAGGATCCTTGAGCAGGGGAGAAAAGTCGATCATCGCCCCGACGGCAATGAAGATCAGGATCGGGAAAAGCTCATTTTTGATGCCGGAATTGAAGAGCACCGTCAGAAAACCCTCCGAGCCCAGCACGCTGGCGGCGGGGTTTCCGGTGACCGCGTCAATGACGGGCGGCAGGTTAGCCAGGATGGCGCCAAAACCGATGGGCAGAAGCAACGCGGGTTCGTAATCCTTTTTGATGGCCAGATAGATGAGCACACCGGAAATCGCAAACATGATCAGGGTCTTCAAGCCCTCCGCTGTGCCCATATAGACAACGCCGGAGAACAGCTCTTTGAGCAGAGCCAAAAAATCCACGGTACGGTTCCCCCTTACTTGAGTTTGGTTTTCTGCCGTGCATTATACCATCTGCGTCCCTCCCTGTCAAAGCGTTTTCAGGGGGTCAGGCTTTTTTCCAGCACAGTCAAAACATCTCCGGAACGTACGGTACGGCACACGCGCACATAGCCTGCACGCAAGAAAAGCGCAAGCCCCGCCGTGTTTTCCGCATCGCAGAGCAAGTGCAGCGCATCCGCGCCGGCGGCCATGGCCTGCTGCTCGGAAAGCGACAAAAGATCGCTGCCAAGCCCCTGCCGCCACAGCGCAGGCTGGATGCACAGGCGTGTGAGCGAGGCGGGATGGACGCACGGCGCAAAGGGATATCCGAGCCCCTGCAATGGATCGGCGGGTTGTATGGTCACACTGCCGGTGACCATGTGCCGGTAGCGCAGGGCATACAGGCAGCCACTCTCCAGATCCGCATCCAGGATCGCCTCAGTCGGGTAGGCGCTGTTCCAGCGGGTTTGGGGGTCCTGTGCGCAGGCATGCCATAATGGCCAGATAATCTGGCGATCCACCGGGGTTGCCGGTACCAACCTTGCAAGATCCATCCATATGCCTCCCTTGCGTTGCATTGCCAGGGCAAGCCTGCCG
>LVAR01000022.1:0-15128 GCA_001604115.1 Clostridiales bacterium Firm_12 | reverse complement strand
GAATGTGGCGGCTGGCTGCCTTGCGTGCTTTGCCTAAAGCGTAGTCTGCCTCCTCAGCCGCAGTTTCCAGCCGAAGTGCGGGCACAGGCGTGGGTTTGCGCTCCGCATCCAGCGCGACCATTGTCAGGTAGGCGCGGTTCACGTGCTGGCGGGTGATCTCCCGGCACGCGGCATCTTCCACGTAGGTATCCACGCAAACCAGCATGCTGGTTTTGCCCACATAGACAAGCCGCCCCTGCAGCACCACGATATCGTTAAGCTTCACAGGCGCCAGAAACTCCAGGCGGTCTATGGCAGCGGTGGTCACCTCACAGGCGCTGTGGCGGCGCGCGACCACGGCAGCCACGACATCCACCCATTCCATCAGCTTGCCGCCAAACAGGCGAAAACCCTGGTTGCAATCCGCAGGCATGATGATGTGCACCTGCTCGGCGCGGCTGTAGGAAACCGGGTGGTTGTGCTCGGCGGCGGACGGACAGGCTTCAGACATCGGCATCCTTCTCCTTTGAGGGCATGGTTGTGGGGGGCACGCGGATGGGTTTGCCCGGTGCGGCCAGCAAGGCGTTCAGCGGCGCGCTACGCAGTGCCGGGTCAAAGCAGGTCAAAAAGAGCAGTTCCCGCTTGGGCAAGGGGTGCAACGTGAATACGTCGGGGTACTTGGCCACCAGATGGCGCAGCAGCTCGCGCTCCGCAAAACTGCCATGCGCAGCGGCGGTGAACTGCGTGGCTGCCTGCACCTCCCGCACCAGCAGGAGCAGCTTCTCCTTGGGCACTATGATGGCTGAGGCATCCGGCTCGCCATCCACCCAGGCGATGTGCACCCGATCATCCATCAAATGGGCGAAGGATGGCATGGCCTGCGGGCAGATCGGGTGCGGCAGGGCATCGATATCCAGCCACATCACATGGCTGAAGCTCGGGTAGGCGCGAAGGGTGCGCTGCAACAGCAGCAGCTTGCTGCGCCGCATCAGTTGCATGGGGGTCATGCCTTCGGACAGCAGCGAGCGCGGCAGCAATGAATTGTCCGGATAGGCCAGCGTG
Organism: Clostridiales bacterium Firm_12; assembly: GCA_001604115.1. Taxonomy (GTDB): domain Bacteria; phylum Bacillota; class Clostridia; order Christensenellales; family Aristaeellaceae; genus CAXXOK01. The sequence goes on along the minus strand of LVAR01000022.1, from coordinate 14,087 downwards.
TTTGGGAAGCGCGAGCGCAGCTGCCGCTCCATCGCGCCGCCCGCGTACAGCGTCAGGGGAAGGTGTTTGAGCGCCATCAGGTAGGCAAAGCGGATCAAATAGCTTTGTGGGGGCTTGAGCGCCTCCGGCTGATCGATGAAGGCTGTGACCACCAGCGGCTGCGGCGGGTCGGGACGGTGCAGCAGGGCGCTGATTTGGTGGGGCAGCCAAAGCCGCCACGCCAGCCGCTGTGGGTAGCCGTCCTCCACCTGAAAAAGCCCGTGGCTTGCCCGCACCGTAGCGGTTTGCTGTGCAAAGGAAATGCCCGCCAGCTGCTCAAAGCGGGCGATGACGGTCGGCGGCAGCACCTCCGGCCCCGGGCTGACCAGCACCGGGGCGCGCTGCTTGTGGGACAAAGGCCAAAACGGGGCGCAGTCCAGCGTATAGGCAGGCAGTTCCAAGGCGTAGGCGGTGACAGACAGCGTATCCAGCGCGGTTGACGGTGCCTGCAAAAAAGTGACCCGCGCAAACAGGCATGCAGGGTTCACCAGCAGGGTCTTGACGGGCATGGCAGAGGAAACCACCGCGATCCCAGCGCCCAAGCGCACCGCGCCTTCCCCGGCGAAGCCTGCCACCGCCGGGAGGTATGCCTGGGCAACGCCACCTTCGCCCTGGATCATCGCGGTCAGGAGTGCACGCGGGGCACGCAGCCGGGCAAACCTGCGATGGAGCAAGGCATCCCAACCATCAGCAAAGCCATACGCCCCGCGCAGGTGCAGGAAATGCGTCTCGTCCGTGAGCAGGGGCCGCAGGGCGGCTAGTCCTTGCGCCTCATCGTAATATTTCAGGTCGCCCACGCCCAGCGCGCCCGTCGCATGCAAGGCGTTTTCCAAAGCGTCCTGAAAGCGCGCGGGCAATGCAAAACGGAGCCCATAGGGGCGCTTGGCCGCCGATAAGGCGGTGAGCACCGCGTCCAGCGCGGCATCCGCATCGGGCAAGGCGCTGAGCACCACCAGCAACCGTGGGTTGAGCATAGGCGACTCCTTCCTGCGCCGAATGGGCATGCGCATGCCATCGATCGCACGCGGGCATATCCGGCCGGGCGGAATATATAGGATTATCATACCGACACAACTGCTGTGCGTCAAGCATCCTGCGCTGCCAAACGGTATTGCGTCCTACGCTGGCGAAAAAGAAACAGAAACGGGGCTGCGCCGGCAGGCGCAACCCCGGTCAGTCCATCTGGGTGGCCGGGATGAGCGTGCAAAACGCCTGCAGACCCACATCGCCGCGCGTTACATTGACCAGCATGCGCATTTGCGCCGGCAGGCCGTCGGATGCGCGCAGCGTAATCGGCACATCCAGTGCACATTGCCCTGCCAGGGCGCAGTCACGCAGCCGCAGCACCTGATCCATGCCGATCGCCGGCGTCTGGGCATCAGCCGCTGGCGGCTTCCATGCCGCCATCAAGCGGTTTTCCAGCAGGATGGAAGGCTGAGCCGACTCCAGCGCATACACGCCCGCAGCCAAGGGCAGGCCTTCCAGTTTTTGCAGTGCCTGCGCCTGCAACCGCTTGAGCTCGGTGATGTCCTGAATCACGGAGTAGATGCGCGCGGGACCCGTGGCGCTGCTGGGGAACAGCACATTATGGGAGCGCATCCAAAGCACGCGGCCATCCTTGTGGAAAACCCGGTACTCGATCGTATAGGGTTGCTGGGTATCCAGGAGCGCCTGAGACGATTCGCGGAAGCGGGGCAGATCCTCCGGGTGCACGCCGACAAACGAATGCGTTGCATCATAGAGCGGCTCATCCTCGCCATAACCCACCATTTGGCGGTAGCCGCCGCTCAGGTAGAGGATACGCTGGGTCGTGCCATGGATTTCAAACACGCCCAGCCCCACCATGAAATTATCCGAAAAAGCCTGAAACCGCGTCTGCTCGTCCAGGTATCCTTCGCGCACCTTCATTTGCTCGTCGATTTCGTTAATGGCGGAAACCACCCGCTGCACTCGGCCGCTATCGTCCGCGATCAGCGTGGTGAGGATGCGGCACCACATCGGCCGTCCGTCTTGATCGAGCATGCGCAAGGTCACAGCCGCGCTGCCGTGATCCAGCAGATTGTAGACGAACATGCGGAACACGCTCAGATCTGGAAGGTAAAAGTACGGCTCCAGATCTTTGTAGGAGGTGAGCCCCTGAAAATCAAACCCGCTGATGGCATAGCGTTTGAAGCCGCTGGAAATGCTGATTTCGTTCGTCTGCACATCCAGCTCCACCAGGGCTGTGCCAAGGTGCTCCATCATGGTCTGGTAGCGCGAGAACTCCTGCTGCTTGCGCTGCAGCCACAGGTTTTCCTTGACCAGATCATCGGCATGCTTGCGCGCATTCACATCCGCGATGCACAGCAGATAAGCCTCGTCGGCGGTATCGCTTTGCGGCAGGCGGATGAAGGTGAAGGACGCCCAGTGATCCCGATGCGGCCCCAGATTGACTTGGCGCTCGGTCAGGTAATAACCGCCGGCCGCCTCACGCATGAGCTGGCGCAGATACCCGTCTGTAAAGATCAGGCTTTCCAGCTCCGTATCCGGCGCGGCGAGCATACGGCTCAGCATGGTTTGCAGGGTGGCAAGCGGCTGTTCCTCCGGCTGGGCGGACGGAAGGCAGCCCATGGTATAGACCGAACGCATAGTGCGCCGCGTCAGGTTCATTTCATACAGCCCGTTGTAAACGCTGCGCAGCACCATCGCATAGGTGCTGAGCGCGCGGGACTGCTCAAACTCCTTTTGCTCCGTAACATCCGTAAAAGTAAAGCAGAATACGTCATTGGCGCCGGCTTTGCCAAGGTGGCGCAGCCGGGCTTCCAGCCAGGTGGGATTGCCATCGCGCACATGGATGTGCCGGCAGGTGAGCCGCTCGACCCTGCCGGAAGCCGCTGCATTGCGGCACACTGCCAGCAGCCTTGGGCGGTCGTCCGGGTGGATGGTGAGCAGCGCTTCCTGCGCGCCCTCAAACACCTGCTGCGGCGTGCAGCCAAACAGCTCGTAATACCCATCGTTGACCCGGCGCACCTCCAGCGTTTCACCGACCAGCTCATAAATTCCCATGCCGCCGATCATGCCGTTGAACAGCGCGTCCGCCTGCGGGCTTCCATCCCACAGGCAGGAGAGATCCACCGTGCCGCGCAGGATGGGCAGATCCGGATCCACTGGAACATCGCCCCCGGCGATGTACTGTGCGGCATACTCCGCGGTGGTCATGGGGCGGGCAAACAGGTAACCCTGCACATGATCGCAGCCGATGGAGCGCAAAAAGCTGAGCTGATCCCATGTTTCCACACCCTCGGCAATCACTGGCATGTGCAGCCATTTGGCCATGCGCACCACGCTGGTCAGGATGCTGGCGGCGCGGGGGTTTGTGTTTAGTTTAGCCAGAAAGCGCATGTCCAGCTTGAGCGCATCCACAGGCATATCCATCAGCACATTCAGGCTGCTGTAGCCGCTGCCAAAATCGTCCATCAGGATGGCAAAGCCTGCCGAGCGCAAACGGTCTATGCTTACAGCCAGATCCTCGGCGTAGGCGCTTTCGGTTATCTCCAGCCGGAGCTGCGCAGGGCTCAGGCCATGCTTTTGAAGCAGCTCCAGCAGCAAGGCGCACAGGTTGGGGTTGTACAGATCCACCCGGCTGATGTTGACCGATACGGGCAGCGAATAGTCCTGCGTTTTCCAGATGGCCAGCAGCTCGCACGCGCGCTCCCATACATAGTGATCCAGCTTTGCAATAAAGCCGTTGCGCTCAAAGAGCGGGACGAAGGTGCTGGGGGAGAGGAGCCCTTTGACAGGGTGCCGCCAGCGCACCAGCACCTCCGCGCTCACCGGATGCTGGTTGCCGGCGTTAAAAATCGGCTGCAGATAGATCTCAAACTGACGCTCGGCCAGCGCCTCCTCCATATCCTCCAGGATGGCGTTTTCATCCAGGAGGGATTGGCGCAGGTGATCGTCATACACCGCATACCGGCGCACGGCGTTGCCCTTGACGGTTTTGAGCGCCATCATGGCGCGGTCGCACATATGGTGCACCGGAACGTTGATGTTGCGCACCTGGTAAATGCCAAAGGACATGCGGATGTGGTAATCGATATTTTGCCGCTTGAGCGCATGGTCCATCAGGCGCACGATACGGTCCATATCCAGATATTTGAGCGGGAAGCAGGCAACAAAGTGATCGGCCTCCATGCGCGCGCAGGTGCCGATGTTGCGCAGCGTGCGCTCCAGCCCTTTGGCGATGGCGATGAGTACCCGGTCGCCCACTTCCTTGCCAAAGAGGTCATTGATGACCTTAAAGCGGTCAATATCCATCACCAGAATCACAAAGGAGGTATCCCGCGCCCTGCGCAGCAGCTCCGCAGTGCGCTGGTAAAACGCTTCCCGGTTGGTGATGCCTGTGAGCGCGTCATGCTCGGTACGGAAATACAGCTCACTGAGCATCTGCTCGGTGCGCAGCTCGTTTTCCTTTTCACGCGACACATCAATAAACACCGCACAGCAAAGCTTCCCCTGACCTATGGGGGATACGGACATGCGCATCCAACGGATGAAACCTTCTTTGGTAATGATGCGCAGCGACTCGTCGATGGCCTGCGGCTGCTTTTCGTATTTGGCAATGATCCGGTCGATCAGCGCATGGTCGCGGGGGTCAAGCAGCTGGTGAAAATCCAGCTCCATGATTCGGTCATACTCCTCGGCGGTATAGCCGCACATGTTGCGCAGTACCGAGTTGTAATAGACCAGCCGCGGTACGCCGGCCGCGACCTCATACACTGCAATGCCGCCGGGCACCGCATTCATGAGGGAATTCAGCTTCAGGTTGCTTTCCTGCAATGCATCCTCAGCCAGGCGCTGGGGGGTCACATCGGTCAGGTTGGCCAGGAAAACAGGCGACTCGTGCCCTTCGTAATGGATGGGTAACGCACGAAGGCGTAGCGCGACCAAACGCTGCTCATGCTGCATTTGCAGGGGGATGTCGATCGGCACGCCGCTGCGCAGGTTGCGGTGTATGGCATTCAAAATGGCGTCGGACTCCGGTTGGGGCAGGTGAGCCAGCAGGTCGCAGTCGCAGCTGCACGCCTCCCCCAGCAACAGTTCAACCCCCGCGGCAAACGCCGCGTTGATATACAGCGCATTCACTTTTTCATTTACAAAGGAAAACAAGCCCACGCCCGTGCCCACGCTGTCGATCATGGTATGCAGCTGCAAAGCGCGACGCCGCTCGGTGCTGGCTGTGCAGACGTTATGCAGGCGAATGAGCTTGCCAAGCTGTATTTGCACTACGGAAGGCAACATAGGGCGGATGATCAGTTCATCCGCACCGGCTTCGCACGCTTGCACGATGTGCGGCAAATCGCCGCGATCCAAGCCAAGCCCCACGACGATGTGCTGCCCGGCGCTTTCTCGGCTGCGGATGGCCTGCAAAAGCGCGATGGAACGTTCAATGGATGCTTCCAGGTTGATGATCACGATGGCGGTATCAGGGTGCTCATCAAGAAAGGCAAGTGCATCTGCCTCGCTTGCCATGCGAACAACGGTATAGTCCGGCGCAAAGGGTGCCGCGGTAGGGAACCGTGCCGCATCGTCCAAAATGAGCACAAAGCGTTGTTCGCTCATGGAGTCTCCCTTCTGCGCCTGTGGGAACGCCCTACACTGAAAGAGAAAGCCTGTGGGTATTGTAACAAAAGCCCCGCGGGCTTTCAAGCTGATAATGGTTTCCGGAATTGATGCGATCTATGAAAAACCTTTCCCGTAACGCCGCAGACGCGCCAAGGCTTGCATGTTCGGCGGATTCTGCTATAATACTTCCGTTATGGTGCACAGCAATGCAACGCGTTTGGCTGAACCACAGAAAGGATGATCTTTTTGCAGAACCCTACGTTTGAAATCACAATGCAAAACGGCGGCGTCCTCCAGGGCGAGCTGTACCCGGATATCGCGCCCCAGTCGGTGGGCAATTTCATTGCACTGGCTAACAGTGGCTTTTATGATGGGCTCATCTTCCACCGTTGCATCCCTAGGTTTATGATCCAGGGCGGGTGCCCCAAGGGGCAGGGCACCGGTGGCCCGGGCTACCATATCAAGGGTGAGTTTGCCCAAAACGGTGTGCCAAACCCCATCAAGCACACAGTGGGCGTGCTGAGCATGGCGCGCAGTATGATGAAGGACAGCGCCGGATCCCAGTTTTTTGTGATGACCAGCGATAGCCCCCACCTGGACGGCGCCTATGCCGCCTTTGGCAAGGTGCTTGCTGGCATGGATGTTGCCGAGGCGATCGTAAGCGTGCCGACCGACCGGAATGACCGCCCCACCGTACCGCAGGTGATCCAGTCCATTCGGGTGGAAACCAACGGGCAGGTGTATCCGTTCGACCAGCTGTAAACAAAGCGCTGTCTTGGGATGCGGCGGGTTTCTCCGCCGCATCCCGGACGCGCGCGTGCGCCGCAGGGTGAAAACCAACCTTGCGCTTGCCTCGGGGGAAGGGTGCGGCATGGCCGCGCAGCGTAAAAGATGCAACAGGAAACCATGGAACTGCTTGCCCCTGCAGGCGATGAGGCGGCGCTGCGCGCGGCAGTCTGCGCCGGGGCGGATGCCGTCTATTTAGGCTATGCCAGCTTTGGCGCACGGGCCGCCGCTGCCAATTTTGATGCGGAGGCGCTTGCAAGCGCCATCGATTATGCGCACCGCTATCATGTGCGTGTGTATGTGACCGTCAACACCCTTGTGAAAGAAAACGAGCTTGAGCGGCTGTTTGCCGCGTTGAGCGCCATATATGAAGCCCGTGCCGATGCGGTGATCGTACAGGACATGGGTGTTTTGCGCATGGCGCGGGATGCGTTCCCGGGTCTTGCTTTGCATGCCAGCACGCAAATGGCGCTGCACACGGCTGCAGGCGCGCGCTTTGCCGCCGAGCAGGGGGTGAGTCGCGTGGTGCTGGCACGGGAGTGCACGCTGGCGCAGGCGGCTGCCATCGCCAAAACGGGTATGCAGACGGAAGTCTTTGTGCATGGCGCGCTATGTGCCAGCGTGAGCGGTCAATGCCTTTTGTCCAGCATGGCGGGAGGGCGCAGCGGCAACCGCGGGCGCTGTGCCCAGCCGTGCAGGCAGGCTGTGACGCTGGCGGATCAGACCTCCGCGCTGTTGTCCATGAAAGATCAGTGTCTGCGGGATCGCCTGCCGGAGCTGCAGGCGGCCGGCGTAACATCCTTGAAGATCGAAGGCCGCCTGAAGCGTCCGGAGTATGTGGCGGTGGTCACCCAGCACTACCGCGCAGCGCTGGACGCCCTGGCCGCAGGGCGCTTCCGACCGATGGATTTGCAGGAGCGCGAAGCGCTGCTGCAAATCTTCCACCGCGGCGGGTTCACGGAAGGGCATCTGATGGGGCAGGAGGACGCCGATTTGTGCGCGACCGAGCGCGTGGGGCACGGCGGCCTTGCCATCGGCAAGATCCTCTCCGTGCAGCGCGGGCTGGCAACGGCCGCCCTACAGCGCACCTTGAATGATGGCGACAGCCTGCGTGTGCAGGGCGCTGCGGATGTGGAGCTGCGCTATGCCGGGCATCCGCAGGCCATGCAAGCCACCCTGCGACTGCGCCCGGGGGAAACAGTGCGCGCGGGCGATGCACTGTACCGCACAGCCGATGCCTTGCAGCTTCAGGCTGCGCAGGCGCTCACGGAGCCAGCTATCCCCCTGTGGCTCACCGCCACGGTGTGCGCGGGCGAGCCGATCCGCTTGACGGCCACGGATGGCATCAGCACAGTGAGCGTTTCCGGAGATGCGGCACAAACGCCGCTCACACACGCTTTGACCCGGGAAGCCATCGCCCGCCAGCTTGGCAAGCTGGGGGATACGCCTTTCCAGCTGCAGGCGGAGCCGCAGGTCAAGACGGATGCGGCGTTTGCTCCTGTGTCTGCATTGAACGCATTGCGGCGCGATGCGCTGGCGGCGCTGCTCACAGCGCGCTGCACTGCATTTTATGGCAAGGCAAAGGAAACGGCACGCCTTGCGTGGGCGGCGGCGCAAGCCAGCCCAGGTATAGCGGCTTTGGCGCACAGAGAGGGATCGCTCCACGCCGCACCGGCGCCCGCAGCATGCACTGCGCTGTGTGAACCGTTTGTGAACACTGTGGCTGTGGCCTTTAGCCAGGCGGCTTGTGGGCAGGATTTTACAGCGGCAGGCGCGAACCTACTTTTGTATACGCCCAAGGATTTGCGCCCCGCCGCGCTTGCGCCGGAGCTTGCGCAGCTGCCTGCGGGTGCGTGGGTGTGCCTGCCGCCGCAGCTGAGCGATGCGGCTTTTGGCGCGTTGCGGCCGTTGCTGGCTGCGCCGCCGCGCCCGCTGGGCGGGGTGGTGCTGGGCAGCGTTGGGCAGCTGGGCTTTTCCATTCCACTGCCCGTAGCGCTGGGGGATGGCGTACCCATCACCAACCGGCAGGCGGCGCTGGAGCTGCTGCGGCATGGCGTTGCGTTTTGCACGCTATGGCCGGAGCTTTCCCGTGAGGAGCTGGATGCGCTGCAACTGCAGCATTTTCCCAGCTTGCTGCGCGTCTATGGCCGCGAGCGTGTGATGCTGCTGAACCATTGCCCGGAGCGGGTACGGCTGGGGCTTGCCCACGGGCGCGCAGCATGCACCCTGTGCAAACCGGAGCACGCCGCCTGCGCCAGCGCCCGACCCGAGATGCGCGACAGGCGTGGTTACACCTTCCCATTGCTTAAATGCCGCACGCAGGAAGGCTGCGTGGTGGAAGTTTACAACGCACTGCCGACGGACCTTGCCCGGCAGGATGCGCGCCGCAGGGCGCTGGGCGCGGGCATGCTGCTTTCCTTTACCACGGAAAGCCATGCGGAGCAGGTGGAGATAACCGCCCGCTTTGCGACCCTTTCGCGCACCGGGCGAAGCGATCCCTCCAGCGAGCCGGCCACCGGAGGGCACTTCCTGCGAGGGGTGGAATGACGCATCCGGCGCAAACCGCTAAGGCTAGCCAGTTCGCCAAAGGCGCAATCGGCTCCGGTTGGGCAGGAGCGACCCGGCACCGCCCTGGGAAGCGCCGATATCAAGTATGACCGCCGCAGCCACACCCAAATGGCTGTGCGGCGGATGAGAATGCAGGCACAAAGGCTGGCAACAGCCTCGGCGGGGGAGCGGCCGCGCCCCCCGCAGCGGACACCGCGGCATTGCATAAGGAGGAACACCACATGGAACCAGGTCGCGAACTGCGCGTGCTGGAGTTTACCAAGATCCGCGAAAGGCTTGCCGCCTATTGCGTGACTCCCATGGGCGCGGCGCTGTGTGAAGCGCTTACCCCCCACCGGGATTTTGCTGAAGTGAGCCGGGCTCTGGCCGAGACGGAGGAGGCCGTGGTGCTGATCGCCTACATGGGCGGGCAGCCGCTGGTCGGTTTTGGGGATGTGCGCGAGCATATTTCCCTGGCGGAAAAGGGCGCGAGCCTTTCCCCCCGCGCGCTGCTGGATGTGGCGGCTTGCCTGCGCGCGGCGCGCACCGCCCGCGTTGCTTTGGTCAAGGAGCGGGAGGATACCCCTATCCTGACCGGCCTGGCTTCCCGCCTGACCGCGCTGGCTGGCGTGGAGCAGGAAATCAACGATGCCATCCTCAGCGAGGAGGAGATTGCCGACCGTGCCAGCGCGGAGCTGAGCACCATCCGCAGGCAGATCCGTTCCGCCAACGAGCGTATGCGCGATAAGCTCAACAATATGATCCACTCCAGCAGCTATGCCAAGTTTTTGCAGGACACCATCATCACCATGCGCGGGGATCGCTACTGCATCCCCGTCAAGGCAGAGTGCCGCGCCAATGTGCCCGGCATCGTGCATGACCAGAGTGCCACAGGCGCAACGCTGTTTGTGGAGCCTATTGCTGTGGTGGAAATGGGCAATGACCTCAAACAGCTGCGCGCCCGCGAGCAGCAGGAGATCGCCCGCATTTTGCAGGCGCTGTCCGGGCAGCTTGCACCGCACGCGGATGCGCTGCGCAGCAATATTGACATCCTGAACCATTTGGATTTCGCCTTTGCCAAGGGTATGCTGGCCAAGGAGATGCGCGCATCGTTGCCCAAGCTCAACCAGCGCGGGTATATCCGCATCATCCGCGGGCGGCATCCGCTGATCGATCCCCAGAAGGTGGTGCCCAGCGATCTGTGGCTTGGGGATGAGTTTACCACGCTTATCATCACAGGCCCCAACACGGGCGGCAAGACCGTCACGCTCAAGACGGTAGGGTTGTTTACCCTGATGGCGCAGGCCGGGCTGCACGTGCCGGCCGAGCTGGGCACGGAGATGGCGGTTTTTGATCATGTCTATGCCGACATCGGGGATGAGCAGTCCATCGAGCAATCCCTTTCCACTTTTTCCAGCCATATGAAGAACATCGTCGCCATCATGCAGCAGGTCACGGCGCGCGGTCTGGCGCTCTTTGACGAGCTGGGCGCGGGTACTGACCCCACCGAGGGCGCGGCGCTGGCGCAGACCATCCTGCAAAGCCTTTTGGCAAAACAGGTACGCACCATGGCAACCACCCATTACAGCGAGCTCAAAGCCTTCGCCCTATCCACCCCCGGGGTGGAAAACGCCAGTGTGGAGTTCGATATTGCTACCCTGCGCCCCACCTACCGCCTTTCCATCGGCATCCCCGGCAAGAGCAACGCCTTTGAGATCAGTCGCAAGCTTGGTCTCCCGGATGCGCTGATTGAAGGCGCCAAGCAGCTGCTGTCCCAAAACGATGTGCGCTTTGAGGACGTGATCGCCAACGCCGAATACCATCGGCAAATTGCCGAGCGGGAGCGCAAAATGGCGGAGGAGACGCATAGCGAGACCGTCCGCCTGCGCGACGAGGCCGAGAAGCTGCGCCGCGAGATGGAGGAAAGCCGGGAGAAATCTCTGCGCAAGGCCAAGGAGGATGGCAAGCGCGTGATGGAAAACGCGCGCCGGGAGGCCGAGGCCATCATCAGCGAGCTCAAAGCCCTCAAAAAGCAGGCGCAAACCCCGGAGCATGAGGTGCAGGCGCTCAAAAAGCGCATGGAAAAAGGGCTGGACGAGCTCAGCGAAGGGCTGGCCATGCCCAGCGCTGCGCATTTCATCGCCCCCAAAACGGTGCGCCTGGGTGAGCATGTGGAAATCGTGAACCTGAAAACGCGCGGCACTGTGCTGTCCCTGCCGGACAACAAGGGTGAGGTGCTCATTCAGGCCGGCATCATGAAGCTGAAAGCGCACCTGTCCCAACTGCGCATTGTGGAACCCGCCAAGGAAAAGAAGAGCACCGTGCTGGCCAAGACCGGCGCGGCTACACGCAGCGTTCCCCTGGAGCTGGACGTGCGCGGCATGGCGCAGGACGAGGCGCTGCCCGAGGTGGATCGCTATCTGGACGAGGCCACGCTTGCGGGGCTGCATGAGGTGAGCATCATCCACGGCAAAGGCACAGGCGTGCTGCGCACGGGCATCCAGCGCCACCTCAAGGGGCACATGGATGTGAAATCATTCCGCCTGGGCATTTACGGGGAAGGCGAGGACGGCGTGACCGTTGTGACCCTTAAATGATCTGGGCGCGCCGAAGGCCAACTGCCGTCCGCGTGACGGCCACCATATTGGGGAGGGATTGACCATGTCCGACAAACAGCGCATCCTGCTGGTGGATGACGATCGCAACATCAGCCACCTGATCCGTCTGTACCTGGAAAAGGAGGGCTACGAGGTGGCCGAGGCAGCCCGCGGGGATGACGGGCTGGCCGCCTTCCGCCGGCAAACGCCCGCGCTGGTGCTGCTGGATGTGATGCTGCCAGGCGTGGATGGGCTGGAGGTGCTGCGGGAAATCCGCAAAACCAGCAAAGTCCCGGTGATCATGCTCACCGCAAAGGATGAAACGTTTGACAAGGTGCTGGGTCTCGAGCTGGGCGCAGATGATTATATTACCAAGCCCTTTGAAAACAAGGAGTTGGTTGCGCGCGTCAAGGCAGTGCTGCGCCGCAGCGTGGATGGCGCCGCCTCCGATTCGGCGGACGATGTGCTCACCTTTCCATCCCTGACGGTGAGCCTGGCACGCTATGAGGTCACCTACGAAGCCAAACCGGTGGAAATGCCGCCCAAGGAGCTGGAGGTGCTGTATTTTTTGGCCTCCCACCCCAATATGGTGTTCACGCGGGAGCAGCTTCTGGAGCGAGTGTGGGGGTTTGATTTCTTTGGCGACAGCCGCACGGTGGATGTGCACATCAAACGCCTGCGCGAAAAACTGCCGGGCTGCGAGCAGTACGGCTGGGAAATCCACACCGTGTGGCGTGTGGGCTACAAATTCGAGATCAAAGGATAACGAGGTATCCCCATGTTTCACAGCATGTTTTCAAGGCTGTTCCTGATCATGCTCCTGATCATCCTGGTGGTGGTGTTTGTGGGGGCTGGGTTTTCCATCATTGCCATCCGCAACAATATGATCCAGGGCCGCATGGAAAGCCTGCTGGTGCAGGCGCGGGAAATCGCCTTTCTGGCCAGCCGTGTGGAGGATAACACCCTGGCGGGCTACCTGGGCGTGAACACCCCCACCGAGGGCTATCTGCAGTGGAAAGCCAGCAAAGTGTATGAGGATTTTGGCGCGTATATTCTGATTGTGGATCGCAACGGCCGCGTGAAAGATAATATGATCACCGCCATCAAGACCAATCCGGATACAGTGGAAAGCCTTTCCACCAACGATGTGACCGATGCGCTGCGCGAGGTGCTCACCGGTAAGGAGATCCAGGCGCGCATCACCAGCGCCGCCAGCGGCACGGTGTTTACCGTTGCAGTGCCGTGGGTGCAAAATGACGAAGTGCTGGGCGCGGTGTTCATCCACACCAGCGCACAGATCATTGAGGCGGAGTACCGCGGCATCGTATTCCAGATCGTGGCTGGGTTTTCCATTGCTGCGCTGGTATCGGCTGCGTGCGCGCTGCTGTACACGCGCGGCATCGTGCAGCCGCTCACGGTCATCACCCGCGCTGCGGAGGATATGAGCCGCGGCCGTTTTCAGGCGCGCGCCGCCGTGACCGGCGTGACCGAGGTGCAGCAGCTTGCCGGCGCCTTTAACGTTATGGCGGATAAACTGGCCGTGGTGGAGGAAAACCGCCGCGAGTTTGTCGCCAATGTGAGCCACGAGCTGCGCTCGCCCGTGACCAGCATCCACAGCTTTGTGGAGGGCATGCTGGACGGCACCATCCCCAAGGAGGAGTATGAGCGCTACCTGCAAGTGGTCAGTGACGAGACCAACCGCCTGAAAAAGCTCATCAGCGATCTGTTGGAGCTCAGCCGCATGGAAAAAGGCGCGGTGGCACTTTCCATGGGCGTTTTTGACATCAACGAGGCCATCCGACGGGTGGTCATCGGCCGCATGAATGAAATCGAGCAACGTGGCATCCAGCTGGATCTTCGGTTTCAGCTGGACCCTTGCCCCGTGCGCGCGGATCAGGATCGGATCGCGCAGGTGGTGTACAATCTGGTGGATAATGCCCTCAAATTCGTGGGCGATAAGGGGAACTTGACAATCGCCACCTCTTTAGTGCATGATAAGGTATCGGTAAAAGTGGCAAACGACGGCGCACCCATCCTGCCGGAGGATCGTCCGTATATTTTTGAACGATTCTTTAAGGCGGATAAGGCACATACTGTCGGCAAAGGATCGGGAACCGGCCTGGGGCTTAGCATATGCCAGCGCATCCTGCAGCAGCATGGGCAAACCATACGCCTGCTGCCGGGGGAAATCGGCGCTGCGTTTGAGTTCACGCTGGAGGCAGCCACCCGAGCGATGCCGCTGGGCGACGGTGGCGAAAAGCGAGAGCAGCGTTCGGCGGAAAGGGAGTAGCGTCATGGAGCGGCACATCTTTCTGGTGGGAATGCCCGGCAGCGGGAAAAGCGCATTGGGAAGGCGCGTGGCGCTCAAGCTGCAAACGCCCTATCTGGATACCGATACCTACCTGGCAGAAATCACCGGCATGAATACGGCACAGCTCTATGAAACCTATGGCGAGGCGGCTTTTCGCGACGGAGAAACCCGGCTGCTGATGGAGCTGGTTTCCGCTACGCCGG
>LVAR01000021.1 GCA_001604115.1 Clostridiales bacterium Firm_12 | reverse complement strand
ACCCCAACCCCCGCACCCACCGCCAGCCCTGCACCCACCGCCACACCCCGGCCTGCGGCCGCCGCCACAGAGGAGCCGCGCTACTCCCGCCCCGTGCTGGTGGAGGATGTGCGCTTTACCGTGGATTTTCCCTACCTGCAAACCCTCAACGAGGATGTGCGCGCGTGGATCCTCCAGGAGGGCACGCCCATCAACTATCCGGTTTTGCAGGCCAAGAACAATGACTATTACCTGGATCACATGTTCAACCGGCGCATCAATCAGGATGGCGCCATCTTCATGGACAGCGGCAACAACGCCTTTTTTATTGACGCAAACACCTATATTTACGGCCACCACACCAAAACGGACGCGATGTTCACAAGCCTGACCCAGTACCGGGATCAGGCGTATTACGAGCAGCACCCGCAGCTCACGCTGCTCACCCCCTACAGCGATTACGCCATCGACCTGTTTGCCGTGCGCGTGGCCATGGCGGATGATGAGACCTCCTGGCGGGTCAAGCAATTTTTGCGCAAGTCCGAGTTTACCGCATACCTTGCGGATCTGATGGCCGATTCCCTCATCACGCCCATGGCTGAGTCCATGCCGGAGTGGGGGGATCAGTGGCTGGTGCTGGTCACCTGCACCAATGACCATGCGGGGGAGCGCTACGTGGTGTATGGCCGCATGCGCCCCATCGTCTACGCCTCCGATGAAGGCGTGGCCATCACCAAAATGCAGATGGATCAGCAGCAAACCTTAACCGCGCGGCAATATGTGCCCGGCCGCGGGGAGATGATCGTCTATGCCCAGAACGATCCGCTGTGGGCAGGCCTGCGCTACGAAGCTGCCGGAACAAACCGCCGCCGCACCTTTGGCCCGGGCGGCTGCGGCCCCACCTCGGTAGCCATGGCAGTGGTCAACCTGGTGCCAAAGGAGCGCATCGCGGATCTGTTTGGCTATGCCAAAAGCTCGCTGGGCTACACCTTCTGTCAGGACTCGGTCAATCAGTACTACTGCAACAAGCAGCACGCCCAGTACCAGGTGCAGACCCCCGACGAGTACCTGCGCTATTACCCGCTGGTGATGGCCAATTTTGCCACAGGCAACAACTACTGGGGGCAGGTGACGCGCGGGTCGGGCACCGGCACATCGCTGGCTTTCCTCAAAAAAATCGCCTACCTGTACAAGCTGGATCTGGCTGTGACGCAGAGCAATGAGGAGGCAATCGCCGCCGTGGAAAATGGCGCGCTGGCTGTGGCAAGCCTGGGCAGCAGCAATCCCTTTACCGGCGGCGGGCATTATGTGGTGCTGGCCAGCGCGGATGCAGATTTCCTGTATTATCTGGATCCCTACCGCAAGGAGGGCTACAGCGATACCGACCGCAGGGGCATCCTGACCCAGATCGCGCCCGGTGTGGTGCGCGTGCCCCGTGACCAGATCCGTGCCACCGGTGCCAGCACCTACTACCTGCTCAAAGCAACGGCACTCACGGCCTCGCCGGAGCCGCCCGCCGTACAGTAGCCGCTCCAGCACTCCCCCCTGTGGGGGAAAAGTGCGTTGCACGGCATCCCCGAGCATGCAATAGCATTGGCCCGCCCGCATGACGCGCGCGGCACAGGCCGCCCCGGCCGCAGTGGCGGGGCAAGCCCGGTAGCCACCCGTTTGCCCCACCAAGGGGCAAGCCCCCATCTCATGATGTTTGTGAGGTATTCCATGCAGTCTACCCCCCTTGGCCTTACCGGCGCGCAAGCCGCGCAGCGCCAACCCAACCGGCTGCCCCACCCTGCGGATGGCGGGGTGCGCGCCATCATCCGCCGCAATGTGTTCACACTGTTCAACCTGCTCAACCTGCTGCTGGCCGCTTTGCTCCTGTGGGTGGGCAGCTACCGCAACCTTTTGTTTATGGGCGTTGTGGTGGGCAATACCGTCATCGGCCTGATCCAGGAACTGCGTGCCAAGCGCATGCACGACCGCCTGCTGCTGCTGTCCGAAGGCAAGGTGACCGTGTGGCGGGACGGGGCGCTGTGCCCTTTGCCCCCCGGCGATCTGGTGCTGGGCGATGTGATCCGCCTGCGAAGGGGGGATCAAACCCCTGCCGATGCGCGCGTGCTGGCGGGGCAAGCCGAGCTGAACGAGGCGCTGCTGACCGGCGAGGCCG
>LVAR01000020.1 GCA_001604115.1 Clostridiales bacterium Firm_12 | reverse complement strand
GCCACACGCATTGCCGCCCAGCTTGCAGGGGGGCGCGCCCCTGTACCCCGCCCGGCTGCCCGGCACCGCTGCCCCCGCCGCAGTCCCGGGTAGCGCCGCGGCCGGTTTCCGCGCCGCGGGCAACGCATGGGCTACCCTTCCAGCAAGGTTTGCGCCTCCCGCAGCGCAGCAGTGTGGATCTCAAAGAGCTGCGTGCGTTCATAATGCATTTGGTAGCCGATGGTTTCCCAGGGCAGGGCATTGATGTAGCGCAACGTGAGCAGGGTTTTATGGCGCTCATCGCTCAGGCGGTCGATCAAGGCCAGCCGAACAAGCAGCGCTTCACAAACGTGATCGACCAAAGTTTGCAGGCGCGTCTGGGCATCCACCACGCGCAGCATGGCATCCTCACGGCTGCCGGGGTTGGGCGCGGCGCTACGGATCTCGGCCGTGATGCGCCCGCTGGTGCGCTGCGCGGCGGCGCGCAGGTGCTCCAGTTCCTGCAACAGCGCATCGCGGCGGCACACCAGGGTGTGGTATTCCATCAGATAACGCTTGATGGGATTGGCTTCGGCGGCGCGCCACACGCGGGCAGTGTTCAGCATGGACATTCTCCTTCTCCCAATCGAAAACGATTTCATTTTTTTGCCGCAGGTACTTGTAAATCGTTGGAACTCATGTTAAAATATGCACATTCAAGGGACTTGTTCCCGCCATATCAGCCGCCGGGGCAGCGCCCCGGTGGCTTTTTGTCCCATGGGCGGGATGGCGCGGCTATCGATGGCCGCGCTTTGGCCTGCCGTTTGCCGCGCGCATCGCGCGGCGGGCCTCCAGCGCCAGGCCATCGTTCAATCCGCGGGCGTAGGCGGCCACCAGGTTCTGCTGCGCCACCGGCAGCTGCGGCAGTTTCCGGTCAATGTCTTGCATGATGCGCACCTTGTCCGGTGCTTGGGCTTGGTTTCCGTGCGGCACCTGCATCGCCTCCTTTCTGTAGGGGTATGGGGCATAAGGGTCACCGGATGCGCAGTGGATGGTGTTTTCATCCCCATCAACATGGATTCACTGTGTTTCAGTACACATTATAGCCCAAAGGAATGTGTGTGTCAACACACAATGTCATAGAATTGTGTAGACAAACACAAGTTTGCATGGTACAATGACCGCAAGGGGGTGTGAGCATTGAAAGAGCGGATCAAGCAGGTTCGCAAACAGTTAAGGCAGACGCAAGCAGCCTTTGCCGCGCACGTGGGCGTGACAAGGGATGTGGTCGCATCGTGGGAAAACGGTCGCGTGGAGCCGCCTGAGGCGGTGATCCGCCTCATCTGCCGTGATCAGGGGGTGAGCTACGAGTGGCTCAAGGAAGGCAAGGAGCCGATGAGCGCACCCGCCGAAACCGTTCTGGTGGACAAGCTGGAGCGCATCATGAGCGGTGATAATGAGTTTGTCAAAGTGGCGCTGCGGGAGCTGATCAATATGCCCACCGAAGCGTGGGAGCATATCGGCACCTTTGTGGATCGCCTTTACCAGGCGCGCAGCCATGGGCGGTAGGCATGGGTCAGGGGCGCCGCAAACGCACATGCGCCCCTGAGCACCGTGTGCCGATGCGCTGCCTACGCCTCGGCATCGCACCTTTGCTCGGCGGCGGCCTCACGCACCAGCTTGCGCTCAATGTACCAGTAGATGCTCTCCAGCAGCTGCTCATCCTCAATTTTTTCCAGCATGGCCCAAATTCTGTCCTTCACGAACCTGCCCCTCCACTTCCAGCGTTGGTCTCCCGTGCATCCGCGTCCATGCGCCTGACGAGCATAGGAAAGCCAAGCCCCTTTCGTCCTTGATAGCGCATGTCATATCAGCCGAACTGTTGGCGCGAATTGCTACATATAGTATATACTGACTCACAGCCCGAATATACTGACTGTAAGTACAAGCGCAAAATTCGCATGTAACCGGAGTCAGGGGCAGCGCGGTGCACAGCGTATCCCGGCGCCGGCGCCCAAGGGCATCCGTGCAAGCGCAAACACCCCCGGCGCGCAAAATCGCGCCGGGGGTGTTTGCCTGCCGGCAAGCATGGCTCAGCGCCGAAACCCACGTCAGGCTTTTTGGGTCTGGAATCCCTGCGTGGGCAAAGCAACCGTCCCTGCACCGCGGCGTTTGCGGCAGCAGGCGAACCCCCGACAGGCGATGGGGCAAGCCGAAACGAAACCGGGCAAGGGTTTCCCGCAACAAAACACCCCCGGCGCGCAAGGCTGCGTGCCGGGGGTGCGGTACGTTTGGGGTTTTTTACCGTTGCCAACGTTGGGCGCGCCGGGATTTACACATCGGACGGATCATCCGGGGTGTTTTGGTGGCGGCTCAGGCGGCTGGTGCGGCGCGGGGTCGGGTTGGCGGCATCGTCCTCCTCGGGGGTGGGGGCGGCGGCCTTGGGCGTGGCGTATGGGTTGTTGGGGGAGGCATTCATCGGCGATGCTGCCGGCGGCGTTTGCACCGGGCGCACATAGGGGTTGGCCGTGGGCTTGGGGCTTCCTGCGCCGGGCAAAGCGGTGCTCCCGGGGGTGGCGGCATCGCCATCGGGTTTGCCTGCATCCCAGGCATCGGCGGACTCCTGTACGGGGCGCGCGTAGGGGCTAACTTCTCCGGCCGGGCGTGCATAGGGGCTGGTTGCGCCGGGGAAGGCGCCGGGTGTGCCCGTGCCGTAGCGCGTGGCGCCGGTAGCAATATCGCCCGTTGCGCCGCCGTAGGGGGCGGTGCTGCCGGGTGTGCGCGCATAGGGGTTGTTGCCCGGGGCGGTGGGTGCGCCATCCTTGCGCTGGGTGCTGCCGCTTACAGGCGGCGCGGCCACGGCGCGGCGCTGGTAGGGGCTGGTTGCGCCCGCGGCGGTGTTTGCGGGCATCCCGTTTGCGCCTGCCCCGCCGG
>LVAR01000019.1 GCA_001604115.1 Clostridiales bacterium Firm_12 | reverse complement strand
GCCGGCGCGCGCTGGCCGCGCCTTGCGGGCTGGGTGCGCCGCCACCCGGTGGCCGCCGCCATGCTGGTGATGCTTGTGGGCTGGAGCCCGTACCTGATCGCGTTTTTCCCCGGTACCGTCATCTGGGACATGGGGGAGATGATCGGCCAGCTATATGGCCTGCGGGAGCTGAGCACCTGGCACCCCATCCTGACCACGTGGCTGTTTGGCGGCTGCGTGTGGCTGGGGCGGCTGGCAGGCAGCGACAACCTAGGCACATTTCTGTTTACGGCGCTGCAAACCGCCGCGCTGGCCTATGCGCTGGCGGATAGCCTGCGGCTGATGGCACGGCTGGGCGTGCGGCGGCGCTGGCGGTTGCTCACGCTATGTTTTTTCGCTTTCACGCCCATATTTGCCGGCTTTGCGCAGGCGGTGGGCAAGGATACGCTCTACACCGCCGTGCTGCTGCTCACAGCCAGCCGCCTGGTGGCGGCGCTGCGCTTTGGCCGCCTGACGCACCGGGAAAACGCGGGGCTTTTCCTGTGGGCGGTGCTGGCCTGCCTGGTGCGCAGCAACGGGCTGTATGTGGTGCTGGGCACCGCCGCGCTGGTGGTTCCCTTTGGCCTGCGCGGGCGGGAGCGCCTGCGCACAGGCGGGGCGCTGGCCGGGGCGCTGGCGGTGGCGCTGGCTTTTTCCGGCGTGCTGATTCCCGCGCTGGGCATCAAGGATACCACGGCCAGCGGGCTGTACTCGGTTCCCTTTCAGCAAAGCGCGCGTGTGCTGCGCGACCATGCCGCCACCGTGACCCCCGCGCAGTATGCCGAGATCGACCGGGTGCTGGACGCGGCGGCGCTGCCCGCGTTGTATGAGCCCACCATATCCGACCCGGTCAAATACACCTTCCGGCAATACGGGCAGGGACGGGCGGCGGAGGTCGCCGCGCTTGCCCGTTACCGGAGCACCTGGCTGGCCATGGCGCGGGCGTATCCGCTCCCCTATCTGGAAGCCTTCGTGGCAGGCAACACAGGCTATTACAGCTTTACCCCCAAGATTGATGCGGCGCGCACGTACCACTATCAGGGCGGCATCCGCTTCGTGTTTGAAACCTATGCCTTGGGGGATGATCCCCGCTACCTGCACACCGCGCAGGCCGCATGGCTTCAGGCGCCCCGCACGCTGCTGGCGGCCTATGCGCGCGGCTGGCGGCGCGTGCCTCTGCTGGAGGTGGCGCTGTACTGCGCCACGTACGTATGGTCGCTGGTGGGGGCAGGGCTCACCCTGCGGCGCAGGCGTGGCTGGCGGGAGCTGCTGGCTTTTCTGCCGGCGCTGCTGAGCCTGGGTGTGTGCCTTTTGTCCCCGGTGAATGACTATTTCCGCTATTTTTTGCCGGTGGTGGCCATGTGGCCTTTGCTGCTGGCGTTGGCAGGCACCGGCGAAGCCGGCGCGTGAGGGGCAGCCAGGCATTGCCCCTACCATACAAAAAAGGGAGCGGCACAAGCGTGCCGCTCCCTTTCAGGGCGTTGCCAAAGCGATGCAAATCCAATGGGCGCGCGCCATGCTTGCATTCCATACCCGCGCTGCATTGCGCATGCGGCGCTCAAGCAAAAAGCTGGGCAGGAGCCCTGCGGCGGGCAAGGCGCTTCGCCCTTGCGCCCGCAAGAGCGGTAAATTTGATCCAACGCCGCTGCGGCCGCCTGCTACATTGCGCCCCTGCCGGTGAGCACAGCCCGCAGCGTGAGCGCGATCAGGCGGATGTCCACCCACAGGTCATGACGGTACACATAGCGCATGTCCAGCTCCATCCATTCCCCAAAGGTGATCTCGTTGCGGCCGCGCGCCTGCCAATAGCAGGTGAGCCCAGGCTTGACCAACAGGCGTTGCGCCTCATAGGCGCCGTATTGCTGCACCTCGCGCGGGAGCGGCGGCCGGGGGCCGACCAGCGTCATATCCCCGGCAAGGATGTTCCACAGCTGGGGCAACTCGTCAATGCTGGTGCGGCGGATGATCCGGCCCACCCGCGTCACACGCGGATCTTCCTTGATTTTGAAAACAGGGCCGTCCATCTCGTTGCTGGCCTGCAGGGCAGCCAGGCGTGCTTCCGCATCCACCACCATGCTGCGGAATTTGAGAAAACGGAACGGCTTGCCATTCTTGCCGATGCGTTCCTGCATGAAAATCGGGCTGCCATGGGGGTCATCCAGCCAAATGAGCAGTGCAGCCGCAAGCATCAGCGGCGCAAGGATCACCAGCGCGCACAGGGAAAGCAGTATGTCCATCGCACGCTTGGCAATCAGGTAGCCGGGCGGATCGCGGTAGCCTGCCAGCAGCCGCTGGGCGTTGGTTTGCGTGACCCACGCCGTGGGGGCATAGGCGTTCCAATACCTGAGCGTGGCTGCATGCTCCGCCATGGATAGGGTCGTGCTTTCCATCATGCCGATTTCTCCTTTAAGGGCAGCGTGAATGTCTGTGCGCATGGAAAACGCCGCCGATGGGCGGCGCGGGGTTAGGCGGGCAGGTTCGGCCATGCGTGTGGGCAGCCTGCCGGCTACTTCGGTTTTGGTGTGCTGGGATGGAGGGAATCTCGCCGTCTGGGCTGTGCCCGGCAGGGGGATCGCTTCGCCACCCGGCCATCCGGCCGGGCGTTTCCTGGGCTGTGCACCCGCCTGATAACCAAGGCCGAACTCTCGGCCGTGACGCCATGGCGGGGATGTGCTGCGATGCGATTCATGTAACCGGACGGATGCTTGCGGCCTGATCTTGTCGGGTAGATTGTAGCACAACCGTGCCCTGCCGTCCAGCCCTTCCGCAGCCCTGCACGGGCTTTGGCGGAAGGATTTCTGCGCGGCGGGCAGCGCTTGGCAATGGTGGTTTTGTCCGGTGCGAGAACGTTTTCGAGCAGGGTGCATCACGTTTGCGCGGGTTACTTTGAGTCAAAAATTTATTTTCTTGTCATGTAATGGCTGTGCGGGGTCAAAAAACAGCGTCTGCCGTATGGTAACAGCGCCTGTGCGGGTTGACGGGAGCCCAATAGAATGCTATAATTCGCGTGAAAAGCGTTTAGTTCGTGTCATATAACCCAAACCTCAATCGGGGTTTTGCACCATCCAGACGCTGGGGCGCAGGACAATACATGTAACTAATGGAAATGAGTGGAACAAGCCCTTTCCCGTGCATACCCGGCGCGGCGCAGACGCTGAGAGTTCAGCGGTGCGGCCAGACCGGGGTAATATAGGCGACGCCTCCGAACCCGCAGTTCGGAAAAGGCGAAGCATACCGTGCACGGGGCAAAGCAGCGGCATCTATCCAAGCATTAAAAAAAGAAAATGAATCCAGCAATAAAAAAACGGTCCATCCATAAATGAAATAAACGCCTATCCTCCTGCGCGGGGTTGAAGAGCGCCCCACCCTGCCATGAACCCATCACAGCATGCCGCCCCGCGTGCGGAGGGCATGCCTCCCATCCAAAAACAAAAACTTTCCTCTTGATCCGCAGCGATCTGCGCGGGTCACCTTCAAGGCTGCGCACCTTCCGCGCGGCACAAAGCAACCTCATCTGTAAAGGAGAAACACCATGCACCATGGCGCTATTTCGCATACGCCCATCCAAACCGCCTACGGCTGCCTGTTCTGCCTCACCGGCAGGGAGCAGCAGCTCGCCGCAGGCATCAACCAGGCCAATGTGGGCATCCGTGCTACGGCAGTGCACCAGATCAAGCGCTTTACCAAACGGGGCGTGACCGTCCCGCGGGAGGAAATCGTGCTCAAAGGCTATGTGCTCTTTGAAGCGCCCGTCCAATGCCCGGTGCAGGAGCTGCTGCCCTTGGGCGAAACCGCCTCCGTGCTCTACTATACCGATGGCGCCTGGCAGCTGTATGGCGAGGATGAAGCCTACGCACGCTGGGTGTTCAAGTATGGCGGCGTGATCCGCATGTCCAGAGCCCACCGGACGGGCGACCACATCACCATCATCGATGGGCCGCTCAAGGATATGGAAAAGCGCATCGTCCGGATGGATCGGCGCAACCGCAGCGGTCAGGTGTCCGTCACCTTTGGCGGAAAGGCGTTCAAGTTCTGGCTTGGATATGAATTGATCGAGGAGTGCGGCCCGTATGCACAAGCCCTTGCCTCCTGCGGCGAATAGGCCGCGAGCCCTCCTGCGCCGCTTGTTGGCGGCGCTGTGCGCCCTGGCGGCCTTGGGTGCGGCGCTGTACCTGGGCACGCGCGCGCTGGAGGCTTCGGCACGCCGGGAGGAGCCGCGCGGCGATCTGACCGCTCGTTTTACCCCTGCGCCCACCGTGCTGTGGCAAGGCGCGTCCTACGCCCCCCGCAAGCGGCTCACCTCCCTGCTGCTGCTGGGGGTGGATCGCCCTTCGGATGCGGCGCAAAGCGCGACCCCTTACCGTAACGGCGGGCAGGCGGATTTTCTGATGCTGTTGGTGGTGGATCACGAGCAAAAGCGCATCACGCCCATCCAGATTGACCGGGACACCCTGGCGCAGGTGACTACCCTGGGGGTGCTGGGCAACGTGACGGGCATGCGCAGCATGCAGATTTGCCTGAGCCATGGCTTTGGCGATGGCGGGATCACCAGTGCCGCGCTCACGCGGGATGCGGTGCAGCGTCTGCTACTGGGGGCGGATGTTTCCTTTACCCTGGCGATGAACCTGGACGGCATCGCGGTGCTCAACGATGTGCTGGGCGGCGTGCCTGTGACCCTGCTGGACGATTTTACCGCCCTGGATCCCGCCATGCGGCAGGGCGTGACGCTCACCCTGCGGGGCAAGCAGGCGGAGTATTTTGTGCGCAACCGCCGCGGCATCGGCGTGGGTACCAATGCGTCGCGCACCGTTCGCCAGCAGGTATACTGGCAAGGGCTGAGCGATGCGCTGGCCGCCTATATGGCCCGCAACGGCGGCGCGGACGCGCTGGATGCGCTG
Source organism: Clostridiales bacterium Firm_12 (assembly GCA_001604115.1). Lineage (GTDB taxonomy): Bacteria > Bacillota > Clostridia > Christensenellales > Aristaeellaceae > CAXXOK01. Next base: position 967 of record LVAR01000019.1, on the reverse strand, counting down.
CTGGACACGCTGCAGCCCTATCTGGTAACGGACATCCCAAGGGGGCGGCTCATTAACGAAGCATGGCGCGCGCGTGAGTATACGCGCAGCGCGCCGGTGCAGCCGCAGGGCACCTACGCCTTGGACGCCGATGGCTTTGTGGCGTTTACGCCCGATGCGGATTCCCTCATGCGCCTGGTGATGGACACCTTTTTTTCCCAAGTACCCTGAAGCAGCTGCAGCGCGGGGGTCACGGCAGGGACATGCGTGGGCGAAACCCGCATGCCTAGTGCCGCGGCGGCCGCGCCCACCGGCAGGCTTTGATCGCATAAGCATAATCTGGATAGGAGTGAAACGTATGAAACGCAATCTATTGGGGATCCTGGTGGCGCTGGCGCTGTGCCTTGCGCTGTCCGGCGCGCTGGCCGCCGCGCCCAGCAAAACCACGCAGGATCTGATCCGCCCCCAGCCCATCCTCACAGCCAACGGCGCTGTGCTTACGGATTTTGTGCAGATCCCCGCTGTGCTCACGCCCGCGGCGCAAACCACCCTGGCGGATATCGCCGCCCTGGTGGCGAGCAGCCAGCCTGTGGCCGCCTATTTCCCGGAGGATACGCGCGCGCAGCTGGCCGCCCTCCTGCCCCCGGAGCTGCCGGTGGAAAACCTGACCATGGCCGAATTTGCTTCCCTCTCCCTGGGGGAGTATGACGAAGCCTATGGCGATCTGACCCTGACCCTTTCCTTTGCCACGGCGTTCACGCCGGAGCAGACGCTCATCGCCATGGTCGCCTATCCGGGCGCGGATGGCGCGCTGGTGTGGCTCGCGCTGCCCGCCCAGGCGGCGGATGGCGCCTTGCAGCTGAACCTGCCTGCCGATGTGCTCAAGGCTGCCGGGCGCGACCTGATCCTGTCCGTTCTCATCGGCTGAGGCTGCCGCGCAGGCGAGCGCCCAGCCATCGTGCCCTGCCCGCCTGCATGCGGCAGGCAC
>LVAR01000018.1 GCA_001604115.1 Clostridiales bacterium Firm_12 | reverse complement strand
GGGAGTATGCGCTCATCGCCTACCCTGTGCAGGAGGATGAGTATGCGTAAGGAATATCAGGCTATTCTGTTTTTGCGCAACCTGATGACGGGCATTCTGGCGCCGGTTTTAATGCTGATCCTGCTGGCGCGTGGGGCGGACATCGCCAGTTTGTCCCTGGTGCTTGGCGCGTTTTCCCTGACGGTGATCGTATCGGAATTCCCCTCCGGGGTATTTGCCGATTTATATGGCCGCAGGCCGGCCTTCCTGCTGGGTATGGGGTTGATGGGCGCAAGCTATGGCGTACTGCTGCTGGCCGATGGCCTGGCGCTGCTGTTTGCGGCCGTCGTGCTGCACGGACTGGGGCGCGCTTTTGCCAGTGGCAGCATTGATGCGCTCGCGCTGGATCAGGCTCAGGGGGATGCCGCGCTGGTCAAAACCACTGCGCGCATCTCGCTTTTGGAAAGCGCCGGCTTGGCGCTGGGCGCGCTGTTGGGCGGCGCGTTGGCCGGCGTGGGCGATGCCTACCGCTGGAACCTTTCGCTGTGCCTTGGCATTTCCGCCTTGCTGGTAGTGCTCACCTTGCTATGGGTTCGGGAACCTACGCCCCATGGTGGCACGGCCGCCGAGTCTGCCCGCCATGGCGCATGGCACGCATTTTTGCGTCAAATGGCGCAAGGCTTGCGCTTTATGGTCCGCCGCGGCACCGTACGCGTGCTTGTCACGCTTGGCGTGCTAACCGGCATGGCACTTTTCGCGGTGGAAACGTATTGGCAGCCTGCCCTGATCGCATTGGATGCGCCGCCATGGTTGTTGGGGGTTGTGACCAGCGCAGGGTTTGCTGCGGTCATGGCGGGCACAAAGGTCTGTGAGTCCTTTTTGGCGCATAAGCCCAAACTGGCATTGCCGCTGCTGCTGGCGGGCAAAGCGCTGCTGGGCATCACGCTGTGTCTGCTGGCACTGCCAAGGCACTACGGGTTATTTGTGGGCGTGTACCTTTGGGTGTACGCCACACTGGGCAGCGCGGGCGTTGCCGAAAGTATGCTGCTCAACCGGGAGGCACCGTCCAGCCAGCGGGCGGGCATTTTATCGTTGTTCAGTTTTTTGACACAGGTGGGCGGGCTGCTGGCCTCCGCGCTGGGGTTTGTGCTTGCACAGACCTCCGGGTACCGGGCCGTGTGGGGCATGGGGGGCGGCGCGCTGGTGCTGGCAGGGATCATCCTCGCGTTATATGGGCGGCGTCTCGCACGGCGGGGCCAACCTGCCGCATCCATGCCTTCCCTGAGCCCAACGGGTGACTCCGCAGTCCTTGCGCAGGCGGAAGCGAATGAAGCTGCCGCCGCGCTGGGCGAAGCCCTGCAGCAGGCCGGCTTGCAGCAAACCGCCATGGCAGCCTTGGCCACCATCGCTCAAGCCAAGGCGGCGGATGCCATGCAACCGCCCCACAATGCAGAGTAGCGCCGGGTCATCCCCTTGGCGTTGCTGCCCGTCTCAGCCCGAAACCCCTGCGCTGCCTGCGCAGCGCCAATGCAACTTCCCCATATCAAAAACAAGGCAGGGCTTTCGCCCTGCCTTGTTTCAAAGAATCTTGCCTTACTTGCGGAAGGCCTTCTTGCCCGGGTAAACAGCCGCCGCACCCAACTCTTCCTCGATACGCAGCAGACGGTTGTACTTGGCAACGCGCTCGCTCCGGCTCGGGGCGCCGGTCTTGATTTGCCCGGCATTCAGGGCAACTGCCAGATCCGCGATGGTGGTATCCTCCGTCTCGCCGGAGCGGTGGGAAATGACCGCCGTATACCCGGCGTTTTGCGCCATGTGCACGGCCTCGATGGTTTCCCACAGAGAGCCGATCTGGTTGAGCTTGATCAGGATGGAGTTACCGCTGCCAGCCTCAATGCCGCGCTTCAGGCGCTCGGTGTTGGTCACAAACAGATCGTCCCCCACCAACTGCACCTTGTCGCCCAAGACCTTGGTCAGCTTCTGCCAGCCTTCCCAATCCTCCTCATCCAGCGCATCTTCGATGCTTGCAATGGGGTATTTATCGACCAGCCCTTTCCAGTAGGCAATGAGCTCATCGGTGGTGAAGGTGGTCTTGTGCTTGGGCAGCAGGTAACCGTGCTCGGCCTTCCATTCGCTGGATGCCGCGTCAATCGCCAGCATAAAATCCTCATAGGGCTTGTAGCCAGCCTGCTCGATCGCGCGCAGCAGGTACTGGATGGCTTCCTCATCGCTTTGCAGGTTGGGGGCATAGCCGCCCTCATCCCCAACGGCGGTGGATAGCCCGTCCTTCTTGAGAATGGCCGCCAGCGTGTGGAACACTTCCACACCCCAGCGCAGCCCTTCTGCAAAGGTGCGCGCGCCCACCGGCATGATCATAAACTCCTGAATATCAATATTGTTGGCTGCATGTGCGCCACCGTTGAGCACATTCATCATGGGCACGGGCAGCGTGTGTGCCGCCGAGCCGCCCAGGAAGCGGTACAGCGGAACATCCTGCGCGGCGGCCGCCGCCTTGGCTGCCGCCAGCGATACCGCCAGGATGGCGTTTGCGCCCAAGCGGGACTTGTCCTTGGTGCCGTCCAGCGCGATCATGGCTTGATCCAGCGCGGCGGTCTGCGATGCATCCATGCCCGTGAGCGCCTGGGCAAGCTCCCCCTTCACATTTTGCACGGCATACTGCACGCCTTTGCCGCCATAGCGCTTGGGATCCTTATCCCGCAGCTCCAGCGCCTCAAACTGTCCGGTGGATGCGCCGCTGGGCACGGCGGCCACGCCTTCCTCGCCATAGGCAAGGGTCACAACGGCCTCTACGGTCGGGTTGCCACGGGAATCGATGATTTCTCTTGCATGGATTTTCTCAATGGGGTTGCTCATGAGTTTTGCCTCCTGTCAATCGTCCGGTTATGGTATGAGCAATGCTCTAAGCTGTGGGGTGCACGGCGCACCTGCGCTGTGAAGGTCTCCTTTTCTAGTATAACCCTTTGGCAGCCGTTTGAACCGTGTTCGTTCCGGTTTGTGCTTGGTCAGGGTGGGCGCCGGCCACAGCGGCAATCCCCTGCTATGGAAGCAGGGATCCTCCCTACGCGGATTCCCGCACACGGAAAGCTCGCCCAGACAGAAAACCCGCGCAGGCCGACCGGCCAACGCGGGCATGTGCGGGTTACTCCGCACGGAAAATCTGGATGGTGATCACGCCTTGCCCGGCGCTTTCCGCCAGGATGCGGATGGGGAACGCATAATCATTACGGAAGATGAAGTTCAGGCTTTCGTTGCCTACTGCGGCATCCTGATGCATGGGCAGGTAGCGTGCGCAGCCGGGGCCGTGCGGGCGGCGCATGAGCACCGTGACGCCCGGGACTTGCCGCACCGTGTTGTACAGGGTGGAGCTGCTCTGGCAGGTGCCCCCGCCATAACCCGGCTGGCTGCCCCCATCAATGAGCACCGGAGCGGGAAAATAGCCGTTGCTCTTTTTGTAAGGGCCGATATCTGCGTTAAAATCCAGCTGCTCGCCGGGCTGCATCACCCGCGTCATGAGCTCGCAACTGCGGATGATGTTCTTCACCCGGCCATCGTTGAGCTCATTGCCATTATCATACTTGAAAAAAGAACTGAAGGCCGCAATGGGTGTTTCCGCGCTCAGCGGTGTATCCGTGGGGGATACCACCACCAGATCGGTCAGCAGCGCCGCATCGATGAACCCATAGCTGCGCCAGTACAGCACCTTGGCAAACCCATCCACAAAATCGATGATGGCCACCGGGCTGCCTGCGCCCACCGCAATGGGGAAGGTTTGGCTGGCTGTGTCCGGATCGGTGTAGATGGGCGCAACAGCCGTGGTGGTCGCCACATACTTGGTTTTGCTCACCCCATAGGGCGGGGTGGTGGTGGGGTCGATGGTGGTGGCGTTTTCATCGATGCAGGTGCGTTTCACAAACCCGACGATGCCCTGATATTCCACCAGCACAAACGCCGGATAGACCTTATAGATGGTCACGACCTGGTTGATGCTCACCGCGCCCAAGCTTTGGCTGTTTTCATCCTGCGCAACGCGGATGGAGGCCATGGTGCCGGTGGCGGTCATGAGTTTGATTTTTGTGGTGTAAAGGGGCTGCAGTCCTTCGATACTGGGCAGATCCTGCTCCATCTTGCCGACGACTTCGCTCATGCCGTCGTCCTCCACAAAGTCCTGCACCACCTCTGTGGGTGCTTCGGCCGTTGGGGCGGGCAGTGTTTCCGCGCCTGCCACGCCAGTTAAAAGCAGCAGGCAAAACATATACGATATCACGCGCTTCATGCGCCATCACTCCTTCGTCGGTAGGGGTGGCATCAGTATACCATACTCTTCCTGGGCGCGCGACCTGCCACGCAAAATTTACAACGGCCACCCATTGTCCGGAAAATATCAAGCGCCCCTAGTAAAGTAGGTGCGGTTTTGGTATAATATCTTGATTCCATTTTAAGGAGGTTCCATGCTATGCCGTTAGTCAACACACTGGATATGTTCAAAAAGGCTTACGAGGGCGGTTACGCGATCGGCGCGTTCAACGTCAACAATATGGAGATCATCCAAGGCATCACCGAAGGTGCCAAGCTGGAAAACGCCCCTGTGATCCTGCAGGTGAGCAAGGGCGCGCGTGCTTATGCCAAGCATGTGTACCTGATGAAGATGATCGAAGCCGCGCTGGAAGATACTGATCTGCCCATCGCGGTGCACTTGGATCATGGCCCCGATTTTGAGACGGCCAAAAACTGCATCGACGGCGGTTTTACCAGCGTCATGATCGACGGCAGCCACCACAGCTTTGAAGAAAACATCGCGCTGACCAAAAAAGTGGTCGATTATGCCCACAGCCAAAAGAATTACGTGACCGTGGAAGCCGAGCTTGGCCGTCTGGCCGGCGTGGAGGACGATGTGAGCGTTTCCGCGGAGGACAGCTCCTACACCCACCCCGATGAAGTAGAAGAGTTTGTCAAGCGCACCGGCTGCGACAGCCTCGCCATCGCCATCGGCACCAGCCACGGCGCGTTCAAGTTCAAGGGCGAGCCGCAG
>LVAR01000017.1 GCA_001604115.1 Clostridiales bacterium Firm_12 | reverse complement strand
ACAGGGCGCAGGCGCGGTATATCCCTTGCAGCGCAAGGGCGATGCGGCCGAAGCCATGGCGCTTGCGATGGGCGTGCCTGCGCAGGGCAATGCCCCGGCGGCCACCCCCACTGCCGATGCCGCTGCGGACACTGCCACGCTCTCTCCGGCAGGCACGGCTGCTGCGCAAACGGCAACGCCTGCCGCCACGGCATCCCCGGCAACCAGCCCGGCGGATTCGCCTTCCGTACAGACCAGTCCGCAAACCAGCGCCGCGCCGGTTTGAACCCGGCGCGGCGCAGTGAGGGCATAGCAGCCGGCAGCACGGCGAGGGTATGACAAGCGGTGCATGCGCCGCCGCAGGCAAAAGTGCCTGGCGGACGCTTGGCAGGGATGTGTGTGCAGGCCAACAGACCTGCGGGATAGGTTTCACCACCGACCGATGGCGGGGAGGGAGACGTTGCAACAGACCGTCAAAACGCCGGAAAAGCAGACTGTGGGCGTATGGCATGGATTTCGCGCGCTCATGGTGCTGTTTGTGTGCAATTTCCATATCTGGCAGCAGGGGTGGCTTGGGCAGTATGTGACGGTGTTTGGCCGCACCCTGGATTTTGATTACTGGACTCGCGCAAGCTATGTTTTTGTGGATGGCATGATCCTGATGAGCGGACTGCTGTTGTACCTGCCCCATGCGCGCCGGCAGGTTTACGGCACGCCGGTGCCCACGGTAGGGCGGTTTTACTGGAGCCGCCTGGCGCGCATCCTGCCCAGCTACCTGCTGAGCATCCTGATCATGCTGTTTTTCGTGGCGCTGCCGCTGGGCGCGTACCGGGACGCCGCCGCGCGCAATTTTGACATCATCACCCACCTGACGTTCACATTCACGTTTTTCAGGGAAACCTATGTCTATACGCCGCTGAACGTCGTGCTGTGGACCGTGGCCATTGAGATGCAGTTTTACCTTGTGTTCCCGTTGCTGGCGCGCGCGGCGCGCAGGCAGCCGTGGCTCACCCTGTGCCTGATGGGCGCTGCGGGCGTGGGCTTCCGTGCGGTCATGATCCGCACAGTGCCGGATTTGACGGTGCTGCTGAACCAGTTGCCCGCGTTTTTGGATGTATACGCGCTGGGCATGCTGGGCGCGATCCTCTATGTGCGGCTGGAAAAATGGCTGGCCACGGCTGCGCCTGTGCGCAGGCGATGGGTGTGCGCGGCGTCCACCGGGGTGTTCATCCTGGGGTGTGTGGCGCTTTCGCTGGTGCTGCGTGCGCAATCCCGCAGTGGCGTGGCCGGGCTGGAGCAGCTGCGGCTTTCCCAGTGGCTGCTGCGCCTGCCGCTGGCGCTCACCCTGTTTGGGCTGATGCTCTCGGCCCCCTTCCTGCCCCGGGCGCTGCAAAAGCCGCTGGACAATCGGCTGATGCGCTTTTTGGCGGCCATATCCTTTAACCTGTATATCTGGCACCAGCAGCTGAGCGTGTTCATCGCACGCGGGCTGTTCCCGGATACCCTGCACTTTGACAAACCCCTGCAGCAGGCCTATACGCTTTTGTGTTTCTCGCTTTCCATCGTGATCGCCATGGCGGCCACCTACGGGGTGGAGCAGCCGGCCGCGCGCGCCATGGAACGCCTGTATCAATCCCATATGCGCAATAAGGAGAGAAAAACCAATGAAAGATCCCCGAGTCCAGAAACTGTGCCACCAACTGATCCACTACGCGACGGCGATGCAGCCGGGGGAGCGGGTGCTCATTGAAATGTTCGGCCACCAGCCGGAGCTGGTCGCCACGCTCGTGGCGGAAGCCTACGCCGCCGGCGCTGAGCCGGTGGTACGCCTGCGGGACATGACGGTGATGCGCGCGCTCATGCATGGCGCCAACGCCGAAAAATGGGCGTTTGAGGCCGAAAACGATGCGGCGCTCATGCGCGGCGTGCAGGCCTACATCGGCATCCGCGCCAATGACAACAGCTTTGAAACCAGCGATGTGACCACCGCCAAGACGCAGCTCTATGCCAAGCATTACAGCGCATTGGTGCACGGCAAGATCCGCGTGCCGGACACCCGCTGGGTAGTGCTGCGCTACCCCACGCCCGCCATGGCGCAGGCAAGCCGCATGAGCCTGGAAACCTTTGAGGATTATTACTTCAACGTCTGCACGCTGGATTATGCCAAAATGAGCCGCGCCATGGATGCGCTGGTAACGCGCCTGGAGGCCGCCGATCAGGTGCACATCCTGGGCAACGGGACCGATTTGACCTTCTCCATCAAAGGCATGCCCGCCATCAAATGCGATGGGCGCATCAACATCCCGGATGGCGAGGTGTTCACCGCGCCGGTGCGGGACAGCGTGAACGGCGTGATCGCCTACAACACGCCCAGCCAACACATGGGCACCCAGTTTGACCACATCCGCCTTACCTTTCGGGATGGGCAGATCATTCAGGCGGAAGGCAGCGACTCCGCGCGCCTGAACACCATCTTTGACACCGATGCGGGCGCGCGCTATGTGGGCGAGTTTGCCATCGGCGTGAACCCCTACGTGACCGAGCCGATGCTGGATACGCTGTTTGATGAAAAAATCGCCGGGAGCTTCCATTTCACGCCCGGCAGCTGCTATGATGAGTGCAATAACGGCAACAAGAGCGATCTGCATTGGGATCTGGTGTGCATCCAGCGCCCGGAATACGGCGGCGGGGAAATCTGGCTGGATGGGGAACTCATCCGCAAGGATGGCCTGTTTGTGCCGGCCGATCTGCATTGCCTCAACCCGGAAGCCCTCCGGTAAAGCGCCTGAACTGGATGGCGCGCGGGGCGTGCGGCCGCCATGGGCAGGCAGCATGCCCCGCGCGTGTTTGCACCTGCACGGCATCACGGGGCCGCAACCTCGCCTGCGCCATCCCACCTGCACAGAGCATGCAAAGCTTGCCCGCGGCATCGGCGCCGCATGCATTCTACAGCTGAAAACATGCCGCCATGGGCACCCCGTGCATCAACAAAAGAAAAAACTGCCAAATCAAAGCCCGTCTTTTTTGTTATAAAAATAACAAAACCGCCGAAAAAGTAACGGCGGCTCTTGCAATGCATACCGCTTTTGGGTACAATGGATAGGGTCAATGACACCTAATGTTGAAGATTGGTCAGGAGGAGATACCACAATGGTCAAAGTTGCGATTAACGGTTTCGGTCGTATCGGCCGTCTAGCTTTCCGTCAGATGTTCGGCGCCGCGGGTTACGAGGTGGTCGCCATCAACGATCTCACCAGCCCCACGATGCTGGCGCACCTGCTGAAGTATGACACCGCGCAGGGCTCTTTTACCGGCAAGTTCGGCGAGAAAACCCACACCGTGGAAGCCACCGCGGATAGCATCATTGTCGATGGCAAAGAGATCAAGATCTATGCCGAGAAGGATGCCAAGAACTGCCCCTGGGGCAAGCTGGACGTGGATGTGGTGCTGGAGTGCACCGGCTTTTACACCAGCAAGGACAAGAGCCAGGCGCACATTGACGCCGGCGCCAAGAAGGTCGTCATCTCCGCGCCCGCGGGCAACGATCTCAAGACCGTCGTGTTCTCCGTGAACGAGAACACCCTCACCAAGGAAGATAAGATCATCTCCGCCGCCAGCTGCACCACCAACTGCCTTGCGCCCATGGCCAAGACCCTGAACGATACCTACCCGATCGTCAGCGGCATCATGACCACGGTGCATGCCTACACCGGCGACCAGATGATCCTGGACGGCCCCCACCGCGGCGGCGACCTGCGCCGTGCCCGTGCCGGTGCCGCCAACATCGTGCCCAACTCCACCGGCGCTGCCAAGGCCATCGGCCTGGTGATCCCGGAGCTCAACGGCAAGCTGATCGGTTCCGCCCAGCGCGTTCCCGTCCCCACCGGCTCCACCACGATCCTCGTGGCAGTGGTCAAGGGCAAGGACGTGACCAAGGATTCCATCAACGCCGCCATGAAGGCTGCCGCTTCGGCCAGCTTTGGCTACACCGAAGAGCAGATCGTGTCCTCCGACGTGATCGGCATGAACTTCGGCTCCCTGTTTGACGGCACCCAGACCATGGCCACCAAGATCGACGATGACACCTATCAGGTGCAGACCGTCGCGTGGTACGATAACGAAAACAGCTACACCAGCCAGATGGTTCGCACCATCAAGTTCTTCGCGGAGCTGGGCTGAGCCGGTTGTAAGGGTTTGCGGTGATTTGGTTCACTTGAAAAGTTGCCGCGGCTACGGTTAATGTTGAAATGCTACGATAAACGTTTCTAGAAAATGCTTCGTAGCGATGATAAACATTTCCCCTCTTTCCTTTGGTTAAACGAAGGAAAGAGGGGCTTTTTATGTTACTCATGGATGCCGCCAAGGAATTTATATTTGATTGCAAGGTACGGAAACTATCAGAGGCCACAATTTATGGTTACCAAAAGCA
>LVAR01000016.1 GCA_001604115.1 Clostridiales bacterium Firm_12 | reverse complement strand
GTTGATGGGCTGGCTATCCAGCAGGGAAAGGATGGTCAGGTCGTTGACCTCGGCGGCGGGCATAGCCGCGATAAAGTGATTGAGCAACGCCAGCAGGCGCGCATCCCCCTGGGTGCCCACGGCAAAGCAGACATGAACCACAGCGCCGGGCAGTGGCTGCATGCGCAGGCTGGCGTAGCGGGAGTTTTGCAGCAGCAGCTCCGCGCTGTAGCGGTTGAGCAGTGCGGCAGGTTGCGCCCCGGATGCCACCGCGTCCAGGCAGGCGCGCCCCCCCGCGTAGGTGACCAGCCGCTTTGGCACCCCCCGGATATCGGCGGGGATGCGCAGGCCATCATCCACGGCGGCGGAGGAGGGCGTGTCCGGCGGGGCATCGGCCGGGGTCACCAGCACCAGCGGCAATGCAATGTAGGGGTCGGTGAGCCATAGCCCCGCATCGGCCGCCAGGGTATCGTCCTTGGGCACAAATGCAATCAGGTCATACTGGGTGGCGGTTTCCAGCTGCACATAGCGGATGGGCACCTCCAGCGCCTCGGCCAGGCGCTCCAGCAAGGCGATAGAGACCCCCTCCGGGGCGGTCGGCGAAGGCATGCGCAAAAGCGGATCCCACGGCTTGCCCAGCGCAACCGTCAGGCTTTGCTTGCCCTCCAAATAGCGCAGATCCGCTTCACTGGGCAGGAAGGCGCTGGTTGCGCCGCGCAGGTAGGTTTCCGCCAGGCGTGCGCTGAAGTCATGATCGCCCGCCAGCAAGGTAGCCATGGCGTTGTTGAGCAGCCGCGCCACAGCCGGCGCCTTGGGGCTGATGCCAAAGTAAAAGCCCTGCGGCGCAAAGTGCGTGAGCGCGCGCAGGCCGGGCTGGGGCATGTAGCCTTGCATGACCCCGGCCACCAGGCGGCCGTCCCGCACGGCAGCCATCAGCTCGGCAGCCGATGCCATCGGCACCACCACCGGTGCAAAGCACTGTTCCGCCGCAAAGGCCTCCAGCGCGGCGGCGGCTTCCGTGCCGCGCAGCACGCCTACGCGGCCGCCATCCAGCGCGGCGTAGGCAACCTCGGCGGGGGTGCGCTGCGGATCGATGAACAGCGTAGCATCCAGCACGCCGGCGGTCAGGGCGCTCAGGAGGGCATAGCCCTGCTCCTCATCCTGGGCAAAGGCCATGCCAAGCAGGTCGATCTCGCCTTTGGCCAACTGCTGCAGCAGCGCCTCCCGCGTGCCCTGCACATACACATAGTGAAACCCCGCAAGCGGGGTGAGCGCTTGCAGGTAAGCATGAACATAGCCATCCGGCTGGCCGGGGGAGGGCATATCCATATAGCCGGGCATGGGGTACCAGCCCACCCGCAGGGTAATGTTGGATACATTGGCGCGCCGCGGGAGCGTCTGCCCCGGACGGGCATCCAGGGCGGGCTGCACGGCGGCTTCGCCCGGGATGGGCGGCGCGGCATCGTTCGCCGGGGTCTGCGACAGGGAATCGCCCGGGATAGGCGGCGCAGGCGCTTCGCCCGGGATGGGCGGCAGGGCATCCTGCGCATCCGGGGCGGTTTCACCCGGGCGGGGCGGCAGCGCGGTGCCGCTGGGCGCGGCAGATGGGCTGCCCTGCAAGCGCGCAGCCGTTGCCAGCACGGTTTCGCCGGGCAAGGCGGTGGCCGCATCGGCCATGGCGGGGGCAAACCCTAACATGCCCTGCCCAAGCAGGAGCAGTGCCAGCGCAGCGGCCAACCGCCGCATTGTGATCTGCGGGGCGGTCATGGCAGGCCCTCCTCGCCGGTTGGGCTGGTGTAGGTCAGGAAAAACAGCGATCGCACGCCGTCCCCGCTGAGGTAGGTGATCTTCACGCGCAGGGTTTGGAAGGAGCCATCCTCCCGCAGGCGGCGGTAGACGCCCTCAGCGGCGCTGCGCTCTGCCGTGGCTTGCCGGAACAGCGAAAGCAGCGCGGCGTAATGCTCCTGCGTGGTCAGGGCGCGCACATCCGTGCCCTCGTGATACACCCGGGAGAGGGAATCCCCCGTGAGGGCGAGATACTCCTCGTTGATGCGCAGGATCT
>LVAR01000015.1 GCA_001604115.1 Clostridiales bacterium Firm_12 | reverse complement strand
CCCACCATCAATTTTACGCTGGAGCATATGTGCAAAAACTATTTCGGACAAACGCCCATGATAGTTGCGCCGGGCATCAAAACGGGCATCAACATCAAGTATGAAAATCCCCGCGAGCTGGGCAGCGACCGCATTGCCAATGCCGTGGCGGCTTATGAGCAATATGGGGGGCCCTGTATTTTCATCGATTTCGGTACGGCAACCACGTTTGGCGCGCTGGACAGGCAAGGTAATTTTTTAGGCGGGTGCATCTGTCCAGGCATCAAGCTGGCAAGCGAAGCACTCATCGGGCAAACCTCCAAGCTGCCGCGCTTTGAGCTGATCAAGCCGGAGCGCGTGATTGGCCGCACAACGGTGACCAACCTGCAATCGGGCCTGATTTATGGCTACATTGGCCAGGTGGATTATCTGGTGCGCCGCATGCGCGTGGAACTTAACGCTCCGGATGCGTTTGTGGTAGCCACGGGCGGCATGGCAGTGCTGATTGCGCAGGACAACAAGTTTATCGATAAGCTTGACGGCTTACTGACTTTGAAAGGGCTTCGGATCCTGTTTGAACGAAACCGTTGAGCGCGAAAGGATGGCAACACCAATGACCAAGCACATCACCATCGGGTTTCTGGGCTGTGGCAATGTGGGGAGCGGCGTTTGGCGGCTGCTGGAAGGTTTCGGGGATGATATTGAGCACCGCGCCGGGCTGCGCTTTCACATCAAAAAGGTGTTGGTGCGCGACCCCAGCAAGCAGCGAGATGTGGCGGTGCCTCCGGAGGCCTTTACCACCGACCCGGCGGATGTGCTGGACGACCCGGACATTGAGTTTGTGGTGGAATTTTTAGGCGGGGAACAGCCGGCTTATGATTACCTGCTGCGTGCGCTCAAAAATGGGAAAACGGTCATCACTGCCAACAAAGTCGCCTTTGCGCTGCACTGGCATGAGCTGCAGCGGGCGGCCAAGGCAAGCGGTGCAGGGCTTTACTATGAGGCCGCCGTGTGCGGGGCCATCCCCATCATCCATTCGCTGGAGGAAAGCCTTCAGGCCAACTATATCGATAAAATCTACGGCATCGTGAACGGAACCACCAACTACATCCTCACGCGCATGAGCAAAAACGGTGAGCCCTATGCCAAAGTGCTGGAAGAGGCGCAGCGGCTGGGGTTGGCCGAACCGGACCCTGCTGCGGATGTAGAAGGGCTGGATGCCGCCTACAAGCTGAGCATCCTGGCATCGCTGGCCTTTCATGGCCGCGTGACGTTTGAGGATGTGTATGTGGAGGGCATCACACATGTGAATGCGGAGGATATCCGCTGCGGGCAGGAACTGGGCTACACGCTCAAGCTGCTGGCCATTGCCAAACGTGATGGTCTTCGTGTGGAAACCAGAGTGCATCCGACCTTTGTGCGCAGTGACCACCCGCTGGCCAATGTTTCCGGTTCCTTTAATGCGGTGTACCTCCACGGCCACGCCTGCAAGGAAATGATGTTCCTGGGGCGCGGTGCGGGGGATCTGCCCACGGCCAGCGCCATCGTCAGTGATTTGGAGCGCGCGGCATCCGCATGCCAGCACCAGTATCCGACCTTCCAAAATGAGATCAATCCCAAGGTAGCGCTTCAGCAAAACAAGGATTGGCAGTGTCCTTTCTATATCCGCATGCTTGCTGCGGATGAGCCCGGCGTGCTCAGCAGCGTGGCCAAATGTTTTGCGGATGAAAATGTGAGCATCGCGGCGGTGCAGCAAAAAGGCGAGTGCCAGGACGGGCGTGTCACGCTGGTAGTCATCACCCATCAGGCAAGCGAGAAGGCCATGCAGCGCGCGATTGCAGCGTTGGATCGGCATGTGGCTAAGCTGGAAAGCATCATCCGTGTGGAACAGGAGTAGAAAACTGCTTTGGCAAAACCGCCGCAGGTCCTGCGGCGGTTTTGCCATGTGCCTGCAGGGGGCGGTCGCTGCTCGGCACAATGCGTTGCGTGGCTTCAGCGGGTGTGAATCAGCGTACCGCGCAGCAGCGCATGCGTTGAAAACGCCCTGAACGCTGCACGATCGGCAACTCACGCAACAGCCTTATGGCTGCTTTAGGGCAATGCCGCATGCAGTTTGCTGTGATAAAAATGCTTATGGTCACGGGAAAGCCGCTGTAGCATGATGCTCATTTTTGCGTAACATATCGACGCCGGAAACGTTTGCATGGCACCCAAACACGCAAAAGAGGGCAAAGTTCCAGGGATGCACATGGCTGCGATGGCATGCCAACGGTTACTTGCACACCGGGCGATCCATGGTATAATAGAGCGTACTTTACACCACAACCAAAGGAGATAGACATGCAACAAATTCTCTTGAGCATCGCCGTCGCTGTGGCCGGGTACCTGCTGGGTTGTATTTCCACGGGGATACTGGTGAGCCGCCGTGCCGGCGTGAATATCCGCGAGGTGGGCAGCCACAACACAGGCGCCAGCAATGTGCTTCGCGTGCTGGGGCTTCGGCTCGGGCTCATTACCTTCTTGGGTGACTTTATCAAAGCGACGCTGGCTTGCTGGCTGGGCAGTCTGCTACTGCCAGGCACGACCTTTGGCATTGCGGGCTTTGGAACCATGCTGGGCGGGATGTTCGCCATTCTGGGGCACAATTGGCCGGTTTTCTTCGGTTTCAAGGGCGGCAAGGGCGTTGCCTGCTCCGCTGCGGTCATCTTTTTTGTGAATCCCCTGTGGGGCATCGTTGCCATCGCTTCCTTTATCGTGGTCATCGCCATCAGCCGCTACATCAGCCTGGGCAGTATGGTCATGATGGGCACCTATATGGTGCTGATGATCGTGACGCATCCGGGAGAGTGGTTTGTGGCAGGCTTTTGTGTTGCGTTGTTCGTGCTGGTGGTGGTGCGCCACCGCCCAAACATCCAACGCTTGCTCAACGGAACTGAAAATAAGATTGGGAAAAAAGCCTCCGCCGATGCGCAGGGTCAAACCCGGGCATAAGCGGAGCCAAAGCGCAGGCGGCAAGTTTGCCTGTGCAACAATGCAGCAAGGGGAGGCGTGTGATGGAACGCTTCCCCTTGCTGCATTGTAGAAGTTACAGGATCAACATGCAATCGCCAAAAGAGAAAAAACGGTACTGTGCATCAACGGCAAGCTGATATACGCGCAAAGCTTCCTCCCGACCCATGAGCGCCGAAACCAACATCAGCAAGGTACTTTCCGGCAGGTGAAAATTGGTCAGCAGCGCATCGACCGCGCGGAACTGATAGCCGGGTGTGATGAAAATGCCGGTTTCACCGCTGGCGGGATGAATCTGCCCGGCCTCATCGGCCACGGTTTCCAGTGTGCGCACGCTGGTGGTGCCAATGCACAGGCAGCGGCCGCCGGCCTGACGCGTCTGGTTGATGGCCGCCGCGGACTCGGCGGAAACCTCATATTGCTCCACATGCATCACATGCTCGGCCAGATCATCCACCTTGACTGGACGAAATGTTCCCAGCCCCACATGCAACACCACGGGGATGATGTGCACGCCCATCCCGCGTATATCCTCCAGCAGTTTGGGGGTAAAGTGCAGCCCGGCTGTAGGCGCTGCTGCGCTGCCCTCCGCTTTGGCATAGACGGTCTGGTAGCGGGTTTGATCGGCAAGGTGCTCATGAATGTAGGGGGGCAGCGGCATTTGGCCAAGCTCGTCCAGCAGGGTTTCAAATACTCCTTTATAGTGAAAGCGAACCTTGCGGCCGCCGCTGGGAAGGGTCTCCAGTATTTCGGCACGCAGCATGCCGCCGCCAAAACTGCAAAACACGCCGGGCAATAAGCGGCGGCCGGGGCGCACCAGCGCCTCCCAGTCCCGCGTATTCAGGCGCTTGAGCAGGAGAATTTCCACCGGGACATGCGTGGTCTCCTTTTCGCCCAGCAGCCGGGCGGGAATCACCTTGGTTTCATTGAGCACCAGGGCATCGCCGGCTTTGAGGTACTTGGGCAAATCATAAAAATGCTCGTGGCGCACGCTGCCATCCGCGCGGTCATAGACCAACATGCGGCTGTGGTCGCGTGGCTCGATGGGGGTTTGGGCAATGAGCGCCTCCGGCAGGTCGTAGTGGAAGTCACTTGCTTTCAAAACAATATGCTCCTGTCAAAATTTCAATTGTTGGGAGGCATCTGCATCCTCCGGCGGGGTGAGGGGCTTGCGCCCCAGATGCTCATAGGCGGCGGGCAGTACGATGCGCCCACGCGGGGTGCGCATCAGGAAGCCGAGCTGCATAAGGTAGGGTTCATACACATCTTCAATGGTGGCGGCATCTTCTCCGGTCATGGCACTCAGGGTATCCAGCCCTACCGGCCCCCCGGCAAACTTGTCCATCATGGTGGTCAGCATGGTTCGATCCACCTTGTCAAGCCCCAGGTTGTCTACATCCAGCATATCCAGCGCTTGATGGGCGATGGTGCTGGTAATGCAGCCATCCGCACGGATCTGCGCAAAATCCCGCACGCGGCGCAGCATGCGGTTGGCAATGCGGGGCGTGCCCCGGCTGCGCCCGGCGATTTCCATAATGCCATCCTCATCGGCAGCCACATGCAGGATGCCCGCGTTGCGGCGCAGGATGGTCGCCAGCTCCTGCGGCGTGTACATCTCCAGCCGGAACAGCAGGCCAAAACGGTCACGCAGCGGCGCGGAGAGCAACCCGGCGCGCGTGGTGGCGCCCACCAGCGTGAAGCGCGGCAGATCCAGACGGATGCTGCGCGCCGTAGGGCCTTTGCCGATCATGATGTCCAGCGCATAATCCTCCATGGCGGGATACAGAACCTCCTCCACGGAGCGGCTCAGGCGATGGATCTCATCAATAAAGAGAACATCCCCATCGCTCAGGTTGGTCAGTATGCTGGCCAAATCCCCGGGGCGGTCGATCGCTGGGCCGCTGGTGATGCGGATGTTCTGCCCCATTTCGGCGGCAATGATCCCTGCCAGCGTGGTCTTGCCCAGGCCGGGAGGGCCGTAGAGCAGCAGATGGTCCAGCGCCTCGCGCCGCCCCAGCGCCGCCTCGATGGAAATGCGCAGGTTTTGCTTGATGGGCTCCTGCCCCACATAATCCCGGAGCTGCTTGGGGCGAAGGCTTTGCTCCTGTTCATCCTCCCCCTCGCGAAACCCGGTTGTGATCAGACGCTCGTCATTTGGCATAGGTGAACTCCTTTTTCATGGCTGCATGGGGTAAGGCAGACTCCCCGGCAGGCGGTCAAAGCTTTTGCGCCATGTTGCGCAGGGCAAGGCGAATGAGCTCGTCAGCGGTTTGTGCCTGTCCTTTGGCGCCTTTGAGGGCGGCGGTTGCTTCCTGCGGGGAATAGCCAAGCGCCTTCAGGGCTTGCAAGGCCTCGCCCAGGGCATCCTGCGCCGGGGCTTCACTGTCGGTGAAGGGCATATCCTCCAGCGCCAGCCCACCATCCAGCGCATCTTTGGTGAGCTTGTCCTTGAGCTCCAGGGCGATGCGCTGCGCGGTTTTTTTACCGATGCCCGGCGCCCGGCTGAGCATGCCCACATCCCCGGTCAGGATCGCCAGGCGAAGATCGCTGATAGGCAGGCTGCCCAGCACGCTGAGCGCGCCCTTGGGGCCAATGCCGGTGACCGAAATCAAGTGCCGAAAAATGTCCCGCTCTTCGCGAGTGATGAAGCCGTAGAGATCCATCGCATCCTCCCGCACGCTGAAATGCGTGAACAGGCGGCAGGAATGATCCACGGCGGGCACAGCCGTGAGCGTATTGACGCTGCAAAGCACCTTAAGGCCGATGCCGCCCGCCAGCAGGATCACTTCGCCGGGTCCTTTTTCCACAACGGTGCCTTCGACCAATGCGATCATAGCATGCCCTCATTTCATCAAAAACTGTTGCCGCGCCACGCCTGTGGCTGCATGTGTGAGCGCGATGGCCAGCGCGTCCGCCGCATCGTCCGGGCGGACGATGGCATCCATGTGCAGCAGAAGCTTGACCATTTCCTGCACCTGACGCTTTTCTGCCTTTCCGTAGCCGGTAATGGCCTGTTTGACCTGCATGGGGGTATACTCGTACAGTTTGCCGCTGTAGGCGGCGCATACAGCCACACTCACGCCGCGTGCCGCGCCCACGGTAAGCGCCGTGGTCACATTGCGCGCAAAAAACAGTTCCTCAAAGGCGATCTCATCGGGTTGGTACTGGGCGAGCAATGCCGCCATGTCCTGCTGGATGGCCAGCAGGCGGTTGGGGAGGGACTGCTCCGGCGAGGTCAGGATGCATCCATAGCCCAGCGGCTTTTGCTTGCCGCCACCGGACTCGATCACGCCCCAGCCAAGCGTTGCCAGACCGGGGTCTATGCCCAGCACGATCATGGGAAACCTCCTTTGCAAACACCCTTTATCATACGGTGGCAGACACCGTTTGTCAATGTTTTGCGAACAGATGTTCATTGCGTTGCACGGTGCGCCAGCGTGCTGTATAATGTTTGTGGGTATGCCTTGCGGCGCCCAATTTTGCGGCCAAAGCGGGGAGGGATACGCGTGAAACCATACAAAACGCTCCTCAAGGAAGCCGCCGAGGAATACAGCATCCAAAAGAGTCGTTTCATCGGACGCGCCGCCCCTGTGACCACCGTGGAGGAAGCCCTTCGTTTTTTGGAGCAGGTGCGCAGCGAGCACCGCACGGCCACCCACAACTGCTATGCCTACATTCTTGGGCAAAACGCGGGCATCATGCGTTACAGCGATGATGGCGAGCCCGGCGGCACCGCAGGGCTGCCGATGATGGAGGTACTGAAGGCGCGCGGGGTGGTCAACTGCGCTGTGGTGGTCACGCGCTATTTCGGCGGTATTTTGCTGGGCGCGGGCGGCCTGGTGCGGGCGTACAGCCACAGTTGTGCGCTTGCGTTGGCAGCGGCCGGCGTTTGCGATATGCTGCCGACGCAGCGCTGGCTCCATGAGGTGGCATACCCCCTGTGGGATCGAGTGCAGCATACGCTCAAAGCACTTCCGGTGCAACTGGTGGAAACGGAGTATGCGGCAACAGTCAACTTTACGCTCCTGTGCCGCAGCGAGGATGGTGAGCGTGTGCAGGCAGAGTTGGCCCGCGTGACTGATGGGCGCATTGAAAGCCTGCTGGACGGGGAGGATTACCTCGCCTGGGAGGAGGCGGCCACGCCGCAGGAGGGATGATAGAATGGACATGTTTGATATCATTGGCCCAGTGATGATCGGCCCCAGCTCTTCCCACACGGCGGGCGCGGCGCGCATCGGCAAGATGGCGCGCCTTCTGCTGGGGGATGAGCCGGTGGCGGTGCGCATCGGCCTGTGGGGATCGTTTCAGAAAACGTATCAGGGGCATGGAACGGATCGGGCGCTGATTGGCGGGCTGTTGGGCATGGAGGTGGATGACATCCGCCTCCGGGAGAGCCTTTCGCTGGCCAAACAGGCGGGCATGGACGCGGTATTTTACAATGCACGCCTGCGCGGCGCGCACCCCAACACCGTGGTGATGGCGGTCACAGGCAAGAGCGGGCGCGTGGTTAACATGCAAGCGGCCTCCGTGGGCGGCGGGGAAATCATTGTGCAGGCAGTGGACGGGCTGGAAACAGCCATCACCGGACATGCCAACACCTTGGTGCTCTCCTATCTGGACACGCCGGGGATGATCGCGCGCATCAGCGGGGCGGTTGCGGCGGGGGGCATCAACATTGCGACCATGCGCGTGAGCCGCGCCAAAGCAGGCGGGCAAGCCATGGTGTCACTGGAGCTGGATGGCGGCGTGCAGGATTCGCTGGTGCAGGCATTAGCTGCCCTGCCGGATGTATACCGGGTGGCGTATTTGCCTGCGCGCAGCGGCAAGGAACTGTAAGGCAAAAGGCCGAGCACATGGCCAACATGGGGAAGGAATGGAAACAATGCAAACCATCGCGGAAATCATTGCCGAGGCACAGGGGCTTGGCAGCATTGGTGCTGCGGCCATCGCATGGCAAGCGGCCGAGGACGGTGTGCCGGATGGAAAGGTACGCGCGCGTATGCATCATACCCTGAACGTGATGCGGCAAAGCATTCAGGACGGGCTTGCGCCCGAGCTTCGCTCGGTTTCCGGCAAGGTTGGCGGGCAGGCAGCCCGCATGAACCGGCCGGAGCATCTGGCACGCCTTGGGCTGATGGGCAAGGCCTGCGCCTATGCCATGGCCGTTGCCGAGAGCAATGCCTGCATGGGAAAAATCGTAGCAGCGCCAACGGCGGGCAGCTGCGGCATCTTGCCCGGTGTGCTGTTTGCGGTGCAGGAAGAACAAGGGTTTGGGGATGATGCGTTGGTGGAGGCGCTCTTTTGCGCAGCCGCCATTGGGCGTGTGATTGCCACACAAGCAACCATCAGTGGTGCAGAAGGCGGCTGCCAGGCGGAGTGTGGCGCGGCGGCCGGCATGGCTGCGGCTGCGCTGTGCCAGCTCTATGGCGGCACGCCCCGGCAAGCTGCCGACGCCTGCGCTTTTGCTTTGATGAATTCCCTGGGGCTGGTATGCGATCCGGTGCATGGATTGGTGGAGATCCCCTGCGTGTACCGCAATGTCGGCGGTGCAGCGCAGGCTTTGGCTGCTGCGGGCATGGCGATGGCAGGCGTTGCCTGCCCCATTCCCTGCGATGAGGTCATTGCCGCCATGAAGGATATCGGCGATGCGATGCCCCAGACTCTCCGGGAAACCGGCGAAGGCGGCTGCGCAGCGTGCGCCAGCATGTGTGGCAGAGGATAAGCAAAGGATGCGCATCGCGTCATGCGCACGCATGGCGTAACGGGATCCCTGCAGAGGAGTTGGACATCATGCGCCTAAGACAACTCAAAGGGTCGAGGGCGGAAGCCCTAGTCAGGTTTCCAAAGTGTGAAACCCTTTGGTGGTGGGCTCCGCCCGAAATATAGCAGAAATGCCACGCTGCCCAAGCATCGTGCTACAAGAGCCCAGCATACGCTTCGAAAATCATGCGCCTAAAACATCCCCAAAGGGGAAAGGGCGAAACTCTTTGTCAGGTTTCCAAAGGGCGAAACCCCTTGGTGGCTAGGGGCAAACGTATTCCCTGGCGCATACATTTTGCCAAAGCGAGCCCGGCGATTAACATCGCCGGGCTCGCTTTGCTACATCAGGGGCTGCACCATGGCTGCTTATACCTGCAAAGGCGCAGCAGGATCGCCTTGCGGCAGCGTGCGGAGGAGATCTGGAATTTGGGCCAGGCGCTGCACGCGCCATGTGGCTGCCAACGTAGGGTAAAACCCTTGCGGATCCAGCAGGATGCCGCGCGCACCGGCCGCGGCACCGGACAGGATGTCCAGATCCCGATCCCCGATCATGACGGTTTGCGAAGGCGAGAAATGATGCCTGTCCATCAAGGCGAGAATGGCCTGCGGAGACGGTTTGTCTGCAAAGCCGGTTTCGCGGGTCACGGCATCTGTGAACCAATGCGCAAGGCCGTCTGCAGCGAGCTGCTTCAGCGCACTGCGGTCGCGGTGGGTAAACAGGTAGTGGCGGCAACCTAAGGCGGCGGTATCGGCCAGGCAAGCGGCCAGTCCCTCCATGGGCGGGAAAACGGATGGCTTGCGTTGCTGCCGCTGCACTGCGGCAGCCAAAGCCTGTCTATCCAGCGCATGGCGCTGTGCCAGTGTGCATATGCCGTGGTACATCGTGCGCTTGATGAGGGCATAGACGGCCTGCGGCTGTTCCACAATACCAAACTCAGCCAGCGCCTGCGTTAGCTGCGCGGCCATGAGCGGGTAGGAGTCATACAGCGTTCCGT
Organism: Clostridiales bacterium Firm_12; assembly: GCA_001604115.1. Lineage (GTDB taxonomy): Bacteria > Bacillota > Clostridia > Christensenellales > Aristaeellaceae > CAXXOK01. The sequence goes on along the minus strand of LVAR01000015.1, from coordinate 52,780 downwards.
CAAAATCCCAGATCAGGTGCAAGCGGGCTGCGTGCTCCGCCATTAGTTTTCCTCGGCGGGTTCCGGTGCGGCGTCAGGGACGATTTTGCTCACCAGTGCCGATTCTACCCGGTGCTCGCTCACTTCTTCCACTTCGATGCGCAGGCCGTAGGCTTCCACCACAGGATGGGAGCCATCGTCCGGGATGGCGGTAAAACAACTGAATACCAGCCCGCCCAGTGTGTCATACTCCTCATCCAGCGGCAGGTCGATGTCCAGCGTATCGGATAGCGTCTCCAAATCGACGGTGCCTGAGCAACGCCATAGGTTATCCTCCAGCTGGACGATTTCGCTTTCTTCGGCCGGGTCAAACTCATCATAGATATTGCCGACGATTTCTTCCAACAAATCTTCCATGGTCACGATGCCGCTCATGCCGCCGTATTCATCCACAACGATGGCCATGTGCACTTTACGTTTTTGCATATCCCGAAACAGCGCGTCCGCTTGAACGCTTTCCGGCACCAGATAGGCGGGGCGCAGCAGCTCCCGCAGGGTCTTGGGGGTCTGGATCTGCGCATTGAGCAGAAAATCACGCGTGTTCAAAACGCCAACGATATCGTCGATATCCTCATCATACACAGGAAAACGGCTGAGGCCTGATTCGCGAATGGTGTCGAGAATGTCCTCAAAGGTATCTTCCGCTTGTATGGCCACTACATCCATCCGGTGGATCATCAGGGATTCTGCCGTGGTGTTGTTGAACTCGAATATGTTTTCGATCATGGTGCGCTCATCCTGCTGGATGGTGCCACTGGCGCCGCCGATATCCACCATCATGCGGATCTCTTCTTCCGTCACTTGGCCGCCTTCCGCATTGGGGTTGATGCGGAAAAGGCGCAGCATGGCATTGGTGCTCTTGGAAAGCAACCAGACCACAGGGCGGAACAGCTTTTGCACCACGGTGATGACCCCGGCGCTGAAACGGGCGATTTTGTCGGGGTTTTGCATGGCGATGCGCTTGGGCGTCAGCTCGCCCAGCACCAATGTAAAGTAGCTCAGGATGATCGTGATCAGTATCACGCAAAGTGTGTTGAGCGCCTCCGGAGAAATAAGCGTAAAGCCGCCCGCCACCAGTGCCTGCGAGAGTCGCGTGGCGAACGAATCCGCCGCAAAGGCGCTGGCCAGAAAGCCGCTCAGGGTAATGCAGACCTGGATCGTGGAAAGGAAATCATTGGGGGATGTGGCGAGCTTGAGCATCGCCGCCGCCTTAATGTCGCCTTCCTCGGCCTGCTTGCGCAATTTGTTTTCGTTGAGGCTTATCACGGCGATTTCCGTTGCCGCAAAGAATGCGTTGATGAGAATCAGGAAAAACTGAACCAGTAATTGACCGCCTATCGGGTCGTCCAAAGAAATACCCTCCTTAGTAGAATGCGTTGCATCGACGTCATGTGGCCGATAGCTGGTATTATAGCACATTTGTGCCTTATTTGCACGGCAAGGCATAGATTTTGCGGGGGATGTGTTGCCCAGCAATCACTTTCAAGGCTGCAAACGCCGCCCCCGCGCACAGCGGTAGCGGCGTTGCCGGATGGATTTGTGGATCAGTTCACGGCGCGGGCTGCTCCGGAAAGCTCAAGCGAACGACGGTGCCTTGCCCCAATTTGCTTTGCAGCGCAATGTCGGCGCCATGCAACTGGGCGCCATGCTTGACGATGGAAAGCCCAAGCCCTGTGCCTCCCGTTTCCTTGCTTCGGCTTTTGTCGACCCTGTAAAACCGTTCAAACACCCGATCCTGATCCTGCTCGGGGATGCCCATGCCCGTATCCGCTACCGTCACAAACGGGCAGCCGCCTTCCGTGCCGGCGGTCACGCTCACTTGCCCGCCGCGGCGGTTGTATTTGATGGCGTTGTCGATCAGGTTCACCAGCATTTCCTCCAGCAGGGTACGGTCGCCCTGCACGATGGCGGCTTGCCCGCTCACCTGCACGCTCACACCCTGGCGAGCGGCGTTTTCACTCAGCTGGTTGGCGCAGCTCTGGCTGAGCAGCATCAGGTCGATGGGCTGCTTTTCGCCGACAGCGCCTTCATCCAGTTTGGATAGACGGATGATGTCCTCGATCAGGGAGAGCATGCGGCGGCTTTCCTCGTGAATTTTGCCGGCTAGCGCGGGCGTATCCTCCGGTTTGGCCAGGCCGGTCTGGAGCAGCTCGGCATACCCGCTGATGGTGGTCAGTGGCGTGCGCAGCTCATGGCTCACATTGGCGCTGAACTGTTGGCGGTTTTGCTCCGCCATGCGGGTTTCGGTCACATCCTGCAGGAGCATCACCAGGCCGAGCCCATCGCCCGCGATGCTGGCGGATACACGGTAGATGCGCCCGCTGCGGGCCAGCTCGCCTGTGCCGGCGTTGTCCTTGAGCAGCTTCATGAGCGTTTCGTGCCGGTTGATTTCGGGCAATGATTTGCCGATCAGATCCTGCGATGCATCGGCCCCCAATATGCTGCGCGCAGCGGGGTTGATGGCCAGGATGCGGTGCCCTTCGTCCAGGACGATCAGGCCTTCCCTTAGGCTGCTAAGAATGGCGTTGAGCTCCGCCTGCTGGCGCTTGAGCCGCTCCATCTGGGAAACGATGCGCCGGTTTTGCGCATCCATCCGGCGCAGCATGGGTGCCAGCTCCTCATAACCATCGCTTTGCAGGGGACTGTCCAGATTGATGTGATTGAGCGGTCGCATGAACGCATGGGTGATGGGGCGCGCCAGGATGGCAGCCAGCACCAAAGACAGCAGCATGCCCAGCACCAGCCAGCCCGTTGTGCCGGACAGCATGCCAAGCACGCTTTTTTGCGTGTCCGATACGCGGAGCACCTGCCCGCTGTCCAGTTTGCGCGCGTAATAGAAGCTGGTTTCGCCCAGCGTTTCACTGTTGCGGCTTGCCCAACCGCTTCCGGCGGACAGCGCCTTGGCGATCTCCTCCCGATCCAGGTGGTTTTCCATCTGCACTGCATCGTAGCGGCTGTCAAAGAGCACAGTGCCATCGGTATCCACCAGGGTGACACGGTCATAATAGACCCCGCTGGAGAGAAATGAAGCATCGTCATGTTGCGCTGCCAGCATGGCGACCAGTGTATCGGACTGATCTACGATGCGCTCGCGCAGCTGTTGGTTAAAAAACAGGTACATCCCACCGGTGAGCAGCAGGCAGAGCAGCAGCGCGATGGTGCAGGAAAAACCCACCAGGCTCCAAAATAGCTTTCTGCGCATACTAGCCCTCCAACTTATAGCCAACCCCGCGCACGGTGAGGATCAGCCTGCTATGCTCGCCCAGCTTTTGCCGCAGGGAGCGGATGTGCACATCCACGGTGCGTGTATCGCCCGCAAAACCGATGCCCCAGACATCGTCCAGCAGCACCTCCCGGGTGACTGCCTTGCCGGCGTGTGCCATCAAAAAAGCCAGCAGCTCAAACTCCATGTGCGTCAGCTCCACCGTGTGCTCCCCGGCCGTGACCAGGTGGCGTTCACGGTCCAGCTGCACATCGGCTACTTTCAGCAGCGGCGCGGGACGCGCCTCTTCGCTGCGCCGCAGCAAAGCCCGCACGCGCGCCAGCAGCTCCATGATGCCAAAAGGTTTGGTCAGGTAATCGTCCGCGCCGGAATCCAGCCCGCGTACCTTGTCCATCTCCGCGCCTTTGGCTGTGACCAGGATAACAGGCAGGCGCTTGGTGCGGGGATCACGGCGCAGGCTTTGCAGCAAAGCAACGCCATCCTCGCCGGGCAGCATTACATCCAGGAGCACCAGCGCGGGCAACGTTTTGGCCATCGCTGCGCGAAAGGCAGCCGTATTGCTGAAGCCCTCCGCAGTGAAGCCGGCTTGCTGCAATGCGTAGAGCTCCAGTTCGCGGACGCCGTCATCATCCTCCACCACGTGTATCATCGGAGCTCTTCCCCTTTATAATAGCCTGTCACAGAGTATTCCACCCATTCGGCAATGTTGGTGGCGTGATCCCCGATGCGCTCAAAATATTTGGCGATCATCAGCAGATCCAGTGCTTCGCCGCCCCGGGCAGAATCCGCAGCAAGCAGTTCGATCAGCTCATTTTTGACATCGGTAAACAACCCATCCACCGTGTCATCACTCTGGATCACATCCCGGGCAAGCACCACATCGCGGCGCACATAGGCGTCAATGGCTCTGTGCACCATGTCGATCGCTGCGCGTGCCATGGCGGCAAAGTGCGCGGGCTGCTTGATGGCGGAATAGTCCATCATCGTCACGATTTCGCTGATGTCAGCAGCCTGATCGCCGATGCGCTCCATATCGGTGATCATTTTAAGGGCGGATGACACCACGCGCAGGTCGTGCGCCACAGGCTGGCGGGTGAGCAGCATGCGCAGGCACAGGCTCTCGATCTCGCGCTCCTTGCGATCCACCACAGTATCGGCGTCCATGATGGCGCGGGCTTTGGTCAGGTCGCCGTTGAGCAGCGCATCGCATGCGCCTTCGATGGTCGTTTCGATCATCGCGCCCATTTCGATCATCTGGGTGTTCAAAACCTCCACCTGTTCGTCAAAGCGATTCTTCATCAGCCAAACCTCCCTGTGATGTAGTCCTCGGTGCGCTTGTCGCGGGGCATGGAAAAGAGCTTTTCAGTATCGTTATACTCCACCACATCGCCCAGTAAAAAGAACGCGGTTGCATCACTCACGCGCAGCGCCTGCTGCATGTTGTGGGTCACCATAACCAAGGTGTATTTTTCCTTGAGTTGCAAGGCCAGCTCCTCGATCTTCCCGGTGGAGATGGGATCCAGCGCGCTGGTAGGCTCATCCATCAAGAGCACTTCGGGCTGTACGGCCAGTGCGCGCGCGATGCACAGGCGCTGCTGCTGCCCGCCGGAAAGCCCCAGCGCGCTCTTTGGCAGCCTGTCCTTGAGTTCATCCCAAATGGCGGCATCCTGGAGGGATTTTTCCACCACTTCATCCAACATAGCCTTGCGGCGCACGCCATGCGTGCGTGGGCCGTAAGCGATGTTATCATAAATGCTCATGGGGAAGGGGTTCGGTTTTTGGAACACCATGCCCACCCGCTTGCGCAGCAGGTTCACATCCAGATTGCCATAAATATCTTCGCCATCCAGCGTCACGCTTCCTGTAACGCGGCACCCCAGCACCAAATCATTCATGCGGTTGAGGGTCTTGAGCAACGTGGACTTACCGCAGCCGGACGGGCCGATGAACGCCGTGATGCGGTTGGCCTCGATGGAAAGATTCACGTTTTTGAGCGCCTGCATATCGTCATAAAAGAGATTCAGATCCCGAATGTCAATCTTGCTCATGGGTTACTCCTTTACAATTTTCCTGGAAATGAGGGCGCTCAGGCCATTCATTGCGGTCACAAACAGCAGCAGGATGGTGGCAGTGGCGTAGGCCGAGCCAATGTGCAGCCCTTCGCCGGAGAGCACGTACATGTGTACGGCCAGCGAGCGCCCGGAGGATAAAAGCCCCTTGGGCAGCTGTGCCACGGTGCCAGCGGTGAAAAGCATGGCCGCTGTTTCGCCTACGATGCGGCCGATGGCCAGCACCACACCGGCCAGGATGCCCGGCGCTGCCGGCGGCAGCACGATGCGCCATACTGTGCGCAATTTGCCCGCGCCAAGGCCGTAGCTGCCCTCACGGTAGCCGTCCGGCACGGAGAGCAGGGCTTCCTCCGTCGTGCGCAGGATCAGCGGCAGGATCATCAGGCTCAGGGTGAGCGCGCCCGACAGCAGGGAAAGCCCCAACTTGAGCGTGACCACGAAAAACATCATACCAAACAGGCCATAGATGATGCTGGGGATGCCGGCTAACGTTTCCGCCGTCAGGCGCACGGACTTGACCAGGAAGCTCTCCCGCTGGGAGTACTCGCTCAGGTACACTGCGCCACCGATCCCCAGCGGGACGGCGATGAACAGTGCCAGCGCGGTGATGATGAAGGTATTGACCAGCGAGGGAAGCAGGCTTTGGTTTGTGGAGGTATACTCCAGGGAAAACAGCTCCGGCGTAAGGTTGGGGATGCCTTTGATGAGGATATCCACCACGACGGCGAGCAGTGCAAACAGCGTAAGCGCCATGCATAGGGTGCTGATGAGCCGCATCAGCGCGGATATGGGGTGGCGCTTCCAGCGGAGCAGCCAGTGAAAACCCCATTGGGTCAAGCGCTGCCGCAGTTGGGCGGGCGCGCTGTGCTTGCGTTGGGTAGCGGTCATGCGTTTTCCCTCCTCTTGAGTGCCGAAAACAGCAGATTGATCAGCAGGATGAACACAAACAGCACCACGCCCGTGGCAATGAGCGCCTCCCGGTGCAAATCGGCCGCATAGCCCATCTCGGTGACAATGTTGCTGGTCATGGTACGGATGCCCTTGAGTAAACCCTTTGGCATGCGCGCCTGATTGCCGGCCACCATGACCACAGCCATGGTTTCGCCGATGGCGCGGCCAATGCCCAGCACCACCGCGGCGAGGATGCCGCTCTTGGCGGCGGGCGCTACCACGCGGAACACGCTGCGCTCCTCCGTGGCGCCAAGCGCCAGGCTGCCTTCAAAGTAATGTTCCGGCACCGCGCGCACGGAGCTGTACGTTAACTGGAGCACGGTGGGCAGGATCATGATTCCCAGCAATATACAGGCGGTGAGGATGCTAAAACCGTTGCCGCCAAAGAGATTGCGCACCATGGGCACCAAAATGGTGATGCCGAAGAAGCCATAGACCACCGACGGCACACCGGCCATGAGCGCCACCATCGGCATGAGTGCCTTACGCAGCCATTCCGGGCAAAAACGCGCCAGGTAAATGCCGCCAAGCACACCAATGGGGCCGCCGATGATCAGCGCACCCGCCGTCACATACAGGCTGCCCACGATCATGGGCAGGATGCCATACAAACCACTGCCGGAATCGTTTACATCCGGCGCCCACTTGGTGCCGCCCAGGAAGGCAAACAGATCGATCTTCTGAAAAAATGGGATGCCGTTTGCAAACAGGAAAATACAGATCAGTGCCACTGCCGCGATGCACACGCTGGCTGCCGCAGCAAACACCCACCGCATCACGTTTTCCTTGAGCCTCATCCAATCCGCCTCGCTTTCGTACATCAATAAGGATAGCGTTGCCGTGTTAGGGGTGCGTATGTGCCGTGTTAAATCCGTGTAAAATCGTGTACATTCCTTAAAAAGCAGTGTGGGGATACGCCGGATTTTACATACTCTTAACCTTGCGAGCATTGTGGCTTAACAATGCCGATGTATGCTATGCACGAGCCAAAGAAAAGGGAGGAAATGACCATCATGAAGAAAGTAATGGGTATCCTGCTGAGCATCGCGCTGGTTATGGGCATTGTGGGCGGCGCTATGGCCGCCACCGAGATCACTGTGGTGAGCCGTGAAGCCGGCAGCGGCACGCGCGGCGCGTTTGTGGAACTGACGGGTGTCGAAGCCAAGGATGCCGACGGCAAAAAGGTAGACCACACTTATGAAGACGCCGTGATCCAGAACAACACCGCGCAGGTGATTACCACTGTGGAGAGCGACGAGAACGCGATCGGCTACATTTCTCTGGGCTCGCTGGGCGACACCGTCAAGGCCGTGACAGTGGCCGGTGTGGAAGCGACTCCTGAAAATGTGAAAAACGGCACCTACAGCGTTGCCCGTCCCTTCAATATTGCCGTCAAGGAAGGCCTGAGCGATACCGCCAAGGACTTCATCGCCTGGATCCTGAGCGCTGAAGGCCAGCAAATCGTGCTGGGCAACAAGTATGTGGAGCTGGAAGCTGCGCCCTACACGGCGGCTCCTGTGGCAGGCAAGATCGTTGTCGGCGGCAGCTCCTCCGTGGGCCCGTTGATGGAAAAGCTTGCCGAAGCCTATAAGGCCATCCATGCGGATGTGGAGATCGAAGTGCAGATCAGCGACAGCACCACCGGCATGCAGGGCGCTATCGACGGCACCTTTGACATCGGCATGGCTAGCCGCCAGCTCAAAGACAGCGAGCTGGAAGCAGGCCTGATCCCCACGGTGGTTGCGATGGACGGCATTGCCGTGATCGTGAACCAAGCCAATGCCATCGAAAATCTGGAAGTGGAGCAAATTCGCCAGATCTTTACCGGCGAAGTGACCGAGTGGGAAGCACTCTAAGCAAAGCGGCAACCCTTAAACCATCGGCGCAAAGCACCCTGGGAGCATATGCTCCCAGGGTGCTTTGCCGCTGCCCGGCTACAGATTGCGGTACTGCTGCGGGGTGTAGCCCATATATTTCTTGAAAACCGAGGTGAAATGGCTCTGGGAGGAAAACTGGTAGAAGGATGCGATGTCCGTGATGTGATCGGCACTGTAGCGCATGAAATGCGCGGCTTCCTCCACGCGGCGGCGGAGGATGTACGTGTGCAGCGCCTCAGCTGTTTCCTGCTTGAAGCGCTTGCTCAAATAATCCGGATGTACGGCCAGGTGGCTGGCGAGTTGGCGCACGCTCAAGGGCTCGGACAGGCGCTCATCCACCCGGGCAATGGTATCACGCACCAGCCGGGAATAGCGCTTGAGGCGGTAGCGCTCCACACGCTGGATAAAACGCTGGATGATCGCCTCCTCAATGGAAGAGAGCAGCCGCACATCATTTTGCATTTCAATAGTCTGGATGAAACTATCGCTCATGGTAAAAGCTTCGTCGCTGGGTACGCCGCCCTGAATGGCTGCGCGCGTGAACAGGGTCACGGAGGCGATGAGGGAGTTTTTCAGGCTGCGCAGGGGGTTATCCGCCAGGGTGGCGCGGGTCAGGCGGTTTAGCTCGGCCAGCAGTTGCATGGCGCGTTCCCTGTCCCCCGCGATGATCTGCCGGGTAATCTCCTGCTCAAAAAAGTATGGCGGGTGCTGAAACATCTGCATGCGGTTGCGGTAGGTGTTTTGATAAAACCGCTGTGCCAGCTCTTCATCGCTGGGCAGATCCACAGGCGCGACTGGGGATTCCCCCTCACCGGAGAGGGTACGCTGCAACAGCAGGCCAATGTAGTAGGCGTTCATTTCTGTGAAGCGCGGGAGGGCGGCATAATGCGCCGTGAGCTGCTCCTGCTTGCGCAGGGGCAAACGCAGGGAACGGATCATCTGCAAAACATCACTTTGGGTAAAGGTGTCCGGACAGTAGGGGCCAAGCAGGAGCAAATCGCCGCCTTCCAGCCGCAGGCAGAAAAATCGCTCGGCATAGGCGTTTTCCACTGTCAGCACACTGCCCGTGCCCGTAACATCCAGCGTGAGGCCGGATAGCGGCGCGCCTTCCTCAGCCAGCACAGTGGCGGTCAGGGAGGGGTGCTCCGGCAGGGTGGAGATCAGCCGTGTTTCGCGGTACCAGAAAACCGGGATGCGTGTGGTATAATGCACATAGCGCGCCCTTTGCGCCAGCTCGTACTCATCCACGGGATCACCTCCCAGATGTTGCATGTGGATATCAGAAATATAACATATAAATCGGAAATATGAAATACGGGAACTCGAGATTCCGGTATGCTGGTACCACAGAGAACAGACAGGGCAACGCTCCCTGCCAACAGGACGAATTGAGTAGGAGGGTACATCCATGAAAAAATTGCTGGCGATTCTTTTGACCATCGCGCTTGCACTGAGCACAGGCCTCGCTTTGGCGGAGCCGGTTACCATCAAATTGGCCGCACAGGCGGACTCCACCCCTGCAACGCAGGCAGTGGTCGATGCCTTCAACGCCTCTCAGGATGCCTATCGGGTGGAATGGGTGGACATGACCAACGATTCCGGCGCCATGCGCGAGCAGCTGACCACCTCCCTGAAGGCCGGCAGCGCGGATTACGATGTGCTTTCCCTGGATGTGGTATGGGCGGGCGAGTTTGCCGCGTCCGGGTACATCCTTCCGCTGGACATGATGCTGGAAGATGCCGGATTGAACGCCGCGGATTTCAATGCGGGTTCCATGGCGTCGGGCACGTACAACGGCAAGCAGTATGTGCTGCCCTTCTTCCCTGATCTGGGACTGCTGTACTTCCGCACCGATATTGTGAGCGAAGCCGATGCGGCCAAGCTTGTCGCAGGGGATTATACGCTGGCCGATCTGCTGGCCATGGCGGAAACCTATGCCGGGCAGGGCGGCACCACCACGGGCATCGTGTTCCAGAGTGCGCTGTACGAGGGCTTGATTTGCAATGCCAACGAGTTTACCGCCAACTGGACGGACATCAAAGGCGGCCTGGAAGCCATGAAGCAGTTCATCGACGCCAAAGCCACGCCGGATAACATCCTCAACTACACCGAGGGCGAAACTGCCAACAGCTTTATCAAAGGCGAGAGCGTGTTTGCCCGCAACTGGCCGTATCAGTGGGGCGCCATCAAGAGCGAAGGCACCATCACCACCGATCAGGTCGCGGTCGCGCCCCTGCCCGGCGGCTCCACCGTTGGTGGCTGGCTGCTGTCCATCAACAAAAACAGCGCCAACCCCGAAGGCGCCTTTGCCTTCATGCAGTTCCTCAACAGCGAGGAAGGGCAGCTGATCATGAGCCAGCAGGGCGGCTATCTGCCTGGGCTGAACAAGATGCTGACGGATGAACGCATCACCTCCGCGGATGATCGTCTGAGCATGGTGGGATTCCAGAATGCACTCAAAACCACCATTGCCCGTCCGGTGAGTGCGGAATACGCCAAGGTTTCTGATGCGCTCCAGCAGGCGATTTACCCCTTCCTGAGCGGCAGCGCGGACATTGACACGACTGTTGCGGCTGTGGAGGCTGCACTGGCGAACTGACGCAACCTTTGGGCCGTCGGGCGCAGAGGCGCCCGGCGGCCTTTCCCATATCTGGATACCATTCATGCAGCCCAGGTCGGTGGCAGGCCAGCTTTTTTCGGGTGTTTCCTGACAGCGAAGCGCATCCTTCGGTTTAAGAAGCCTTGAAATGTAACGCTTTCCCAACCGGCATAGCATGGCTCGGCATTGGCAGCCGCGATGGGAACGCAGCATCGCATATGAAGGGCACGCATGGCTGGGTCACCGCCACAGCACTATGGCGTCTGGATGCAAGCCCGCAAACAAACCCTGGAGGTGAAAGTCATGCAGCGCCGGATGACGTGGAAAGAATTCCTTTTTGTATTGCCGCTATTGCTGCTGGTCATGGTTTTTTCGCTGTTCCCGATCGCCTCGTCGTTCGTCTATACGCTGTTTGATTACCAAACCAACAATCAGGCGAAAAACAGTCTTTACACAGGCGCAACGCTCAACGCGGCGCTGTATGCGGAGGACTGTGACTATTTTGTGCACTACCTGAAGCGGGACGCCCAGGCCGTCGGCGATGCGGACAAGCCTGCGCTCACCGCGCTGTCGGAAACCATGGCGGCGCAAAGCGCGCTGTACTCGGGCGGGGAACGCACGGTGGCGCTGCCAGCCGCGACGGGGGAGGCCATTCAATCGCTGCTTTCGGATACGCGGGCACTCCTGACCCGCCTTGCAGATACATACCCGGACCTGCGCATTGTGACCCACGGCCCGCAACTGCTTGATGAAATGGAAACCTGCCTGGTCAGCAGCAACTTCGTCGGCCTGGAGAACTATGGCCGTTTGGGCGGCGATGCGCGCTTTGGGCAGGCGGTGGGCAATACGTTTGTATTTACCGCGATTTCCGTTGCCATCGAGTTGGTGCTGGGTATGGCGCTGGCCCTGATTATGGACAAGGCCATCCGGGGCATTGGCATGGTGCGCACCACGGCGCTGATTCCATGGGCGATCCCCACGGCGGTATCGGCGCTCATCTGGTGTTATCTGTACGACGGTACCAGCGGCGTAGTTGCTATGGTGTTCCACCGGCTGGGGTTGATCGCCTCACCGGAGCTACTGCTGACCACGGCCGGGGGCACCATGTTCAGCGCCATTTTGGCGGATGTCTGGAAAACCACCCCGTATATGGCGCTCCTGCTGTTGGCCGGGTTGCAGGTGATTGACCGGGGACTGTACGAATCCTCCGCAATCGACGGCGCGGGCGCAGTGCGCACCTTTACCAGCATCACGCTGCCGCTGCTCAAGCCCAGCATGCTGGTGGCGCTGCTGTTCCGCACCTTGGATGCGTTCCGTGTATACGACCTGATAGCGGTACTCACAAAAGGAACGCCGGAAACGCTGTCGATCTATGCCTATAAAATGATGATCGGGCAGAGCAACTACGGCTACGGATCGGTGATAGTGGTGGCAATGTTCCTGATGGTGGCAGCCATTGCCTTTGTGTATGTCAAGGTGCTCGGCGCCGAACTGATACGGGAATAGGAGGGGCAAGGATGACAACACTGCAGCCGAAACGCCAGCAAGCACAGGATCGCCGCAGCATGGGGCATGCGATCATGTGGGTGCTCATCCTCTGTTTTATCGCGGTCAACCTGTTCCCTTTCCTATGGGTACTGATCACGTCCTTCAAGCCCGGCAGCGAGATTTACGGCGCGCAAACGGCTTTCCGCATCATCGCGGCGGAGCCGACTGCCGGCAACTATGTGACTGTGGTGCAAAAAGGCATCCTGAGCGCAGTGCTCAACAGCCTGCTGGTCAGCGGCATCACAACAGGGTATGTGGTGCTGGTGGCCTCTATGAGCGCCTATGTGATCGCGCGGTGCCACTTCCGGGGCAAAACGGCGCTCATGGCCTTGATACTGGGCATATCCATGTTTCCGCAAATGATCGTGGTAGGGCCTATATTCAATATGTTTTTCCAGCTCAGGATGCTAAACAGCTATTGGGTCACGATGGCGTATTCCACCATTACGTTGCCCTCGGCGGTGTGGATCATGGTGGCGCACTTCAAGCGCATCCCGCTTTCCGTGGAGGAGGCTGCCAAGATCGACGGTTGCTCCCAATGGCAAACGCTATGGCGGGTCATCTTCCCCATGGCGGCGCCGGGCGTGTTCACCACCGCCATCATGACGTTCATCGCCGCGTGGAATGAGTACCTGCTCACCCTGACGCTCAACTCCCAAAAGGAATACCACACGGTGCCGGTCGCCATCAACGCATTGCGCACACAGTTTTCCATTCTGTGGGGTGAAATTACCGCGGCGACCATCATCGTGGTCATTCCCACGCTGGCCATAGTGCTCTTATTCCAGAAACAGATCGTATCCGGCATCACGTCCGGCGCGGTGAAGGAGTAACACCCGTGAACATGACGCATACCTGGGCGCGTGAGAATTTTGCACGCCTGGAAACCCTGTACCACGCAGCAAATGGCTACCTGGGCGTTCGCGCCGCGCCGGAAGAGGGCGCGGCAGCGGGGGTGGACAGCATTCGCGGCACCTACATCAATGCCTTCTACGAAGTCAAGGATGTCCGCTACGGCGAGAAGTTGTACGGATTTCCGGAGACGCAACAGGTAATGGTGAACCTGCCGGACGCGCAGACCATCCGCTTCACGGCCGCGGACATGGCATTTTCCATGTTTGCACCGGAGGTGACGGAGCGCCGCCAAACGCTGGACATGGAGAACGGATTGCTCCGGCGTACCTGCCGTTGGCAAACCAAGCACGGCACGCTCCGTGTGGCGGTGACTCGCATGGTCAGCTTTGTGCAAAAAGGGCTGTTTCTGCTGCGCTACCGAGTCGTGTCCGAGGATTTTTCCGGCGCCATCAGCCTGAGCGCGATCCTGAATGCTGATGTCCGCAACCATGCGGCGGCGGGAGATCCGCGTGTGGCGGCGGAGCCGCACCGTTGCCTTGCGGTGCGCGAGGTCGGTTTGGAGGGCGGCCAGGCCTATGCCTTAGCGGAAACGCTCCGCTCCGGGCTCTCCGTGGCGTGCCGCGTTGCATACCAATGCTCGTTGCAGCCAGACTTCACCAAAACCCAGACGGCGACCACCGCCTGCTTTTCAGGTGCGCTGAACCCCGGCGAAAGCGTGGAGCTAGTCCAGTATGCCTACTATGCGGACAGCCGCCGCGTGCACAGCCCGGCCATGGCCGCCCGTGACGGGCTGGCACAATGCCAGACTATGGGTGCCGAAGCGCTTCAGGCGGCGCAGACGGCTTACCTGCGTGATTTTTGGCACCATGCACGCGTTACCATCGATGGAGATACGCGGCTCCAGCAGGCAATGGACTTTAACCTATACGAGCTGCTCCAATCCACCGGGGAGGACGGCGTGAGCAACGTGGCCGCCAAGGGCTTGAGCGGCGAGGGCTATGAAGGCCATACCTTCTGGGACAGTGAAATCTATGTGGCACCGTTTTTCCTGTGGACAAACCCGGAAAAAGTGCGCCAGATGCTCCTGTACCGCTACCAAACCCTGCCCCGCGCGCGGGAAAACGCCCGGTTGCTTGGCATTGCGCAGGGTGCGTTGTACCCGTGGCGCACCATCAACGGGGATGAGTGCTCCGCCTATTTTCCGGCGGGGAGCGCGCAATACCACATTGACGGAGACATTGCCTATGCTTTCCTGCAGTACTGGGACGCGACAGGCGATGTGACCTTTATGGCCGAATACGGCGCGGCGGTGTTGGTGGAAACCGCACGCATGTGGCTTCAACTGGGGCACATGGAAGCAGATGGTTTCCGCATCGACTGTGTGACGGGACCGGATGAATACACCTGTCTGGTGAACAACAACTTCTACACTAACGCGACGGCGCAGCATAATCTGCGTGGGGCTGTGCGGGTGGTAAACGCCCTGGCGGTGCAGGGGAAAGATGTCTTACTCCGGAGAGACACCGGGCTTACGGACGCAGAACTGATCGCGTTTGCACAAGCTGCGGACAGGATGTATTTCCCGGTGGATAGCGCGCTTGGCATCAGCCCGCAGGATGATTCTTTCCTGCTTAAGCAACGGTTGGATCTGGCGGCGATCCCAAAGGAACGCTTCCCGCTTTTGCTGCATTACCATCCGCTGTACCTGTACCGCTATCAGGTATGTAAACAGGCGGATACGGTGCTGGCGCACCTGCTGTTTCCCGGCACGGCCGATGTGGACACCGTGCGCCGCAGCTATGCCTATTACCAACAGGTGACCACGCATGATTCATCCCTTTCGCGCTGTGTGTTTGCCATGATGGCGGCGCGGCTGCACATGCCTGCGGAGGCGCTGCAATTGTTTCAGGAAACGGTAGCGCTGGATGTGGATGATGCCCACGGCAACACGCGGGACGGGCTTCATACAGCCAACATGGGCGGGGCGTACTTGACCATCCTGCGCGGCTTCGCAGGCATTATGCTGGACGGTAACGGCCTATCCATTGCACCGATGCTGCCTCCGGGCTGGCAGGGGTATGGATTCCCGCTGCACTACCGCGGCGCACAACTGCACTGTCAGGTGAGTGCGCAGGGCATCTGGGTTCGGCATCTTGCAGGAGAAACGGTAACAATGGATATTCTTGGGCAGCCGGTGCTGCTGCATGCTGGCGAAACCTACCGCACAGGACTGGATACCTAGCAGAGGAAGGTTTTGGGAACCCTAGGAGGGCAAGCACGGCGTCTGATATCTGGGGCGGGAATGTGCGCGGCGGTCGCATCCGCGCTTCCTGCGCCAATCGGGTGTACTATGCGCTTGACACACCTCGTGCGGCGCTGACTTGGGAACTGCATGCTGTACTGGGCTTAAGCATACCAAGCGTGGCATAAGTGCAGGCGCGATGCCGAGTTTCTTCTTTCCCCTATGGGACAAGGGCAAAAGCCCTTGTCAGGGTGCAGGGGAGAAACCCCTGCCCGCCCTTGGAGAGCAGAGCAGAAAACCTTTCGCTCATATAAAAGGAAGCGCGACAAGGGCGCATTGTCCCCTTCCGCGTTTCCTTTTGTTCCATAGGATGGGACAAGGGCTTTTGCCCCTGTCAGGGTGCAGGGGTGAAACCCCTGCCCGCCCTTGGAGAGCCGAGCAGAAAACCTTTCGCTCATATAAAAGGAAGCGCGACAAGGGCGCATTGTCCCCTGCCGCGTTTCCTTTTGTCCCATAGGATGGGTCAAGGGCGGGAGCCCTTGTCAGGGTGCAGGGGTGAAACCCCTGCGCGTCCCCACAGCCAGCCATAACGGCCAACGCTGTTGGGGCGGTGCGGTTACCGATTGAGCACACGGCTCAAAAACTCGCGTGTGCGGGCTTGCTTGGGCTGGGTGAATATCTCGCTGGGGGCGCCGTCCTCAGCGATCAGCCCTTGATCCATAAAGATGACGCGGTTGGCCACATCGCGGGCAAAGCTCATCTCGTGGGTTACAATGAGCATGGTGAGCCCGCCCTGCGCCAGATCGCGCATCACGGCCAGCACCTCACCGACCATTTCCGGATCCAGCGCGCTGGTGGGTTCATCAAACAGCAGCACCTCCGGATCCATCGCCAGCGCTCGGGCAATGGCCACGCGCTGTTTTTGGCCGCCGGAAAGCTGCGCGGGGCGGGCGTTCTGGTAGGGCGCCATGCCTACCTTGTCCAGATACTGGACGGATTTTTGCACAGCGGTCTTGCGGTCACGCCCAAGCACCTTCACCTGGCCGGCCACGCAGTTGTCAAGCACCGTCATATTGTTGAAAAGATTAAAGCTCTGGAACACCATACCCACTTTGGCATGGTACTCCGCCCGCTTCCACTGCGTTTCGGCATCCCGGCCGTGGAACAGGATCTGCCCGGCTGTCGGATCTTCCAGAAAATTGATGCACCGCAGCAGCGTGCTTTTGCCCGAGCCGCTTGCGCCAATGATGCAGGTCACATCCCCCGTTTGCACGGTAAAGGAAATATCTGTGAGCACTTCATGCGTGCCAAAACACTTGTTCAGATGGCTGATCTCCAGCACATACGACGGCTCTTGCATCACTCAGCCCTCCTTCTTCTCTTCCCGGATTGTGATGGCGCTCTGGCTGAAGGTCTGGGAGCCTAAAATGGTATAGGTAGCGCTGCCATCCATTTTACGCTCGATAAGCCGTAGGATGCGCGTTACGGTAAAGGTCAGGATCAGGTAGATCACAGCGGTGATGGCAAAAACCTCGAAATAGCGGAGGTAGGCGCCGGCCGCCGATTTGCTCATGAAAAACAGCTCGCTGACCGCGATCACGTTGAGCACGCTGGAATCCTTGATATTGACCACAAACTCATTGCCGATGGAGGGCATGATGTTGCGTACGGCCTGGGGCAGTACCACGCTCACCATGCTTTGCCAGTGCGTCATGCCTATCGCCTGCGCGGCTTCCTTTTGTCCCTTATCCACGCTGATGATGCCGCCGCGGATGATTTCCGCCATATATGCGCCGGTGTTGATGGACACGATGAAAATCGCCACCACCGGAATCGGCGTGCCGCGCGCAATAAGGCCGGCCTGCATGGCACCATAGTAGATGACCATTGCCTGAACGATCATCGGCGTGCCGCGAAACACCTCAATGTAAAGGTTCAGCAACACATTGAGCAGCGCCTTGAGTGCACGGACCGTGCCCGGCGTGCGCCGGTTGACGGGAATGGTGCGCAGCGTGGCGACGATCAGCCCGATCACAAAGCCGATCACGGTGCCGGTGAGCGAGATCAGTAAGGTCATGCCGGTGCCCAGCAGGAACAGGTTGCCGTATTTCTCCAGCAGGAAGCCTACCCAACCAAAAAAGGACGATGGCAGCTGCATGTTTCAACCTCCGAAAAACGACGATAGGGGAACGCGCCCGGTCGGGTACGCGTTCCCCGGATAGGGTAGGGTAGGATTACTGCGCCAGCGGTTGGCGGCTGATGGCATCGCTCATCATCTGGTCGCGGGTCGCCTGATCCAGGCCGGCCAGCACTGTGTTGATGGGTGCGACCAGCTCGCTGCCCTTGTTCAGGCCAATGGAAATCAAAGTATCTTCCAGCGCGACGTCAAAGCCCTTGCCCTGCTCAAACGCCACAAAGGTAAGCTCAGGGTTGGCCGTGGTGTCCGCCAGTGCGCCGGGGCGCTCAGCAATGTAGCCGTCGATCGCGCCGCTGCGCAGGGCTACGATCATGGCGGGGAAGGTGTCCATGGCGGGGAGCTTGGTCACGCCGGCGATCTGATCGATCACGTCATAATGCGTGGTGTTCAGCTGCGCAGTAAGCGCCGCGCCGCTGAAATCCGCAAGGGAGGTAGCAGCAGCAAAGGGGCCGTCCTTTTTGACCACGATAACCATATCCACCAGATAGTAGGGATCGGTGAAGTCCAAGGTCGCCTTGCGCTCCTCCGTGGGGCTCATGCCCGCGATGATGGCGTCGATCGCGCCGCTGGTCACGGCAGGGGGAAGGCCATCCCACTCGGTTTTGACGATGACCAGCTCTTTGCCAAGCCCCTCTGCGATGGTTTTGGCGATCTGCACATCATACCCATCGGCATAGCCTGCGCCGCCCTCAATGGGCACGGTAAACTCGCCGGCATCGGCCTGGGTCCAGTTATAGGGCGCATAGGCGCATTCCATGCCCACGCGCAGGGTGCCTTCCGCCAGCGCGGCTGCGCCGGTGAGCAGCAGGGTGAGGGCGAGCAGGATGGATACGGTCTTTTTCATGTGGGGTGGCCTCCTCATGCATACTTTCGGGTGTATAGAAAAAGGCGAAGGCTTGCGCCTTCGCCGATTCTATCTTCTGATACGAGCAAGAAGCAGAACGTTTTGAATAGCGCTCCACGGCACCGCCGTGACAGTCGGCGGGATCTTCTCCCACACCGCCCAGTGCAAGGCCGCTTCGCGCTGGCTTCCACTTCGGCAGTTGCCCCTTTTGCCCGCCATCTTCGTCCGCGAAGGACTCCTGCGGGGTACTTATGACACCTGCGCCTCTATTCAGCCATATGGGAAACCACATGGCTACTGTGCTCCATTGTAAGGGAAAAACGGGGCAAGTCAATACCAACCGGCGAAAAAACATGCAAAGTACATACCGGCGGTGCAGGCCTACACGCGTGTCACGCCTTGGGCGGCAGCATGGTCAGGGCGATGCGCTGTTTTTTCACATCCACCTCAACTACCCACACCTTGACGATATCGCCGACCTTGAGCACCTCGCTGGGGTGCTTGATAAAACGCGTGACCATGCGGCTGATGTGCACTAGCCCATCCTGATGCACGCCGATATCCACAAAAGCGCCAAAATCGATCACGTTGCGCACAGTGCCCATGAGCTCCATGCCGGGCTGCAGATCCTTGATATCCAGCACATCGGTGCGCAGGATGGGTTTGGGCAAATCATCACGCGGGTCACGGCCGGGCTTTTGCAGCTCCCGCAGAATGTCGCGCAGGGTGGGCTCGCCCACGGCCAGTTCTGCCGCCAAAGCCTTGATGCCTTTTTCGTCCGCACGGGTTTGCAAATCGCTCAAGCTGCCGGCGCGCACATCGCTCAGGGCATAGCCCAGCGCCGCGAGCAATGCCTTGGCGGCATCATAACTCTCTGGGTGCACTGCGGTCGCGTCCAGCACATTCTTGCTGTCCGCCACGCGAATGAAGCCTGCGCATTGTTCAAATGCCTTGGGGCCGAGCTTGGGCACCTTTTTCAGCTCCGCGCGGGATTTAATACCGTTTTCCTCCCGATAGGCGACAATGTTCTTGGCCAGCGCAGGGCCAATGCCTGCCACATAGCTCAGCAGCGCCGCCGATGCGGTGGAAACCTCCACGCCCACGCTGTTCACGCAGCCTTCCACCACGCCCTTGAGCGCCTCGTTGAGCTCGCTTTCCTTGAGGTCGTGCTGGTATTGACCCACCCCGATGGCCTTGGGGTCGATCTTGACCAGCTCGGCCAGGGGGTCCTGCATGCGGCGCGCAATGCTGACCGCGCTGCGCAGGGACACGTCAAACTGCGGAAACTCCTCGGCTGCCAGCTTGCTGGCGGAATAGACGGATGCGCCCGCTTCACTCACGATCATATAGGCTGCGCCCTGCGGTAGCTCCGGCAACAGGGACACGATAAACTGCTCCGCCTCGCGGCTGGCGGTACCGTTGCCGATAGCGATGGCATTGACGCCGAATTTTTTGCACAGCGCAACAATATCTGCTTTTGCGCGCGCCTTGGCGGCATCTTGCCCGGGAAGGGTAAAATGCCCCACGCCGGTGGCCAGCACCTTGCCGTTTTCATCCACCACGGCCAACTTGCAGCCGGTGCGGAAGCCCGGATCCACCCCCAGGGTCACACGGCCTTTGACGGGCGGAGCCATGAGCAGCTGGTGCAGGTTCTTGCGGAACACCTGCACGGCGGCGGTGCTGGCTTTGTCGGTCAGCTCAGTGCGCACTTCCCGCTCGATGCTGGGGGAAATGAGCCGTTGCCAGGCATCGTCTGCCGCCATTTGCACCTGCGCGGTGGTTACGCTGCCTTCCCGCACAAACGCCTTGGAAAGCACAGCCACGCTGGCGGCATTGTCCAGGTTGGTGCTCACCTTCAGGAAGCCCTCGCGCTCCCCGCGGTTGATGGCCAAAATCCGATGCCCGGGCAGCGTGCGAAGATCCTGTTTGAAATCATAGTACATGGCATAGACGCTGTCCTCATCCTTAGCCTTGCCGGTTTGCACCACGCCGCGTTGGTTGGCCAGCGCGCGCACCGCCTTGCGGACATCCGCATCATCGCTCATCTGCTCGGCAATGATGTCCCGTGCGCCTGCCAGGGCTTCCTCCACAGTGGTCACGCCCTTTTCCGCATCCAGGAAAGGCGCTGCCAGCTCCGCCAGCGATTTTTGTTTTTCTTGCTGCATCAGCAGTGCCAGGGAAAGCGGCTCCAGCCCCTTTTCCTTGGCAATGGTGGCGCGGGTACGGCGCTTGGGGCGGAAGGGGCGGTAAATATCCTCCAGCTCCGCAAGGATCACGGCGGCAGTCAGCTTTGCGGCCAACTCCTCCTGCAGCACGCCCTGCTCGCTCAGGCTGGCTTTGATTTCCTCGCGGCGCTTGTCCAAATTGCGCAGGTACATCAGGCGTTCATATACCTCGCGCAGGAGCTGATCGTCCATGGAGCCCGTCATTTCCTTACGGTAGCGGGCAATGAAGGGGATGGTATTGCCATCGTCAATCAGGGCAATCACGTTTTGGCAATGAACGGGTTGCAGAGAAAATTCCTTGCATAGGATGGTGAGCATATCCATATTTGCGCGATGTTCCTTTCCTGTTTGCAACGTTGTGTGCGTTTGCGGTAGCCCGCTCAGCCTGTTTAACACCGCCGCCAAGCGGTTGTGCGCTGAGGGCACGGCCTCTTTGGCGCAGGGAACCTCCCTGGCCTGATGCCGAACCAACCAGGCGGCCCAGTGGGTCAGGTTGCGGGTAACCACAGCAGTCCGGCAGGATTGCTTATACAGCCTGCACGCTCGTGAAAACATGCCATCTATTATACCATAAGCGCTTTCGGCAGGGCAAACGCAAATTCGCATGTACAGGCAGCCCCGTTTGTCCAAGGCTTGACGATCATGTATTTCCTCTGTTCAGCGGTTGCTGGCATGGGAGGGGGATGCTATAATACAACAACGCTCGGGACGGGTCAATTTTGGTAGCGAACGCTGCATTGACCACCTTTCCCCATGAGCGCGGAGCGGAGGACGAAGTAGATATGAAGGATCAAGGTTTGCCTCGACAGCAAGGGCTGTACTCGCCGCAATATGAGCATGACGCGTGCGGCATTGGCATGCTCGCCAATATCAAGGGAGTGCGCTCCCATGCCGTGCTGATGGACGCCATGCAGGCGCTGGTGCATCTTTCCCACCGGGGAGGCACGGGCGCGGAACCGGATACCGGTGATGGCGCCGGCATTTTGACCCAGATCCCAGATTCGTTTTTCCGAAAGGCTTGTCCCTTGGAAGGCATGGTACTGCCTGCGCCCGGTGCGTATGGTGTTGGCATGCTTTTTTTGTCCCGTGACGAGTCGCGCCGCACTGCGATCGAGCAGGTTTTTGAGGAGATCGTTGCAGAATTTGGGCAGACCTTCCTAGGCTGGCGCACCGTACCGGTGAACCCGTCCACGTTGGGCAAGACCGCCATGGCCTGCATGCCCGTCATCCGGCAGGCATTTGTGCAAAAGAGCGCCGATGTAGTGGGTGATCTGGCCTTTGAACGCAAGCTCTACCTCATCCGTAAGGTGGCGGAAAAACGCCTGCGCTATGCCAAGGAAACCCAGCCAGGCGATTTTTACATCGCCAGCCTAAGCTGCCGCACCATTGTGTACAAGGGCATGCTGCAAGCCCGGCAGGTGGGCGAACTGTTCCTGGATCTGAGCGATTTGGATTACACCACCGCCATCGCGCTGGTGCACAGCCGCTACTCCACCAACACCTTCCCCAGCTGGGAGCGCGCGCACCCCAACCGCTATACCATCCACAATGGCGAGATTAATACCATCCTGGGCAACCAGAAGCGCATGAACGCCCGCCAGAGCCATATCCAGACCGATGTGTTCGGCGATGACGTGAAGCGCGTGTTCCCCATCGTCAATGACGATGGCAGCGACAGCGCCATGTTTGACAACGCGCTGGAATTTCTGATGCTGTCAGGCCGAAGCCTTGCGCATGCAGCCATGATGATGATCCCGGAGCCCTGGGAGAAGAACAAGACCCTAACCCCTGATTTGCGGGCCTTTTATGAGTTCCACAGCCATGTGATGGACGCGTGGGATGGGCCCGCCGCCATGGGCGTGACCAACGGCGTGCAGGCGTTGGCGATGCTGGACCGCAACGGCCTGCGCCCGGCGCGCTACTGCATCACCACGGACGATATGCTCATTCTGGCCAGCGAAACCGGGGTGCTGGACATACCGCCGGAAAAGATCGTGTGCAAAGAGCGCCTGCGCCCCGGCCGTATGCTGCTGGTGGATACCGAAGCCGGCCGCGTGATCAGCGATGCGGAGATCAAAAGCGGCATGGCCGCCACCTATCCTTATGCAGACTGGATCAAGCAATACCAGGTGGGCATTGACGTGTTGCCCGAGGCGGCGGAATGCCCTGCGCTGGATGCACCGCTCTGGCAGCTCCAGAAAAATTTTGGCTACACCAACGAGCAGGTGGAGAACGTGATCATCCCCATGGCGGATAAGGGTATTGAGCCCACCAGCGCCATGGGCGCAGATTTGCCGCTGGCGGTGCTCTCGGAGCGCCCGCAGCTGCTGTATGATTATTTCCATCAGCTCTTTGCGCAGGTGACCAACCCGCCCATCGACGCCATCCGGGAGGAGATCGTGACCTCCACGCGTGTATATATCGGCTCGGAGGGTAACCTGCTGGCGCCTTCCCCCGCAAGCTGCAGGCAGATCAAGCTCGCAAGCCCGCTGATGACCGATGCGGACATGGCCAAGGTCAAGACGCTGGATCAGGTAGGGTTCAAGCCTTGCGTGCTGTCCATCCTGTACCCGGTCGCCGAGGGCGGCCAAGGGCTTCAGGCTGCCATGCAGCGCATCTATGCCGAGCTGGATCGGCAGTTTGACGCGGGCGCGAGCATCTTTATCCTCTCCGATCGCGGTGTGGATGAGGCACACGCGGCCATCCCCGCTTTGCTGGCGGTGTCCGGGGTGCAGGCGCACACCATCCGCCGGGGCATCCGTACACAGCTGAGCATCCTGCTGGAAAGCGGGGAACCCAGCGAGGTGCACCACTTCGCGCTGCTGGTGGGCTATGGTTGCACGGCCATCAATCCCTATCTGGCTCTGGCCACTGTGACCGACGCCGTAAACCGCGGCAAACTCAAGGGGCAAACGCTGGAAGAAGCGCAGGCGCACTACAATAAAGCGGTGGTCAAAGGCATCGTGAAGGTCATGTCCAAAATGGGCATTTCCACTGTGCAGAGCTACCGCGGCGCGCAGATTTTTGAGGCGGTCGGCCTGAGCCGGGCGTTGATTGATGAGTATTTCCCTGAAACGGTATCGCCTATCGGCGGCATCGGGCTGGAGGGCATTGCCCGGGAAAACGCCGCCCGCCATGATGCGGCTTTCCACGATCCGCTGGGGGAAGAAACGCTGGAAGCCGGCAGTGTGATGCAGTGGCGCAACGGCGAAGAGTACCACATGTACAATCCTGAAACCATCCACCTGCTGCAACAGGCGTGCTGGACGGATGATTATAGCGTGTTCAAGCAATACAGCCAAAGCCTGGACGGAAGTCAGGACAAGGCGACCATCCGCAGCCTGCTGGACTTTGTGCCCGCAGCTCAGCCAGTGCCCATCGAAGAAGTCGAAACGGTTGAGTCCCTATGCAAACGCTTCAAAACGGGCGCCATGAGTTATGGCAGCTTGAGCCAGGAAGCGCACGAATGCATGGCCATTGCCATGAACCGCATCGGGGGCAAAAGCAACAGCGGCGAGGGCGGCGAGGATGAGGGGCGCTATGAAGCCCTCCCCAATGGGGACAGCAAATCCAGCGCCATCAAACAGGTGGCCAGCGGCCGCTTTGGTGTGACCAGCAACTATCTGGTGCATGCGCAGGAGCTGCAAATCAAAATGGCGCAGGGTGCAAAGCCCGGCGAGGGTGGGCAACTCCCTGGCAACAAGGTGTATCCCTGGATCGCCAAAACCCGGCATTCCACAGCAGGGGTGGGGCTCATTTCCCCGCCGCCGCACCACGATATTTACTCCATCGAAGATCTGGCGGAGCTGATTTTCGACCTGAAAAACGCCAACCGCAAAGCGCGTGTGAGCGTCAAGCTGGTCAGCGAAGCAGGCGTGGGTACCATCGCCGCGGGCGTGGCCAAAGGGCTTTCGGATGTGATCCTGATCAGCGGTTATGACGGCGGCACCGGCGCAAGCCCGCGCAGCAGCATCAAGCATGCCGGCCTGCCGTGGGAACTTGGCCTGGCGGAAACCCACCAGACGCTCATGCTAAACCAGCTGCGCAGCCGCGTGGTGGTGGAAACAGACGGCAAGCTCATGACTGGGCGGGATGTGGCTATTGCCGCGCTGCTGGGCGCGGAGGAGTTTGGCTTTGCCACCGCGCCGCTGGTGACCATGGGCTGCATCATGATGCGCGTGTGCAACCTGGACAGTTGCCCGGCCGGGGTGGCCACGCAAAATCCCGAACTGCGCAAGCGTTTCAAGGGCAAGCCGGAATACGTGATCTCCTTCATGCGCTTTATTGCGCAGGAGCTTCGCGAAATCATGGCGCAACTGGGCTTCCGCACCCTCAATGAGATGGTGGGGCGCGTGGATAGGCTCAAGAAAAGCGATGCGCTCACGCACTGGAAGCATCAGGATATCGACCTTGCACCGGTGCTGTATGCTCCGGAAGGGTTTGTGGATGCTCCCCGCTATGCCAGCGAGAAGCAGTTCTGGCCGCTTGGGCATACCCTGGATGAAACGCTCCTGGAGGTGCTGGCCGAGCCGGCTTTGGCGGGGGAACGGCAGGTGGTGGCCAAGCTGCCCATCCACAATACGGATCGCGCAGCGGGCACCATTTTGGGCAGCATGCTCACCCTGCGACACGGCGAGGCGGGACTTGCGAAGGATTCCATCCTCATCAGCTTTGAAGGCAGCGCAGGGCAAAGCTTTGGCGCATTCCTGCCCAAGGGCGTGAGCTTCTCGCTGGCGGGGGATTGTAATGACTATATGGGCAAAGGCCTATCCGGCGGCATCCTGAGTGTGTACCCGCCCAAAGGGTGCAATTTTGTACCGCAGGAAAATGTGATCATCGGCAATGTGGCGCTGTATGGCGCGACCGGCGGCGAGGTGTATGTGAACGGCGTCGCCGGGGAGCGCTTTGGCGTGCGCAACAGCGGAGCGCTGGCCGTGGTGGAAGGCGTGGGCGATCACGGCTGTGAATACATGACGGGCGGCCGCGTGCTGGTGCTTGGAAGAACCGGGCGCAACTTTGCCGCAGGCATGAGCGGCGGTATTGCCTATGTGTTTGATGTGGACGGCTCCTTCCGTGACCGCTGCAATACAGAAATGGTTTTGCTGGAAGCGCTGGACGATCCGGATGAGGTGATCCAGGTCAAGAGCTGGATCCAGCAGCATGTGGAGCATACGGGCAGCGCGCTGGCCAGGGACATCATTGCGCAGTGGGGCAGCGCCGTGCGCCGGTTTGTCAAAGTGCTCCCCATTGAGTACAAGCGCTACCTGATGCAGCAAAAGGAGGTGCGCAACCATGGGTAAGCTGATGGGCTTTTTGGAATATGACCGCTGTTTGCCGCCCGACCGCGATCCGCTGGAGCGGATCAACGATTGGGAGGAGATTCATGAGGAGCTGCCCCTGGAGACGCAAAAGGAGCAAGCCGCGCGCTGCATGTACTGCGGGGTACCCTTTTGCCAGAGCGGCATCACGCTCAAAGGCGTGCCGACGGGTTGCCCCATCCGCAACCTGATTCCGGAGTGGAATGATCTTCTTTACCATGAGGAGTGGGATGAGGCGCTCAACCGCTTGCAACGCACCATTTCCTTTCCGGAGTTTACGGGGCGCGTGTGTCCCGCGCCATGCGAGGGTGCATGTACCTGCGGCATCCACCAGCCCATGGTGACCATTCGCCAAAACGAACTGACCATCATCGAGCATGCCTTTGCTGCTGGGCACATGCAGCCGCGCCCGCCAAAAACGAGGTCAGGCAAGACGGTGGCAGTGGTCGGCTCCGGCCCGGCCGGCCTTGCGGCGGCGATGCGCCTGAACCGCTATGGACACACCGTGACGGTCTTTGAGCGCAGTGACCGCATTGGGGGTCTGCTGATGTATGGCATCCCCAACATGAAGCTGGATAAAAAGGTGATTGACCGCCGCGTTAACCTGATGCGGGCGGAAGGCGTAAGCTTTGTGACAGGCGCGCATGTGGGCGCGGAACAGCCTGCCGATGCCCTGCTGCAGGAGTACGACGCGGTAGTGCTGGCCTGCGGCAGCGGCAAGCCCCGGGACCTTGCAGTGCCTGGGCGGGAGGGGCAGGGTGTGCTTTTTGCGGTTGATTACCTGACCCTGGCCACCCGCCATTTGCTGGACACGAGCGTGGCGGTGCCAGCGG
Organism: Clostridiales bacterium Firm_12; assembly: GCA_001604115.1. Lineage (GTDB taxonomy): Bacteria > Bacillota > Clostridia > Christensenellales > Aristaeellaceae > CAXXOK01. Next base: position 25,960 of record LVAR01000015.1, on the reverse strand, counting down.
AAATGGACGCCAGGGGTAAGCATGTGATCATCATCGGCGGGGGCGATACGGGCACAGACTGCGTTGGCACAGCCTTGCGCCAAGGTTGCCGGACGGTGCATCAGCTGGAGATTATGCCGCGCCCAAGCGAGGAGCGTGCAGACAGCAACCCTTGGCCGGAATATCCACGCACGCTCAAAACAGATTACGGGCAGGTGGAGGCCATCGCCAAGTTTGGGGAAGATCCACGCCACTACCTGACCAACGCGCGCGCGGTGGAGCGGGATGCGCAGGGAAAGATCGCCGCTGTGATCACGGAAAAAATCGCTTGGGTCAAGGGTGAGGATGGGCGCATGCGTATGGAGAGCGTGCCCGGCAGTGAGCGGCACTGGCCTGCGGACATGGTGCTGATCGCCATGGGTTTTGTGGGGCCTGAAGATACGCTGGCGGAAGCATACGGCCTGGCACGGGATGCGCGAAGCAATATTGCAGCGGAGCAGTACCAGACCAGCAAGCCCGGCGTGTTTGTGGCTGGGGATATGCACAGCGGGCAAAGCCTTGTGGTGCGCGCCATGAATGAAGGGCAGGAGGCAGCTGCGGCATGCCATCAGTACCTGACTCAACAATAAAGACCATGTGCCAGTGCGGCGGCAATGCTGCCGAACTGGCTCCAGGTTGCCATACCACCGCCCGGCACGCCGTCCGTCAGGATGCATGCCGGGCGGTTTTGCGGTGCCGGAAGCATTGCCATCAAAGGGCATATGTACGGAATGCTGACGGACGGGTCTATGCGGTGGCAGGGACGGAAATGTTTACAGATTCTTCATCGAAGGGCATCGTGAAACAAGCGTTTCCGGGCTGTGCGCGCTTGAAACTCCCCGTGGATGGTTGTATAATGCTACTAACATGCCAAAAAGGAGGGTCAAGCGTGGAAGAAATCCGTCTGGGCGATGTGGTGCAGATGCGCAAGACTCACCCCTGTGGCAGCGATCAGTGGAAAATCATCCGCATTGGCGCGGACATCAAAATGAAGTGCCTGGGCTGTGGGCGCATCGTGATGCTGGAGCGCGCGGTGTTTACCAAGCGTCGCAAAAAGACGATCACCCAGGGGCCGATCCCGGAGGCGGAAACCCTCCGGCAATTGATGAATCAACCGTAAGGAGGCGCTGTATGATGGCAGTGGAACAGGACAACGTAAGCACGCCGGAGGAAAAGCCCGGGCAAGCCGAATGGCTGGCGCAGGAAATGGCTGACCTCACGCACGAAGCAACAACCAGCGTGGGCGAGGGTGATCCTGCGCAAGCAGACAAGAAAGCGGTCAAGAAAAAAGACGTGAAGAAAGAAATCTTGAGCTGGATCTTGACGCTGGGTTCCGCCGTGGTGCTGGCGCTGATCATCCGCACCTTTATTTTTGAGCCGATCCGTGTGGATGGGCAAAGCATGGCAGACACCCTGCACAACAACGAGATCATGTTTGTGACCAAGCCGGAATATATTTTTAGCCAACCGCAGCGCGGGGATGTGGTCATCTGCAAATACCCCGGACGCACGGAGAATTTCGTCAAACGCCTGATGGGGGTACCTGGCGATACCATCGAAGTACGGCAAAATGTGGTCTATCTGAACGGCGAGGCGTTGGCTGAACCCTATCTGACCGATGCGCGCAATGATGATGGCTTTTCCATGGAACCCATTACCCTTGGGGAAGACGAATATTTTGTGATGGGCGATAACCGGGACAACAGCCATGATAGCCGCAACTATTACGGTTATGACAAGCCCGCCACCCTGACCCGCAGCCAAATTACCGGGCACGTCCGCTTTGTGGTTTTCCCGTTTGGAAACATCCGGGGCATTGAGTGACCGCTAACAGGATCAATGTGCAACGCACCGCGAGTCATGCTGCTCGCGGTGCGTTTGGTTACAGGGATACGCTAACTTTCTGAAGCCGTTGCCTGCTTCAATACCCGAGTAGTTGGTGGGCCACTGCTGCAAACGCTGCGGCATAAGGAACAAGGGTGGAAAAACCGCCCAAACGATGAAATGCTATGGAAGCCTGACATAACTGTTACCTTGGCGTTTTTTTGAATAGATTGAACTCCGCAGGCAGCCATGCCTGCGGGGTTTAGTCTAGCCAAAAATGAACTGAGTACAGTAGCACTACATTGCGCCTGCGGTGCCCGTTATACTCGTACAAAAAATTATGCAAGGCGAAGCCTCAGGCGGGTAAGAGCTTCACACTGCACCCCAGAAGAGCGCTGCCTTTGACCCTTTTCCGCCTTGGCGGGGAAGGGGGAGAAGGGCGCAGGCACCTTGCGGAAAACGGCCGCACCACACGGTGGTTGCTTTAGAAAAACAGCCCGGCCAGGGGGTAATACAAAAACGGGATAAAAATGGCGGGGAGTAGATCAGCGACCGCGATTTCTGCTTTGAGCAACATGTTCAGGCCAACGCCGATGATCAACAGACCGCCTACCGCGCTCATTTCCAGCACCACAGCGGCGCTGAGCATCGGTGCCACCACATTGCCCAAAATGGCGATGGCGCCTTGGTACACCAGCACCGGCAATGCCGAGAGCATCACACCGGGGCCAAGGGCGCTGGCAAACACCACCGAAGCCACGCCATCCAGCGCGGATTTGGCGATGAGGGTGCTGTGATCCCCGCGGATGCCACTGTCCAGCGCGCCGACCACCGCCATGGCGCCCACGCAAAAGATCAGGCTGGCCGTAACAAAGCCGTTGGCGAACGTGTTATCGCCTGCCGGGGCATTGCGTACCAGCTTGCGCTGGGCAAACGCACCCAGATCGTTGAGCCGCCGCCCAATGCCGATCCATGCACCGATCACGCCGCCAACCACCACGGAAAGTATCATCAGCAGCACATTCTCCGTTTTAAGCGCGCCGGTAAGGCCAATGAGCAGCACACATAGCCCCAGCCCCTGCATTACAACATCCGCAATGCTTTTGCGAAAACTGCGCTTGAGCAAAAGCCCCAGTGCGGAACCGGCGATGATTGCCGCCACGTTGATGAGCGTCCCTATCAAGCCAACCCCTCCTTGCGCACCGCCATGCCAACCCGACGTTCCGAGCAAAGGCACCGGCCGCGCGCCTGCATTCAGGTATAGCGAAGGAGCGCGGGACTTCCCACGCTCCTATACTACGCGATTCAGGCGATTTACTGGGCGTTTTCGACGGGGTAAACGCTCACTTTTTTCTTGTCACGGCCCAGGCGCTCAAAGCGCACGATGCCATTCTGGAGTGCGAAGAGGGTATCGTCCTTGCCGATGCCCACGTTCAGACCCGGATGGATGTGGGTGCCGCGCTGGCGAACCAGAATGTTGCCGGCCAGGGAATATTGGCCATCGGCACGTTTGGCGCCAAGGCGCTTGCTTTCGCTGTCGCGCCCGTTACGGGTGGAGCCTACGCCCTTTTTATGGGCGAAGAACTGAAGATTCAGCTTCATCATGGTGTTTTCCTCCCATTCAATGTGTGTAGCTTGACCATGGTCGGATATGCTTGGGAGATATCCGTAAGTCCTACGACGGTTGTGCGAAGGATGGTTTGCGCATCGTGCTCCTGGGCGGGTGTGCCGCTGGGCATCCCCACCGAAATGAGCGCGGTTGCCTCGTCTACAGTGGTGGGCGGTATGAGCCCCGCGACCTGCTCGATCGCATTGACACAATTTTGCACCAGGATGCTCACAGCCGCGCAAACGATGTTTTCGCCTGCCGCCATGTCACCTGCGTGCCCGCTGCACGTAAGACGTGTGATGCGCTCCCCTTCGCGGTAAACAGTGACGGTGGTCATCAGCCTACTGCGGTGATTTCCACCTTGGTGTAGTTCTGGCGGTGACCAGCCTTGCGGTGATAGTTCTTCTTGCTCTTGTACTTGTAGATGATGATCTTCTCGCCCTTCACCTGGCTTACGACCTTGCCTTCCACCTTCGCGCCGGAAACGGTGGGGGTGCCGATCTTCACGCCTTCGTCAGAGCCAAGCATGAGCACGTCGAAGCTCACGGCGCTGCCGTCCTCAAGGTCAAGTTTTTCCACATAAATGGTATCGCCCTTGGTAACTCGGTATTGCTTGCCACCCGATACGATCACTGCGTACATGGCAAACACCTCCTGATCCATACTCGCCAAGCGTAAGGCGGCGCGTGAAGCGCACTTGAAAACCCCGCTTGTGCGGCTTACCGAGATACGTTACCATATTTTGCGGTGTCTGTCAAGGCAAATATCGCGGTCACAAGCCGGCGAAACGCCCCTGTATGCAAGGCTCTGCGCCTGCGAAGGGGAAGGCGGCACGCGAAGGTTTGCGGCCGGATGAACAAAGGAAAAACACCGCCTATTCCACTCGAAGGAGTGGCAAAATGTGCCGGAACGGATGCTGGAACCGTTGTACAGGAACGCTTCATGTATGGAATGTATAGAATCGTGGACAGATGGCATGCATATTTTTGCTTGCAATCCTTCATTTCGGCCCCGGAAGATAGCTGAAATGGTCGTAAGAACGATCGAATTACACAATTATTTGACTTACAACAAAATTTTAATATTTCAAATATCTTGACAAGTGTATACAGTCATGGTATCCTGTATACAAGCAGAGAGGCTGATAGGAATATCGGCCTTTTCGTGCAAACTTTCAAGGTGAGCCATGGAACCCAACTGAAAATCCGAGGAGGAAAAGCCATGAGGAGCAGGAGAAACTGGATCGCATTGATGCTCGTACTGGTAATGGCGGCGGTGCCGATGCTCGCACTGGGTGAGGGCGGCGTCAGCTTGACCATCGGGCAGGTATCCGAGGTCGCAAACCTTAACCCTACGATGTATCCACGTACGCCGGACACCAATGTACAATTTCTCATTTTTGACGGATTGGTCAAGCCGCAACCGGATCTTTCCTTCGGCCCCGGGCTGGCGGAAAGCTGGGACGTGTCTGAGGATGGCAAGCTGTACACCTTCCATTTAGTCAAAAATGCGAAGTGGCATGACGGCGAGCCCTTCACCGCCGCGGATGTGGTGTTCACCTTTACTTCCCTGGCGGATCCCAGCTATGTGGGCGGCGCGGAAAGCCGTGTGGATTCCGTGGTCGGCGCAGCCGAGCACCGCGCGGGCACGGCCGATAGCGTCAGCGGGATCAAGGCTGTGGATGATTACACCGTCACCTTTGAGCTGAGCGCCGCCAATGCCGCGTTCCTGGGTCAGCTCAACATGTGCATCCTGCCCAAGCACCTGCTGGGCGACATCGCTCCCGGCGAATGGGACAAGGCGGATTTCAACCGCAACCCCATCGGCACCGGCAAATACAAGTTTGTGAAATGGGAATCCGGCCAGTATATTGAATTGACCAAGAACCCCGATTACTATGGCACCCAACCTTCCATCGATACCATCTACTACCGCTTCGGCGATCAGACCACGCTGACTGCGGCGCTGATCAACGGGGAAATCGATGTGGTGGAGAGCGTGGAGCCTTCCGAGGTGGAGTTGCTCTCCGCTACCGGCACGGCGGCGGCATACACGTACCCCACGCTGAACATGTACTACATCGGCCTCAACCAGCTCAACGCCAACCTGAAGGATCTCAAAGTGCGCCAGGCCATGAGCCATGCGCTGGACAAGGCGACCATCGTGGAAACCGTCTTTGGCGAGTATGCCTTTGCCACGGATGATATCTTCCCCGAGAATCACTGGTCGCACAGCACGGACGTGACCAGCTACCCCTATGATCCCGCCAAGGCAGAGGCCTTGCTGCAGGAAGCCGGCTATGTGAAAAATACCGCCACCGGCATCTATGAAAAAGACGGCGCGCCCCTCCACCTGATCTATGATATGGTCACCAAAGGCCAGGCACAGGCGGATATGGCACAGTTGGTGCAGCAGTACTTCAAGGCAGTCGGCATCGATATGGAAATCCGTGAACAGGATTTTGCAACGCTGGCGTTCACCCGCCTGCTGCCCCAGGATGCCAACGGCCAGGGACGCGCGGTCACCGCGGATGATTTTGATATGTTCACGCTGGGTTTCGGTGTGGAGGTCGATCCCGATGAGTACCGCAATTACTTCGTTTCTACGGCAACACCGCCCAATGGCATGAACTTCATCAGCTACAACAATCCTGCTGCGGATGAGCTCTTTGCCAAGTCCATCAACCTCACCGCCATCGAAGACCGCGAAGCCTGCTACCACGAGATCGCCAAGGTCATCTCCGATGACATCCCGTGGATCCCGTTGTACGGCAACCTGTCCATTGCGGGCGTGAGCAACCGTGTGCAGAATTTTGCGGCGGATTTCCGCGGCATCACCTACCAGATCGAGAACTGGAACATCCAATAAAATGACCTGTGAGCACGGGGCAGGGGATCGGCTATGCCGCCCCTTGCCCCGCTCACCCATCCAAAAGGGGCATGTTATGCTGGACGCAGTACAAACCTTGCGGGATTTGATCCGCATTGATACCGCCAACCCACCGGGTGATGAAATGCGGTTGCTGGCTGTTTTGCGGGACATCCTCGTGTCCGGCGGGGCACAGGTGGCCTTGCAGCCGTTGGCTCATGGAAGGCGAGGCAATCTGGTCGCGCGCCTTCCCGGCAAGCAGCAGGGGCTTGCGCCGCTGGTGCTCCTCAGCCACGTGGATGTGGTGCCCGCAAACCCCGCCGCATGGACGCACCCCCCGTTTGCGGCAGTGGTGGAGGATGGCTATATCTATGGCCGCGGTGCGTTGGATACCAAGCAGTTGACCGTTATGGAACTGAGCGCTTTTTTGGCGCTGGGTCGGCATACACCGCTGGAGCGGGATGTGTACTTGGTAGCGACCGGTGATGAGGAGTGCGGCAGTGCGCTGGGGCTGCAAAGTCTGCTGGCGGGAAGCGTGACGCTCGGCGGCAGGGAAATCGCCGGGCGTACGATATTTCAGGATGCGCAAGTGATCAGCGAGGGCGGCGGGTTTCCGGTACTGGCGGGCAAGCGTGTGCTGTATCTGCTGGAAACCGGGCAAAAAGGTTGCGGGCAGATCACCTTCCATTTCCGGGAGGCCGGCGGCGTGTACCTGACCGGCACCGGCGCGCTGCGCCGAGCCTGTGGCCTGGTGCAAGCATTGCATCAGACGGAACTGCCAGCAAATGATACCGCCACACTGCAACGCTTTGCCGATGTGCTGAGCGATGCACACGCTTGCCGGCCGGATCAGCTGCAAGCCCGGCTATCCCCTATGATGGGCAATATTCTGAAGGCCATGCGGCACAATACACTTACGCCAACGCTGGTGCAGGGTAAGAATTTGCAGCATGTGTCCGTCGTGTGCGATGTGCGGTTGCTGCCAGGCCTGCGTGAGGCCAAGCTGATGGAAACCGTGAATGCGCTGGCCGGGGAATGGGGCGCGGATGTGGAAGTCGGCAGCCTGACCGCAGGGTATGAAAGCGACCCCGGGGATGCGCTGCCATTGCTGGAAGCTTGCCTGCGTGCGGAGTTGCCCCCCGCCCAGGCCGATGTGGCGTTGGTACCGTTTCTGAGCATGGGCTCCAGTGACGGGCGTTACATCAAGGGCTTGGCGGCGGGCGTGTATGGCTTCAGTCCTGTGTTGCCTTGGGATATGACCTTTGAGCAGGCTGTGCGCATGGTGCATGGCGTGGATGAGCGGATCCACTGTGATTCGCTGGATTTTGGTTGCCGTGTGCTCACGCGCGCGGTACGCCGCCTGGCTGTCGCGGCGGAAAGGGAGGCTCTATGAACCGTTTGGATGTAGCTCGGGAGAAAATTGAGCGCGCTGGGGAGATGCTCCGGGAAAACCAGATCGATGCATGGGTCTTTTATACCCGCAATGGACAGGATCCCTCTTTTGCGCTGATGTTTGGGCGCAGTGCCGAGCAGGAAACGCTTGTGCTGCTGACTGCGCAAGGGGATGCCACGGTGCTGTGCGCGGGTGCGGATGCCCCGGCCTACCGTGAAACCGGACTGTACCGGCAGGTACTGGCTACCGAGCCGGCCGAGTTTCCGGCGGCGTTCCGGCGGCTGTATGAAGGGCTTGCCATCAATCGGCTCGCCCTGAACCAGACGCCGGACGACAGCCGCTGTGATGGGCTTTCGGTCGGTTTGTACCAAAAGCTGTGCCTTGCCGTAGGTGAAAAGGAAATGCAGCGCGTGGGCACCTCCAGTCAGGCCATGCTGGAGGAGCTGCGCGCAGTCAAGACCCCCAGCGAGATCGCCATCATGGAGGAGTGCAGCCGCATCACCTGCGATATCTATGATGAGGTTTTCCGTACCATCCATGTGGGCATGAGCGAATCGCAAGTGGGTGAGCTGATGGTGCGGGAAATGTTCAAACGTGGCTGCACCAGCGGCATTGGCGCACCGGACGATCTGCCCCTGGTGCTTTTGGTGCGCTGCGGCATGTCCCACCGCAGGCCCAACCCCAACAACATTATTCAGCCGGGGGATATGATGGTCATCGACTTCAGTGCCCGCTACAACGGCTATACTTCGGACATTGCACGCACCATGTATTTCCTAAAACCGGACGAAGCACATGCGCCGGAGGATGTGCGCCGCGCCGTCGATGCGGCGGTGCGCGCGGTAGGCGCAGTGCTGGAGATGATCCGCCCCGGCCTGAAGGGCTATGAGGTGGATGCCGTTGGCCGCCAGTCCATTTTGGATAGCGGCTACCCCAACATCCCGCACTCGGTAGGGCATCAGGTTGGGCTGGAATGCCACGACGGCGGCACGGTGCTGGGGCAGCACAGGGATCGCAAGGCGATGTGCGGCGTGCTGCGCAAAAACGAAATCTATGCCATTGAGCCTACCGTGCTGCAATCCCCGCTGCCCTCCGCTATCGTGGAGGATAATGTAGTACTGACGGACACGGGTTGCCGCATCATCAGCCGCCGACAGACGGAAATCATTGAAATACCCTATCGGGAGGGTATGGGGGCATGATGGACGCATTGGGGATGCTGGCAGAACTGGTGGCCATACCGTCCGTCACGGACACACCGGGCGAGGCGCAAGCCATAGCATGGTTGGAGCGCTTGCTGCAAGCGCGGGGCATTCGTCCGGAGCGTGTGGGCGATGCATCGCGTCCCAACCTGGTGGCGCACCTGCCGGGCACTTGCCCGGCGGCGAAACCGCTGGTATTGCTATCCCACATTGATGTGGCGCCGGTGGCGGGGCAGGCATGGACGCACCCGCCTTTTGGGGCGGAAATAGCCGATGGGCGGCTCTACGGGCGCGGCACATTGGACACCAAGCAACTGACCATCATGGAACTGATGGCTTTCCTGCGCCTGCGCGCCATGGGCGGCACCCGCCGGGATGTGTTTTTGGTTGCGACGGTGGATGAGGAAAAAGGCAGCGCCTTTGGCGCAGAACGGGTCGCACGGGAATGTCCCTCGCTGTTTGGCGATGTGATCGCCATTAGCGAAGGCGGGGGATTTCCGCTCTCGATCGGGGGAAAAGCCTACCTGACCATGACAGTGGGGGAGAAAGCCAGTTGCCGCATCCGTTTGCAGGCATGCGGGCAGAGCGGGCACGCCGGCGCCCCCGGCGAGGAGCAGGCAGTCCTGCGGCTGACCCGCGCGGTGGCGTGCGTGCTGGATGGCGTAGCCGCACTTGCCAACCAGGGAGAAACCTACCGTGCTATGGCCAGGCGCATCGGCGCCACGCCGGATAACGCATTGGCTTGCGAGCTGCTGGCCTATGCCGGGCAGTGTGGTGTCGCAGTTAGGCCCTTCCAGATCGGCGAGCGGGTGAACGTGCTGCCTGCCGAAGCGGCCATCACACTGGAGCTTCGCCCATTGCCGGGCACCACGAGGGCGGATGTAGAGGGCTGGCTCGCGCAATGGTTGCAGTGCGAGAATGTGACCTTTGCCATCGAAAGCTTCCAGCCGGGCATCCTGTGCCAGCCTGAACATCCGCTGGGCAGGCGTGTGGCCGCACTGGCGGCCGAGGCCGCGGCACGGCACGGGATGGCGGCAGAAATTCTGCCCATGTTGGCGCTGGGGCGCACAGATGGGCGCTTCTTTGGCGGCGACAGCAGCGTGTTCGGGTTTTCGCCGCTTGGCATGGCCGATGCGTTTGATGCAATTTTGCCGCTGGTACACGGTGTGGATGAACAGGTGAGCATCGGCGGATTCCAGTTTGGCTGCGCGGTACTCACCGATATGGTAACGCAACTGGCAATGGAGGTTGAATGGGATGGATAAAGAGTGCAGGGACAAGGTGATCCGGGATGTGACCAAGCGGCTTGATCAGTTGGGGATCGATGTGTACCTGATCCTGACCAGCGAAGGCAGCGACCCGGTTACCGCTTTTATTCCCGGGGTAGGCACGGTGGGCGCGGGCGCGTTTGCCTTTACTAAGGAAGGAAAGCGATATGCGCTTTCCACGCGCATCGATGCGCAGGACATCATCGAAAGCGGCCTGTTTGACGAAGCCATACAGTACGATCATTTTGAAACTGCGCTGCGCGAGCTGATGCATCGCCTTGCGCCGTCGGTCATTGCGCTGAACCAGTCCATGGACGAGCCCCGTTGTGACGGCCTGACCATGGGACGCCGCCTGTGGCTGGACGCCGCCATGCCCAAGGACAGCATCTACCGCACCGTCAGCTCGGAAACGTTCCTGCCGGAGCTGTTTTCGCGCTATGGCGCGTAGCCGGAAGGAGGGTCAGCGATGAAACGGTACATCAGCCGCCGCCTTTTGCAGGCGATCCCTATTGTGTTTGGCATCACTGTGCTCACATACCTGATTATGAAGCTGGCGCCCGGCGGGCCGCTGGCCAACATGGTCAACCCCCGCACATCCATTGAGTCCATCAACCGTGCCAAGGAGGCGCTGGGGCTGGACCAACCTATTTGGGTGCAGTACCTGAACTGGATGGGGCAGCTTTTCCAGGGCAATTTCGGCTACTCCACCTTTTCGGGGCAGCCTGTGCTGGCGATGATCGGCGCGCGCCTGCCCGCTACGCTGCTGCTCACGGGTACCGCGTTCCTGCTCAGCTTTCTGGTGGGCATCCCGCTGGGTGTGTACAGTGCCACGCACAAGTACACCCCGGGGGATTATGGGCTCACAGTATTTTCCTTTGTGGGCATCAGTATTCCCGCTTTCTTTTTCGGCATGACGCTCATCTATGTGTTTGCCATGCAGCTTAAGTGGTTCCCGACCTCCGGCTTTGGCAACACCGCCTTTTCCGGCACGGACTGGCAGCTGTTTGTGGATAAACTGCGTTACCTGGTCATGCCGGCATTGGCTCTGGCGCTGGCCAATCTGGCGACCGTCATGCGCTTTACCCGCTCCAGCATGATCGAGACCCTGAGCCAGGACTACATCCGCACGGCGCGCTCCAAAGGGCTTTCGGAGCGGATGGTCATTTACCGTCATGCGCTTAAAAACTCGCTGATTCCGGTGATTACGATCTTTGGCCTTTCCATCCCCAACCTGTTTGGCGGTGCATATATCATTGAAAAAGTGTTCAGTTGGCCCGGCATAGGTCAGCTGGGTGTGGACGCCATCGGCAACCGCGATTATGCGGTGCTCATGGGGCTCACGCTCATCACCGCCATCTTGGTGCTGCTGGGCAACCTGATCTCGGATATCCTGTATTCGATGGTCGATCCCAGGATCAAATACTGAAAGGGGGAAGCGCTGTGGAAATGGCATTTGTGACCCGCCGCAGGCGGAACCTGCTCCAGACGGACGGATGGAAACGCTTCCGTAAAAACAAACTGGCTCTGTTTGGGCTGATCGTGCTGCTGCTGATGGTCGGCATGGCGGTGTTTGCCCCGCTGATCGCTCCGCATGACCCATACGAGTCCATCAAGAGCGAAGCGGGTCTGATCCTGAAAAACAAAAGCCCGGCGGACAGCGGCACGCTGCTAGGTACCGACAGCCTGGGGCGCGATGTGTTCAGCCGCGTGCTCTATGCCGCCCGCATTTCCATGAGCGTAGGGTTGGTGGCGGTGGGCATCAGCACCACGGTGGGCATCCTGCTTGGGTCTCTGGCAGGGTACTTCCGCGGCTGGGTGGATACCTTCATCATGCGTTTGGTGGATGTGGTGTATTGCTTCCCGGTGCTGTTTTTGGTCATTATCATCTCCACGGTGCTCAAGCCCAGTATTTATAACGTAATGCTGGTGATCGGCCTGTGCAACTGGACGGGTACGGCGCGCTTTGTGCGCGGGGAGATCCTGCGCGTGCGGGAGCTGGATTTTGTCAAGGCCAGCGAATCCTTGGGCGCCAAGGACAGCCGCATCATCATCCAGCATATCCTGCCCAACGTGATGGCGCCCATCTTGGTGGAGGCTACCTTGCAGATGGCGCGCGCGATTCTCACGGAGGCGTCGCTGTCCTACTTGGGGGTCGGGGTGCAAATGCCCACGGCCAGCTGGGGCAATATGCTTTTTGGCGCCAACAACCTTTCCACGCTGACGCTGCGCCCCTGGCAGTGGGTGCCGCCGGGGCTGTGCATCCTGATGGCGGTGCTCAGCATCAATTTCCTGGGCGATGGGCTGCGCGATGCTTTCGACGCGCGCCAGAAAAAGTAGGCGCATATGGGTAATGTTGTGATGGAGACGCGCCTGCAGGCCCTGCGCGCACTGCTGAAGGCCAGGGAGCTGGATGCCGCGCTGCTCAGCCTTTATGAAAACCGGCGCTATTTTTCGGGGTTTACCGGATCCAACGGCTACCTGCTGATTACACAGGAGGCGCAGGTGCTGGTGACGGACCGCCGCTACACGCAGCAGGCACGGGAGCAGACATACGGCGTGCATATCGTGGAGCATGCGGCGGACCGGTTCGCGCTGATCGCGCAGGAGGCAGCTCGTTTGGGCATCGGGTCGCTGCTTGTGGAATCCCAAATGCCGGCCGGTGAATACTTTGCCATGCAGGAAAACTTGCGCGGCATCTCCATGGTGCTGGCGGAGGATGTCTTTGTTGCAATGCGTATGGTCAAGTGCGATGCAGAGGTGCAGGCCATCCGCACTGCGGTGCAGCTGTCCCAAGCGGCGCTGGCGGAGGTCGCGGCGCAGTGCAAGGCGGGTATGACTGAGAAGGATCTGGCGGACGAGCTGAACTACCGGGTATCCCGCAAGGGGGCACAGGCAATGAGCTTTGGCACCATCGTGGCGGCTGGGGAGCGCGGCGCCTTGGCGCATGGTACGCCCACCACCCGCGTCATTGCCCCCGGGGAGATGGTCGTAGTGGATTTTGGCGCCCAATGGGATGGCTACTGCGCCGACCTGACCCGCACGCTGCTCTTTGGCGATGTGCCGCAAGAGCGGCTGGCTGTGTTTGACTTAGTGGAGCGTGCGTTTGCCGCGGCGGTGGCCGCTGTAAAGCCCGGCGTGACCGGCGGGGATGTGGAGCAGGCGCATCGGGCCGTGTTCCAGACCGCCGGAATGGAGGCCTATGCGCTCAAGGGTCTTGGGCACGGCATAGGGCTGGAGATCCATGAACACCCGCGCATCGTGATCGGCAACCAGCAGGTTCTGCAGCCGGGCATGGTTTTCACCATTGAACCGGGGCTATACCTGCCGGGACGTTTCGGCGTGCGCACCGAGGATGATGTGCTGGTGACCGCGCAGGGAGTGGAAAACCTCTGTAGCCTGCCGCACCGCATCGCCATCGCTTGATAGGGAGGGTACAGGATGCTGACTGTCAAGGATTTGAAAACCTATTTTTATACCGATGCGGGTTGCGCCCGCGCGGTGGACGGCGTGAGCTTCCATCTGGAAAAGGGGCATGTGCTGGGCATCGTGGGGGAATCCGGCTGTGGCAAGAGCGTGACCAGCCTTTCCGTTATGGGGCTGCTGGACCCTGTGACCGCGCGGGTGGAGGGCGGGCAGATTCTATTTCATGACCGTGATCTGCTGAAGCTTTCGCCGGAGGAGATGCGCAAAATGCGCGGAGATCGCATCTCCATGATCTATCAGGAACCGATGACGTCCCTTAACCCTGTGCTCACGATCGGCTTCCAGATTGAGGAGGCGCTCATGCTGCACAGGGGTATGAAGCACCGGCAGGCGCGCGAGCGCAGCATCGAGCTGCTTAAGTTGGTGGGCATCCCGGAACCTGCCAAACGGGTGGATGAGTATCCGCACCAGCTCTCCGGCGGCATGCGCCAGCGGGTGATGATCGCCATGGCGCTCTCCTGCGATCCGGAATTGCTGATCGCCGACGAACCGACCACCGCGCTGGATGTGACGATTCAGGCACAGATTCTGGCTTTGCTCACGGATCTGCGGGAGCGGCTGGGGATGAGTATCATCATCATCAGCCATGATTTGGGCGTGATTGCCGAGATGGCGGATGATGTGATGGTCATGTATGCCGGGCAGGTAGTGGAGCATGCGCCGGCGGAGCAGCTTTTGCAAAACCCGAAGCATCCCTATACCATTGGGCTGATGAACTCTGTGCCCGATATCACCCAGACGGTCGATCGGCTCCATGCTATGGATGGGCTGGTGCCGGATCTGTACCATATGCCGGAGGGATGCCGTTTTGCACCGCGCTGTGACAAACGCTGCGAGGCGTGCCTGCAGGGCGAGATACCGCTGTCCGTTTTGCCGGACGGCCGTCAGGTGAGGTGTGTGCAATATGGAAAATAAGAGATTGCCGCTGGTGGTTGCCGAAAACCTGCAAAAGTATTTTCCGACCCTGGAGAAGGGCTGGCCTGTCAAGGCAGTGGATGGCATCAGCTTTCAGGTGAACCAAGGTGAAACGCTGGGCGTGGTGGGGGAATCCGGCTGCGGTAAATCCACCGCCGGGCGGCTTGCGCTGCGGCTGTTGGAGCCCACTGCCGGACGTGTGCTCTTTGACGGGACTGACCTGAACACGCTTTCCCGCAGCCAGCTGCGCGGTTTGCGGCGGCGCATGCAGATCATTTTTCAGGACCCTTACGCATCGCTGGATCCGCGCAAGACGGTGTTTCAAACGTTGGCGGAGCCGTTTCTGATCCATGAGCCCGCCATGGCGCGGGAGGAGATGTATGCCCGCATACGCGCCACGGTGGATCGCGTAGGCCTACGGCCGGAGCAGCTGTCCCGGTATCCGCATGAGTTTTCCGGCGGGCAGCGCCAACGGGTGGGTATCGCGCGTGCCATAGCGCTCAACCCGGATTTTGTGGTGTGTGATGAGCCGGTTTCCGCGTTGGATGTGTCCATTCAGGCTCAGGTGGTCAACCTGATGCAGGATATCAAGGCCGAGTATAACCTGACGTACCTGTTTATTTCCCACGACCTGCGCGTGATACGCCATATGTGTGACCGCATCATGGTCATGTATCTGGGCAACATTGTGGAAATGGCGGATAAGGATGTGCTTTTCGCCCATCAGCGGCACCCCTACACGCAGGCGTTGCTCGGGGCAATTCCCACCCTGCGCAAACGGGATGCACGTACCCGTCCGTTGCTCACGGGGGACATCCCCAGCCCGGTACGGCCGCCTTCCGGCTGCCCGTTCCACCCCCGTTGCC
Organism: Clostridiales bacterium Firm_12; assembly: GCA_001604115.1. Classification (GTDB taxonomy): domain Bacteria; phylum Bacillota; class Clostridia; order Christensenellales; family Aristaeellaceae; genus CAXXOK01. The sequence goes on along the minus strand of LVAR01000015.1, from coordinate 10,514 downwards.
CGCTGTGCAAGGACATTTGCAAGACCACCAAACCACAGTTACGCTCCATGCTCGATGGCGGTCAGGTTGCCTGCCATTTGGCTGAAGAATAGAATTGAGGAGGTTTCTGATATGCGTAAAATCACGACCAATTCCGCCCCTAAGGCGATCGGGCCCTACTCGCAGGGCATTTCCATCGGTACGCTTGCATTTGTGAGCGGGCAAACCCCCATCGATCCTGAGACCGGCGCCCTGGCTCCCGGCGGCATGACGGAGCAAGCCGACCAGGCTTGCCGCAATGTGCGCGCCGTGCTGGAAGCGGCCGGCAGCAGCATGGAGCGTGTGGTCAAGACCACTTGCTTCCTCCATGACATGGCGGATTTTCAAACCTTTAACGCTGTGTATGAACGCTATTTTGTGAGCTGCCCTGCGCGCTCCTGCGTTGCGGTCAAAGGGCTGCCCAAGGATGGGCTGTGCGAAATCGAGGCCATAGCCCTGACCGGGGAGGCCGACGCATGACCATGTTTACGGATGATCACGTGCGCCTGGATGTGCTGCGCGAGCGCGCCTACAACTACCGCTGGGCGGAAGTGCCGGAGGGCGTGATCCCCCTGACGGCGGCCGATCCGGATTTTCCCGCGCCGGAGGCGGTGGGCAATGCCATGATCCAATATATTCATGGCGGCTACTTTTCCTACACCCCAAAGCTCGGCTTTCCGGCGTTTCGCAAGGCGATTGCCAAAGCCTTGTGGGAGCGCAAAGGGGAGCGCGTGCCTGAGGAGCTGATCTTGCCCATCGACAGCGCCGCGCGCGGTATGTACGATATTGCCAGAACCATCCTCAAACCGGGGGATGAGATGATCGTCTTTGACCCGGTGGATTACCTGTTTCGGGAGTCGGCACTGGCTGCAGGGGCAAAAGTAGTGCTGTTTCCGGCGCGCATCAAGGATGGCGTAATGGATCTGACGGATCTGGAGCGCTACATCACCCCCAGAACCAGGATGATCGGCCTGTGCAACCCGCACAACCCGTTGGGCGCGCTGTACCGCCGCGAGGATCTGGCCGCTTTGCTGGCCTTGTGCGAAAAATACGACCTCTACATCATGAATGATGAGATCTGGTCAGATATCGTTTTTCCGGATGCGCAATTTGTGAGCATTCTCTCACTAGGTGCAGAACAGTGCCGCCGTGTGGCCAGTGTGTTCGGCTTTTCCAAGAGCTTTGGCGTTGCAGGGCTGCGCATCGGGTGCATCTACTGCACGGATGAGGCGCTGTTCCGGCGTATTGTGGACACATCCGCCGTGATGACCACAGCGGGGGGCATTGCGTCCATTTGTCAGGTGGCGGGCATGGCATGCCTGGAAAGCTACCCTTGGGTGGATGCATTCATCGCGCACCTGACGGAAAACCGGGATTATGTGGCTGCCCGCCTTGCGAAATTTCCCCCAATAAAGGCAAACAAGCCTTCGGCGACGTATCTATACTATATGGATATTTCTTCCTTGGGTGTGCCGGCCGAAGTTTTCACGGACTTCCTGAAGACCAACGCAGGGCTTGCCTTAGTGCCCGGCGGTGAAAAGTTCTTTGGCCCCGGATCGGAGGGGCATCTGCGGCTGTGCTTCGCCACCAGCCGAAAGCTACTCCGGGAAGGGCTGGATCGCTTGGAAAACGGTCTGGCGCTGTGGGCTGCCCGTGAACGTGCATAAACAGCGAAAGTGGGGAATGAGCGTGCATCCAAACCTGGAAGCGGTGGCGCAGATCATCCCGTGCCTGCAGCAAATGCTGGGCGCGCGCTATGAGGTGATCCTGCATGACCTGAGCCATGTGGAAAGCTCCATCGTGTGCCTGGAAGGGGATGTGACCCACCGCAAGATTGGCGGCCCGGCAACGGACTACTTGCTTAAGCTGCTCCGGGAAGGCGGCGACCAGGCGGAAAACAGCGTGAACTACAAAAACGTGCTGCCCGATGGGCGCGTGCTTCGCTCCACCACCATCTTCATCCGCAATGAGGAGGGTGGCATCGTCGGTTCGCTGTGCCTGAACCAGGACCTGACGGATTATCTCATTGCGCAGAACCTGATTGAGGAAAGCACGCAGTTTGGCCATCCGTCCATGGAAGCGCCCAAGGAAACCTTTGCCAAGGATATTGGCGAGGTGATGGAATCCGTGGTGGCAACGGAGATTTCGCTGTTCCAAAAACCGGTGACCTACATGCAGAAGGATGATAAGCTCAGCATCGTGGCGCATTTGGAGCAAAAAGGCATCTTTGCGGTCAAGAACGCGGTGGAGTATGTTGCCGAATCCTTGGGAGTCAGCAATTTTACCGTATATAACTACCTTAAAGAAGTGCGTGCCAAGACCAAAAACGCCTGAGCAGCCTACATGACCCGCAGATCGCCCGGCGCCCGCCGGCATGACCTGCGGGTTTTTTGTTTGCGGGCAATGCTGGCAGGCTGGGTGCACGCCGGCGCAGGTTTGCGTTTACCGCAAAGGGAATGGCGGCCGAACTGCCCTTTTCTTGACCGGGGGTATGCCTTGCAGCTACAGGGCTCCCTGCCACCCCAAACAGGGCTGGAAAAGGGGCATTGGCTTGGAAAATTCCTGTTACATTCTTTTCTTTCGATGGTATACTATATCCAAAGAAGGAGGGAGTCTGTTGTTCAATCTATGCATCGGTGGCCCTGCTGGATACGGTATCGAAACCATGGCCGGAATTTTTGAGAAGATCCTGCAACGGGATGGATTTTATGTTTTTTCCATGCGTGATTTTATGTCGCGCATCCGGGGAGGGCATAACTTTGCCCAAGTGCGCTTTGGCACAGAACCGCTGGCAGCCCATATCGATTTATTGGATATCCTGATCGCGTTTGACTTGACCACCTATGAGCAGCACAAGGCGCGGCTCAAACCGGACGGTTTGTTGCTGGCCGACCCGGAGCTGGCCTTGACGGACGCGCGCCTATTGCCTGTGCCGCTCAAACAGCTTGCCAAAGAAGCAGGCAACCCCCGCACCCTTGGGGTGGTATGCATCGGCGCTATGATGAAGGCTTTGGGCATGCCCCTTGCCACGGCGGAAGCCGTGCTGGCGGATACGCTGAACCCCAAACTGCTGGACAGCAACCTGAATGCCGTGCGTTTGGGCTACGCTAACGGCACGCCCAAGTTTACCCTTGCCCAAGGCGGCGCCAAGAACCAGCTGCTGCTGACCGGCGCGGAGGCGATGGCGATGGGCGCCTTGGCTGGGGGCATGCAGTTTTACAGTGCCTACCCCATGTCCCCCGCAACATCGCTGCTCACATTTTTTTCAACCCATGCGGCGGAGTTCCAGCTGGTGGTGGAACAGGCGGAGGACGAGATCGCGGCCATCAACATGGCGTTGGGCGCGGCCTATGCCGGTGCAACGGCGATGACTGGCACCAGTGGCGGCGGTTTTTCCCTGATGGTGGAAGCGTTAGGGTTTGCCGGGATTGCGGAGCTGCCGGTCGTGATTGCCGATGTGCAGCGCCCCGGACCCGCCACAGGCCTACCCACGCGCACGGAACAGAGTGATTTGCTGTTCATGTGTTTTGCATCACAGGGCGAGTTTCCCCGGATGGTGATTGTGGTCAAAGATCATGCGGACGCATTTTATCAGACGGCGCGCGCGGTGCAGCTTTCACGGAAATACCAGATCCCGGTTCTGTTGCTCAGCGATCAGTACCTGGCCGATTCCGCCGCGACCATTGCGCCGCTGGACGTACGCAAGGCCGGGAGCAGCGTACAGCCCTTGCCCGGCCAGGCGGAGGCGCAAGGCGCCTACCAGCGTTACGCCATCACCCCCTCCGGTATATCGCCGATGCGCACACCGGGCCGCAGTCAGGCAGTGGTGCGCGTGGATAGCGACGAGCACACCGAGGCGGGCACCATCACAGAGGAAGCGAGGGTGCGCGTGCAGATGGTCGATAAACGCGCACGCAAGCTGGATGGGCTGGCTGCCGAGCTGATTGAGCCGACGTACAGCGGCGCGGAGCATCCTGAGGTGCTGCTGGTGGGCTTCGGCTCCACCACCGGCGCGATTACCGAGGCCGTGAGCCGCCTGAACCTGCAGGGTCATGCGGTGGGCGCACTGGCCTTTGGCGATGTGTACCCCTTGCCCACCAAGAGGCTGGAGCAGTATTGGAAACAAGCCAAAGCCGTGTATAGCATCGAGCAGAATGCCACGGCGCAGCTGGCCAAGCTGATTCGCATGGAAACCGGCCTGCGCTGCACCGATAGCATTCTCAAGTATGACGGGCGGCAAATGTCGGTGGATGAGATCGTCACAGGGCTTCATGCGCTGGGCGTTGGAAAGGGGCGTTGAGCATGAGCGAGATGAAATTCCAGAGCACGGAAACCGCGTGGTGCCCAGGCTGCGGTAACTTTGATATTTTGCAGACCCTGGTCGGGGTTCTCAACGATCTGGCCTTTGCACCGGAGGAGGTGCTGCTGGTTGGGGGCATTGGCCAGGCGGCCAAGCTGAACCAGTATGTCAATGCAAACGGATTTTCCGGGTTGCATGGACGTTCGCTCCCGGCGGCCGTTGCCGCCAAAATGGTCAACCAGAACCTGAAGGTGATCGTGAACTCCGGCGATGGCGATTCGTACGGGGAAGGCGGCAATCACTTCTTGCATAACATCCGCCGGAATGTGGATATTGCCCATTTTGTGCATGATAACCAGATTTATGGCCTGACCAAAGGACAAACCTCGCCGACCTCTGATCCGTGCTCGGATACCAATGCGGGCGCATGCAACCTCAACAAGCCTTTCCAGCCGCTGCTGGTTGCGCTGGCCGCGGGGGCAACGTTTGTCGCGCGCTCCTTCAGCGGCAACAAGGAGCATATGGCACGGATGATGAAGGCGGCCATCCTGCACAAGGGCTATGCGCTGGTGGATATTCTCCAGCCATGCGTGAGCTTTAACAAGGTGAACACCTTTGCCTATTACCGTGAGCATACCTACGAGCTGGAAGCGGAGTATGATCCTACGGATATCAAGGCCGCGGTGCTGCGCAGCATGGAATTTGGCGCCAAGATCCCGATCGGCATCCTGTATCAAGCACAGGCGCCGACCTTCCACCAACGCAGACCGGAAATCTTTGATGAGACGCCGATGATCGATAAACACCCCGCGCCGGACAAACTGGAAGCGTTGCTGCGCCAGTATGCCTGACGCGCCTGCACATTGAGCCATCGCAGTTTGAAGGGTATCCAGGGGAGCCGCCGCCGAAAGGCAGGCGGCTTCTTTTCGTACTGGGGCAAACGGAGTGTGGGGCTGCCCTGTGCCAGGGTGGATGAATGAACAGCCCCGTCTGTATGGTGCTGCCTTACGGATGCAGCCGGAGCGAGCGACGGATCTTTTCACGAGAAAGCTGTTGGGTTGGCTCAATGCAGCAAGATGGCCGGTTTGGTTCGTTTTCGGCCGAAAACGCCGGTGCTGAACCTGCGATAGGCACAAATAAAGGAAACAAAACAAAATAACTCTAAAGTTCATAGGAACACAATAAGACACAACGTGCATGAACAATTTAATTAATATGGCACAAAATATCTTATTTTTTTCTGTACATATTGACAACAAAAGGCGGATTCACTATACTATAACTACTACAAGACGCTGTACTTTTTCATTCATCGCTGACGTTCCTTGGCTCGGAGGGATGTTCAGTGGTGTTCATAGGGGCACTGGGCTGAACCGGCGCGTACATCCGGATCATCATCCATCCGAGGAAGGGCCCTCCGACGATGGTCGATAGATAGAGAACACAAGGAAATAAGGAGGATAAACATGAAAAAGTTGGCTTCCATCCTGTTGGTCCTGACGATGATGCTGACGATGGTCAGCGGCATCGCGACGGCATCGGCAGCCGAGGTTACGACCTTCGAATTTTGGACGTTTAATGAATTGCACGTGGAGTTCTACCTAAAGATGGCTGAGATCTGGAACGAGCAGAACCCGGATCGCCCCGTTGCAATCAATCCGACTGTGTTCCCCTATGACGATATGCACAACAAACTCCTGATCGCCCTGCAGTCTGGCACCGGCGCACCGGACATCGTCGATATCGAAATCGGCAAATATGCCAACTTCCTGATGGGCGAGACGCAGCTGGTCCCGCTGAACCGCGTGGTTGAGCCGGAGCTGGACAACATCGTCAAATCCCGTGTGGATATCTATGCTAAAGACGGCAACTACTACGGTATCTGCTTCCATGTTGGCGCCTCCGTTACCTATTACAACAAAGACATCCTGGATGCGGCAGGCATCGACGCCGCCAGCATCGTGACGTGGGATGATTACGCACAGGCTGGACGCACCGTGTTGGAAAAGACCGGCGTGCCCATGTGCACCATGGAAACCAACGATCCCTGGTCTTTCTGGCAGATGCTCACCGAGCAGGGCAGCGATCTGCTCACGCCCGATGGCCAGCCCAATGTGAACACCCCCGAGATGGCCAAAGGCCTCAAATTCTATCAGGATATGATCACGGAAGGCACTGCGGTTGTCGCACCCGGCGGCGGCCACCATGCCGAGGAATACTATGGCTTCATGAATGCCGGCGGCGCGGCCTCCGTCACCATGCCGTTCTGGTACATGGGACGTTTCACGGACTACATGCCTGACCTGAAAGGCAAGATCCTTGTCATGCCCAACCCCGTGTTTGAAGTCGGGCAGCCCCGTTCCGTCGGTCTTGGCGGCACCGGCACGTCTGTGACCAACCAGTGTAAGAACCAGGATCTGGCTGTGGATTTCCTCGGCTTTGCAAAGCTCTCTGAGGAAGGCAACCTGAAAATCTGGGAAATCATGGGCTTTGACCCGATCCGCAAGGCGCTGTGGACCAATGAAGAGCTCAAGAAGCCCAACAAGTTCATCGACTATTTCGCCAACTTCCCCTTTGATGCGTTGATTCAGGTGCAGGATGAAATTCCCGCCATCGTTGTGAGCGAGAATCTGCCCAAGACGATGACTGCCATCCGCAGCAGCATTATGTACCGTGCCTTTGAAGCCATGGAGGATATCCCCACCATTCTGGCGGAAGAAAGCGCGATCCTTGAAAAGACCCCGAACTAACATCCCGGGATTACGCTGCTAGGCAGGAATCCGGCGCAGTGGTCGGGGCAACCTGATCACTGCGCCAATCTGGAGGGTGACGGTCATGAACGCGACTGTGCAACACGCCGCAAAACCGCCTCGGAAGCCGACCAACGAAACAACACTCCGGCATTTTGGCTACAACCAGAAGCTGGCGCCCTATGTGTTTGTGGCGCCCTTTATCTTTACGTTTCTCTTGTTTTTCCTGTACCCGATGATCTCCACAGTCATCATGAGCTTTCAGAACATTCTGCCTAATCAGGTGGAGTTTATCGGCCTGCGCAACTACATCAACCTGAATGATCCGATTTTTTTCAAGGCGCTTAGCTTGAACCTGCGCTATACATTCTTCACACTGCTGATCCTGATCCCGATGCCAATGCTGCTGGCAGTTCTGCTGGACAGCAAGCTGATGCGTGCGCGCAACTTTTACCGCTCCACGCTGTTCATCCCTGCTCTGACTTCGGTTGTGGTAGCCGGTACCATTTTCAGGCTCATTTTCGGCGAGATGCCCGGATCGCTGATGAACCAACTGGTAGTGCTGTTTGGCGCCAAGCCCATCAAGTGGCTCAAATTGGCGGATACGTCCTTTATCGCGCTGATCATGCTGGCCACATGGCGCTGGACAGGTGTGAACATCCTTTATTTCCTGGCCGGGCTGCAAAACATTCCCCGGGAGTTGTATGAATCGGCCGAGATCGATGGCGCCAACGCTTGGCAGCGATTCACGCGCATCGTGTTTCCGATGCTCAAGCCTGTCACGATTTATGTGCTCACCATCAGCATCTATGGCGGCATGGCCATGTTTACTGAAAGTTACATGATTTTTTCCGGAAACCGATCTCCCAACAATATCGGCATCACCATTGTCGGATATCTGTACCGCAAGGCATTTGAAGAAAACAACATGGGCTATGGCAGCGCCATTGGTCTTGCACTGCTGCTGATTGTCATGATCGTCAACGTGATTCAGCTTTACCTCAACGGCACCATCAGAAGGGAGAAAAAGGTATGAAGTCGCGCAAACGTATCGTCTCGCTCCTGTTGGTACTCCTGTTCACCGTGCTGGCCGCCATTGTGCTGGTACCGCTGTACGCCATTGTGCTCGCATCCTTCAAACCTGCGACCGAGGTGCTGCGCAAAGGGCTGAACCTGAGCATCGATTGGCCGGTCATGTCCATGGATAACTACCGCTTTCTCTTTTCTGGCACCGAAGGGTATTTTCAGTGGTTTGGCAACAGCGTGCTGCTGACGGTGGTGCAAACCATATGCACATTGCTTGTGAGTGCTTTTGTAGGGTATGGATTTGCGGTGTATGATTTTAAGGGGAAAAACCTGATTTTCACCTGTGTGCTGCTGGTGATGATGGTGCCGCTGGAGATCATCATTCTGCCGCTGTTCCAATTGTTCATGGGCATCAAAGCGACTCTGGGCATCACCCTGATCGACTCCTTTGCGGGCATCATACTGCCGTTTATCGCGCAAGCCATGCCCATCTTCTTCTTCCGGCAATACATGAGCGGCCTCCCGCATGAATTTGTGGATGCAGGTCGAGTGGATGGATGTAGCGAATATGGTATATACTTCCGTATTATGATGCCGCTGGCCATCCCCTCCTTCGCAGCCATGGGCATCCTGATTGGGATGAACAGCTGGAACGGTTTCCTGTGGCCGTTGATCGTGATCCGCTCACAAAGCAAGATGACGCTGCCGCTTGGGCTTGCATCCCTGCTTTCGCCCTATGGCAACAACTACTCGGTGCTGCTGGCGGGCTCGGTGATGGCGATCATCCCTGTATTGATCCTGTTTGTCTGCTTCCAGCGATACTTTATTGAGGGCATGACGGCGGGCGGCGTCAAGGGCTAACCCATGTTCTTGCCAGGAGGCTAGCCATGATCATCTATGTGGAAAAGCAAAGTGTACCCTTCTTTGAGGCGTTAGCCAGTGAGGTACGGGTGGAAATCCTTCGGCTTTTGTCCAAGGAAAGCCTGAACATCAAGCAGTTGGCGGAAAAACTGGGCATCAGCAGCTCGATCATGACCCGTCACGTGCAAAAGCTGGAAAGCGCCGGGTTGGTCAAGGCTTCCATGGTCACGGTGGATGGCGCTATGCAAAAGAAGTGCGTGATGATCGAAACCGAATACCGCATCCAAATGCCACACAAGGACATCACGCAAAACATCTATGAAGTGTCTATCCCCGTGGGGCACTACAGCGAAATTGACGTGAAGCCCACCTGTGGCTTGGCAACCGAGGACAGCATTGTCGGTTATTTTGACGAGCCGAAGTTCCTGATGGATCCGCAGCGGATGAATGCCCAAATTCTTTGGTTTACCCAAGGATATGTGGATTATGCTTTTCCCAACTACATGCGACCATCCCAATCGCTTGAGGAAATCCATATCTCCCTGGAAATATCCTCCGAAGCGCCTGGCTATAATGAGGATTGGCCTTCCGACATCACCTTTTACCTCAATGGCGTCAGGCTGTTTGACTGGACCTGCCCGGGTGATTTTGGCGTGCGGCATGGCATCATTACGCCTATGTGGTGGCAGGCAAACCAGTACGGGCTGCTCAAGCAGATCCGTGTGGATCGCAATGGCACCTATCTGGATGAGGAGCGCAAAAGCAATGTGACCATCAGCGACATCGTGAACGACCAGCCCAGCTGGCGCTTCAAGATGGAGGTGGGCGAAAACGCGGAGCATGTTGGCGGCCTCACGGTGTATGGCAAGAAGTTTGGCAACCACAGCCAGGATATTCTGGTGCGCACCTTCTATTCCTCCGCAGAGGACGATCTGGCAAAGGTCAAAGATTTCTGGTATGGGCGCAACCGCACGATGCAGGAAATCCATAGTGTTTTTGGTATGCCCAGCGAGGGACCCTGCATCTGACCACGTCTTGCGCAAGGCAAGGCCGGGCACCATGCGCCGGCAGGCAAGGGCATCCCCAGCCTGTGCGAGCACTGCCTTGTAACGGGGCAGGCATACAACGGCTCCAATGCCCTTGATTCTGGCGTGGCGGCAGGGGCGGAGCGTGTGGCACTGCAGCGCCACAGAAGGCAAAGCATCCCCCTACGGTATGCTTAGGGCAGTGGAGAAGCGGCGTTGGCCGGGCGACCCCGTCCATAGACAAACGCCATAACCGCTTCCCGCATTCCAGCGCGCGGAGGTACGTTCAGCGATCAGGGCATGTAAGCTTGCCCATGGGCACGGCGGCCGCGGGCATTCAGGCGCATGATACTTGGGCATCGGAACGCCCACCGCGCGCGATGGGACACCGATGCTGTACAGGCAAATCGCATGCGCCTTATTTTCATTTGATTCGAGGGGTCATGACCGGTTGCGCACCGTGACCTAACCCCGGCGATAAAGCCCCCTGTGCATCTGCCCCGATTCCGGCGGCGGACAGCCGTGGGGATGGAA
>LVAR01000014.1 GCA_001604115.1 Clostridiales bacterium Firm_12 | reverse complement strand
GCCGTAGTTGACCGCCAGCTCCGGATCGCCGGTCGTCATCAGGCCGTAGATCAGGCCGGAAGCGAAGGAATCGCCGCCGCCCACGCGGTCCAGGATCTCCAGGCCGTTGAATTCCTTGGACATGTATACCTGGCCGTCCGCCCAGCAGATCGCCTTCCAGTCGTTGATGGTGGCGGTCTTCACGGTACGCAGCGTCGTGGCGATGGCCTTGAAGTTGGGATACTGCTTCGCCGCTTCCGCGATCATCTTGTAGTATCCGTCCAGGTTCAGCTCCTTCAGGTTCTCGTCGTTGCCTTCCACCTGCAGGCCCAGGCACGCGGTAAAGTCTTCCTCGTTGCCGATCATCACGTCCACGTACTTCGCCACTTCCCGGTTCACCTCGCGGGCCTTTTCCAGGCCGCCGATGGCGGACCACATGGAGGGGCGGTAGTTCAGGTCGTAGGACACCAGCGTCCCGTATTTCTTCGCGGTCTTGCACGCTTCGATCACGGTTTCGCAGCTCTGTTCGCTCAGCGCGGCGTAGATGCCGCCGGTATGCAGCCAGCGCACGCCCAGCTTGCCGAAGACGTACTCAAAGTCGAAGTCTTCCGGCGTCGCCTTGGAAATGGCGGTATTCGCGCGGTCGGAGCAGCCCACGGCGCCCCGGATGCCGAATCCGCGCTCCGTAAAGTTCAGGCCGTTCCGGCAGATGCGGCCGATGCCGTCCGTCTTTTTCCAGCAGATCAGGCTCGTGTCCACGCCGCCCTGCTCAATCAGGTCCTTCAGCAGCTTGCCCACTTCGTTGTCCGCGAAGGCGGTCAGCACGCCGGTCTTCAGGCCGAAGCACTTGTGCAGGCCGCGGACCACGTTGTATTCGCCGCCGCCTTCCCAGGCTTTGAATTCCCGCGCGGTGCGGATTCTTCCCTCGCCGGGATCCAGGCGCAGCATGATCTCGCCCAGGGATACGGCGTCATAGCGGCATTCTTCTGCGGGTCTCAGATTCAGATTCATTTTTCTTTACCCCCTGATCTCTTTCACGATGCCGGCAGCTTCCCGCACCAGCGTCTCAATCTCGTCGAACTTGCCTTCCTTCACCAGGGAACCGGCCACCATCCAGCTGCCGCCGCAGGCGACGATCCGGTTGTATGCCAGGTAGTCCCGCACATTGGCCGCGCTGATTCCGCCCGTCGGCATGAAGTTCACGCCCACATACGGGGCCGCCAGCGCCTTGATCATCTTCAGGCCGCCCGAGGGCTCCGCCGGGAAGAACTTCAGCACGTCCAGGTCAAACTGCAGCGCCGCTTCGATTTCCGTGGGTGTGCATACGCCGGGCGTCATCGGGATGCCCTTTTTCAGCACGTGCTCCGTCACCTTGGGATTGAACCCGGGGCTCACGATAAACTTCGCGCCCGCGTCAATTGCCCGGTCCGCCTGCTCGCAGGTCAGCACGGTGCCCGCGCCGATGATCATGTCCGGAAATGCTTTCGCCATCTGGCGGATGGATTCCTCCGCCGCCGCGGTCCGGAAGGTCACTTCCGCGCAGGGCAGTCCGCCGTTCACCAGGCGCTCCGCCAGGGGCAGCGCGTCCTCCGCCCGGTCCAGCACCACCACGGGCACAATTCCGAGCTTCTGCAGTTGCTTCATCATCTCAGTCATCCCGATTTTCCTCCCATATCTTTCTGTGTCGCGGGCCTTACAGCGTAACGCCCTTTTTGAATATCGCCAGGTCGTGGAATCCGTTCCGTTCGTTCCGTGTCGGCTCGCCGGACGCGGTTTCCAGCACCTTTTCCAGCAGTTCATTCCCCAGCTCGTCCAGCGTCATCCCGTCCAGCAGCCGGCCGGCGTCAAAGTCGATCCAGCCGCTCTTCCGGGTGGCCAGCGGCGTGTTTGAGGCGATTTTGATCGTCGGCACCGGGCAGCCGAAGGGCGTCCCGCGCCCCGTGGAGAACAGGATCAGCTGCGCGCCGGATACCGCCAGCGCCGTGGATGCCACCAGGTCATTCCCGGGGGCGGACAGCAGGTTCAGTCCCGGCGCCGTCACCGGTTCCCCGTAGGCCAGCACGCCCTTCACCGGGGACGTTCCGCTCTTCTGCGTGCAGCCCAGCGCCTTGTCCTCCAGCGTCGTGATTCCGCCGGCCTTGTTGCCCGGCGACGGGTTTTCGTACACCGGCATATGGTACGACTCAAAGTACCCCTTGAAATCGTTGATCAGCCGCACGGTCTTCCCGAAGAGCTCCTCAGTTTCGCAGCGGTCCATCAGGATGGTTTCCGCGCCGAACATCTCCGGCACCTCCGTCAGGATCGTGCTTCCGCCCATGCCGGTCAGCAGGTCGCTGAATACACCGATCGTCGGGTTGGCGGTAATCCCGCTCAGCCCGTCGGATCCGCCGCACTTCAGCCCCACCACCAGCTGGTCGGCCGGGCATTCTGTCCGCTCGTCCGCCTGCATCCGTTCCGCCAGTTCCGCCAGCAGGCGCATGCCTTCAGCCAGTTCATCCTCGGTCTCCTGGCACACCAGGAACCGCACGCGGCTTTCGTCGTATTCGCCCATAAAAGGCCTGATCTGTTCAATTCCGCTGTTCTCGCAGCCCAGTCCCAGCACCAGCACGCCGCCGGCGTTCGGATGGGTAGCCAGCGCCGCCAGCACCTTCCGGGTGTTGTCCTGGTCGTCTCCCAGCTGGCTGCAGCCGTAGGGATGCGGGAACGCGTATACGCCTTCCACCGGTCCGCCCGCCAGGGACTGGCCCTTCTGCGCCAGCGCCTTTGCCACGTCGTTCACGCAGCCCACGGTCGGAATGATCCACAGCTCGTTCCGGATTCCGGGCCGCCCGTTCTTCCGCGGATATCCCCGGAAAACCGCCGCCTCCCGCTTCTCCGCCTGCGGATAAGTGGGATGCCAGGCGTATTCCTTTTCCCCGCTCAGCATCGTATGCAGGTTATGGGTATGCACGTGCGCCCCCGCGGGAATGTCCTGTGTGGCCTCCCCGATGGGGAACCCGTATTTGATCACCGCTTCCCCGGCCCGGATATCCCGCAGCGCGGCCTTGTGCCCCATGGGCAGGTCTTCCGCCAGCGTGATCTCACAGTCCCCGCAGGAAACGCGCTCCCCCGCCTTCATCGGCTTCAGCGCCACGGCGA
>LVAR01000013.1:1859-2616 GCA_001604115.1 Clostridiales bacterium Firm_12 | reverse complement strand
CGGGAAGAGAACGCTGCTGTCCTGGAATGGGCTGAAATCGTCTATGTACCTACAAACCTCGGAAGAAAGAAATACGGCCGGGACTACCGTTTCCTCGCCGTCCGGGAACGGTGGGACGGCCGTCTCCCTCCGGAAAAGGAAGGGGAGGAAGAAGGAAAAAGGGAGCTGGTTTCCTCCCCCGGAGACCAGCTCTACTTCACCGAAGCCATCCGGCATCTGGAAGACGAGGTCCCGGGAGTCAAAAAACTCCACCTTCTGGAATTGAAAGGGAGGATCTACAAAACCTTCGGCATCGTCACCAACATCGAGGACGGAGCGGACGGAGAGATCTTCGGCTACGGGAAGGGAGAGCCCATGGACGGGGAGAAAATCATCCGGTGGCAGAGAAAGCGGAGCGGGAAGGCGGAGGAGATCCACCACATCCTCAAGGAAGAGCTCGGCGGAGGGCACGTCCCGTCAAAGAGATTTGGAGCGAATGCCGCATGGTGGACCATAGCCGTCCTTGCCCTGAACCTCCACAACCTGATGAAGCGGCATCTCCTGCCGGAGGAGTATGGAAAAAGCAGGCCGAAAAGCATCCGTTTTCTCCTCTACACCATGGTTGGGAAAATAGTGACGCACGGAAGGCGGACCGTGCTGAAGATCTGGACGGGAGACCGGGGCGGGACGCTCTTTGCCTCTGTCATGAAGAGACTGGAGCTGCTGCAGTCCATGCCGGACTGAAGAAGAGCGGGGCAGTCCCATAGACCTCCATCGC
>LVAR01000013.1:0-1852 GCA_001604115.1 Clostridiales bacterium Firm_12 | reverse complement strand
GTGCAGATGGAGATTACCCGCAAAAGGGGAAAGACCTGAAATACCTGAAAAAGGGTAAAAACCTTAATTCCCGGCCTTTTTATAACGAGGTTTGCGGTTCGATGCCGAACGCCGCCAGAATTTCTCTCTGGGACTTCGTTGCCTCGACGAGTCGGTTCTTGTACTTGCCCGTATAGCGAATGGTGGTCAGCGACTCAAGTTCGAGCAACATGGACCTGGGCGTGTAATTGCTCGACGGAAGCTTCTCCTGAACGGTCTTTCGTATCCTGCTCGTCAGGATCAGCGAGACAAACTGGATGAACATCCGGCTCTTCATTCTCCCGGAAAGATGCACGCGCAGCCGTTTCATGTCCAGCCCGTTCTTCAGGTCGTCGAAGCACTTTTCCACGACGTCCTTCTCACGGTAGACGCGCAGCGCCTCGAGAGGGTCCTTGAACTTCGTCGTAAGCAGGACGAAGAACCCTGCGTAGTCGTTCCGGTACGTCTCGATCGCCTCGTTGTTGTACGACACCTTCAAGCCCCGCCGGGGCGTTCTCTTGCAGACGAAGAAGCGCCGATAGGCCTCTTCGTGTTCCGGGACGGGCCGCTCCCGCTCCAGCTCCTCGCGGTACCTCAGCAGCTCGAGAGTGAACTTGTCGTAGTCTTCCGCCGCCTTCAGGGAGTTGAAATACAGCTGCGCGTAGCACCTTCGCTTCTCTTTCCCCCAGGAGAGCATCCGCGTATGCACGTAGAGCACCTCGTCCCCGACCTTCCGGTACCCCTCGGGACCGTACATGCCGTCCCGGAAGCGATCGATCTCCTCCCTGACCCACTTCAGACGGGAGGGAACGGCTATCGTGAAGTTCTGCCCCGTCTCCGCCAGCCGGTCGATATTCTCCTGGCTGTAAAACCCTTTGTCCATGACCAGATGCAGGCTCGGAAACTCCAGCTTCCTGAACGTCTCCAGCAGACCGGAGAGACTCTTCACGTCGGCGATGGAACCCGGCAGGAGACGGTACGTCACGGGCAGCCGGCTCTTCTGTCCGTACACCATGGCGAGATTGATCTGCGGCAGCTTCTCGCCGTCGCGGTTGTACCCCCAACGGACGAACTCGTTCAATTCCGAGTAGGAGGAGACCGACGTGATGTCGTAGCAGAGAAAGTCGTTCTCGCAGACCTGTTTTCCCCACAGCTTGAAGAACGTCTGCCGCTCGTCCTCCGACATCCTCTCCAACAGCTCGCTGATCCGCTGACTGCTCAACGATCCCTCGAACGGCGTCTCGTGGTTCCCGCACCACGCCTCCGCGTGAGAGAGCGCGCATCCCGTGCCCGCGACATACCACGCGAGCGAGATGATCTGCCGCCACGAGTCGGGGAACGACTTCGCGAGCGCCTTCGACAGCCCGGTCTCTTCGTCTACCCTGTTCAGAACCATTGCCGGCCCGCTGACGCTCGTTTTTGCGGTGACGGCCGCATCAAGAGAAGCGGCTTGCGACTCGTTCAGCCGCTTCGAGGGAATGAGTTCTCCCGTTTCCGGGTCGAGCTTGCCGATGCAGACCTGCTTGTTTCGGGACTGCTGTTTCTTCGGATCCCAGTAGTTGTCGACGATCTTGTAGACGTAGACCGTGCCGTTCGGTTTTTTATGCTGCACCAGTCCTGACCGCTTCTCCATTCGCACCGCCTCCTCGCACGTTGTAATTATAACGTGTTTGAAAGCGAAAAACAAGAGGCGAATCGACCTGAAAGCTTCATATCAGGAGGTTTATCGAGTTGGATTCACGCTCCAGTTATAAACAAGGCGGGAATTGAGGTAAAAAAGAAAGGAAGCGGGGAAACGAAAACAGTTCATTTCCCCGTCCGGGGAACTATCCCT
>LVAR01000012.1 GCA_001604115.1 Clostridiales bacterium Firm_12 | reverse complement strand
TCCTGTCCCGCCATGAAAGGGGGCTCTGCCCCAGCCCGCACGGGGCAAACCGGCCACACGCTGGCGCAGGCAGAACCGCAAGGTTACTTTGCCCAGCACTGGCGATACTCAACGCCTGTAGCGCACTGTCCGCCCATGTTCATCGGCCAAGCGTGCCGGGCGGAGCGCGGGGCAGCATGGGGCATCTGCTGTTCGGTGGTGGATGCGCACCAGCCCTTGACGTGTACCGGCAAAGCAATGGTTGCCCTGCTGCGCAGTCCGGCTCCGCTTGCTTGACAGTGCCCGCTGCCCGCCGGTATAATTTGATTTAACCCGTCACGATTCAAATTGCCGGAAAGGGGTGCGCGCAATGGCGAACCATGCTCATCGGCTGCGCCGGGTGCGGGCGCTGTGCCTTGCGGCGCTGTATCTTTGCGCCGTGCTGCTGGGCGTGTGCATAGCAATGGTAGGCGCAGCCCACCCCTGCACGGGTGTGCATTGCGCGGCCTGCGGGCAGTTGCACCGGCTCAAGGCGCTGCTGCTGCAATATGCCGGGCTGCTATTGCTCCTCTTTGCCGCCATCAAAACAGCCTCCCTGCGCAGGCGGATTCCCGGCCGCCAAAGGCTCACCCTTTCAGCCGCAACGCCCGTCGCGCTCTTTACACGCATGAACAATTGAGCGTGCCTGCCATCCCTAGCCGGATTCATCCGGAGTTCATCGGGGTATGATATGCCATAGGAAAGATTCCGACCCGGCGGCTTGTCTGACAGGCTCAGGGGCATTTGTTTGCCCCTGGACGGGTCGGTGCTGAAACGGAGGAAATCCCATGAAACATATGACCGCACTGTTGCTTGCCTTTGCCCTGCTGTTGGGTGCAGGCGCCGCGCTGGCTGATGAGGCCACTGCCCCCGCCATCGATTTTGACATTGAGGAAGCCACCTTTCTCACCCAGGTGACCGAACTGCTTGTGAACACGCAAGCCTATCTCGGCAAAACGGTCGCGCTGGAAGGTATGATGGACGAGTATTTTTACCCCGCCACCGGGGTAACCTACCGCACTGTGTACCGCAATTCGCCCGGTTGCTGTGGCAACGATGGCTACACTGGCCTGGAGGTCATCTGGGATGATCCGGCCGCGACCTACCCCAAGAAGGACGAATGGGTGCGCGCTGTAGGTGTGCTTGAGCAGTATGAGGAAAACGACTCACCCTACCTGCGCCTGCGCTTGACCAGCATCAATGTGCTGGACACCCGCGGTTTGGATTTTGTTACCCAGTGATGGCCTGACAGGCCAACACGGAAACAGCAACAGGGCATGCCGGTGTGGCATGCCCTGTTGCTGTATCGCGCCATCCGTGCGTGCACTTTGGTTGCAAACATGGCGCGCAGCTGTCCCCTGTGAAGCCAGCCTTCTGACAAGTATCAAAAAACGCCCTGGATGCCAAGGCGTTTGCTCATATCAAGATGTCGGGCATGGGTGCAGCGGGCGCCGGGCGCTGTGCAGCCTACAATGCCCGCGTGGGTGCGGCTTTGCTCAGCCCTTCGCGCCCAGGCGCCGGGCAACCTGCTCCAGCCCAGCCAACCCGTTATGAAAACCGTTGCCGTTGTCCAGCACATAGTCCGCCACGCTGCGGTACAGCGGCATGCGCTCGGCATAGATGCGCTCGATCTCCTCGCGCCCTTTCTGCGCCAGCAGCGGCCGTTTTTCAGCGCGGATATCCATCAGAATATCGTCAATGGGGCGGTCAATGAGCACCACATAGCCATGCGTGCGCATGAGCCTGCGGTTTTCCGGCCGCAGCGCCACCCCTCCGCCGGTGGAAATAATGCCCGGCGTAGCGGAAACCAGCTCCATCAGCAGCCGGGTTTCTCCGTCGCGAAAAGCCGCCTC
>LVAR01000011.1 GCA_001604115.1 Clostridiales bacterium Firm_12 | reverse complement strand
GTGACGGATGCATCATCGATCACAATGGCCGGCACACTCATGATGGCATACTGATTCTTGAACGCCGGGTAGCGCGCCACATCAACCATCTCTGCTTCAATGAGCGGATTGTGCAGCGCCATCACGTGCGCCAACGTTACCACATCCGGGCACAGCGTGCAGGAAAGGGATACCCCCACCTTGATGTTCACCTTCCGGTCAATGGCACGCAGCTTGGCTAAACTTTCCTCACTGATGGGCTGCCCCGGGCCTGCCGCATTGTACAGCGCCAGGATGAAGGAGTTGATCTCATGCCCGCCCGGAATACCGTGGAATTGTACGCCCGTGTAGGCGCCATCCTCCCGGAGCACGGCCATGGCCGGGTACAGGGTGATGTTCATGGTTTGCTCCAGCGCGGGATCATCGCCTTTGCGCAGGATGCGCACCGCCACCTTGTCCGTCAGGGTGGCAAACTCGCTCACAAAGCTGTGCAGCTCCTCGCTCCAGTCAGCCGCATCGTCCAGCACAGTCACCAGCGTCACCTTGCGCTGGAAGCGTGCAAAAATGCCTGCCAGCTGCTCACGCATGGCATCGTCGAAATGGGTTTTGGCAGGCGCGGCGGTTTGGCGGCTCGGCTCCTGCGCCTGCAGGCCGAGCAGCTCCCGCTTGTGGGCGACATACTTCTCGGCATGGGTGGCGGCAATGGCGCCATCGGCCACGGCGGTCACCAGCTGGCGCAGCTCCTTGGGGCGGACATCCCCCGCGGCATAGACGCCATCCACATTGGTGCGCATGTTCTCATCCGTGGGGATGTAACCGCGCTCATCCACACGCACCTGCTCTTGATACTCCTCCGTCTGGGGCATGTAGCCCACAAACACAAACACGCCGAAGGTTTCGCCTTCCGGCGGCGTATAGGTCGTGACCTCGCCGGTCTGGTTGTTGATGAACTTGGCGCCGCGCAGCACCGTATCCCCCGTCACCTCAGTGATCTCGGTGTGAAAACGCACTTCGATCTTGGGGTGTGCCAGCACGCGCTCGGCGATCATTTTGGAGCAGGTGAATTCCGGCTCGCGCGCAATGACCGTCACTTTGCGGGCATAGCGCGTCAGGAAAATGGCTTCCTCCGCCGCGGCAAAGCCCGCGCCGATCACAAACACATCCAGCCCGGAAAAGAACTCCCCATCGCAGGTAGCGCAGTAGCCTATGCCGCGGCCGCGGAACTCCTCCTCACCCACAAAACCCAGCGAACGGGGCACCGCGCCGGTGGCCACCAGCACGGACAGCGCCTCATACACCCCATCCACGGTATGGATCTTTTTGATGTCGCCGGTTAGCTCCACCCCTTCCACCACCGTTTGGCGGAAGGTCACACCAAAATTTTCCGCCTGTTTGCGCATCGTGGCGGCCAACTCCGCGCCGGAGGTGTGCAGGATGCCGGGATAGTTTTCCACATCGTTGGTAATCTTGATTTGACCGCCTTCCGATGCCCTGTCCAGGATCAGCGTTTTCAGACGGGCACGGCCGGCATAAATGCCGGCCGCCATGCCCGCGCTGCCTGAACCGATGATGATCAAGTCAAACAGCTCTTTATTCATACTCAAATCTTCCCCACTAGGTCCAGGCTGGGTTTCAGGGTTTCGGCTCCGGGACGCCACTTGGCGGGGCACACCTGATCGCCATGCTCGGCCACAAACTGCGCCGCCTGCACCTTGCGCAGCAGCTCGGCTGCCTCGCGCCCGATGTTGTTGGCATTCACCTCATAAGCGACGATTTTGCCTTGCGGATCGATCACGAAGCTGCCGCGCAGCGCCAGCCCTTCTTCCTCGATATACACGTCAAAATCACGGGCCAGTTTGCCGGTTGGGTCGGCCAGCATGGGGTAGCTGATCTTGCGGATGGTTTCGCTGGCGTCATGCCAGGCCTTGTGCACAAAGTGCGTGTCGGTGGATACGCTGTATACTTCCGCGCCGATTTTCTGGAACTCGGCGTAATGATCGGCCAGATCGGCAAGCTCCGTGGGGCACACGAAGGTAAAATCAGCCGGGTAAAAAACGAACACAGACCATTTGCCCAGCAGATCGGCCTTGGTCACATCCTTGAAATCACCATTGACAAATGCTTTGACGCTAAAATCGGCAACGGCCTTGTTGATGAGGGACATGTTGTTTCTTCCTCCTTCAAATTGGGAATGGGGTGGTTTGTATCTTCTCTGGCATGGCCAGGGAAAACCGGAAATTAGTGCACCGGGCGGCAATCCGCGCAGGCGCCGGAAAACAGCATGGCGCGGCTTTGCACCGCAATCCCGGTGGATTTTTCCACCGCCGCATCCAGCTCCCGCAGCAGCGCAGCGGGCAGGCTGCCGTCCGTATCGAAGATGCGCCCGCACCATACGCAGGCGGCATGGCAGTGATCGGCAGTGTTCATATCAAAGCGATCCGGCGCGCCGGCAAAGGACAGGCGCAGCACCTCGCCGCCGGCAGCCATATCCCCCAGGTTACGGTAAACCGTGCCCAGGCTGATCTGCGGGTATGCCCTGCGGATGTGGTCATACACCTGCGCCGCGGTGGGATGGTCCAGCATAGTCAGCGCATCGCGGATCATTTCCCGCTGTGCGCTAAAGCGCTTGGTCATGGCAGCAAGTACTCCTCCTTCCGGCAATCATTCAGTAATGATTATCGTTATTATATCATATGTCAGTTAGATGTCAATAACCAAAATGCATGCTTTGCAAAAAACTTGACCCACACGCCAAGCACGCGCCGATTTTCATCTGCTGCTGTTTTGGTGTATAATCAAAAGGAAGATCGACGAGAGCATCGATTCAAAAAAGACAGGAAAGGTCGTGATGTGCGTGCAGAACTGGCACAATGAAACGCTGGAGGATACGCTCCTGCATTTTACCACCGACCCGGAAACGGGTCTGAGCAACGGGGAGGTGCGCCTCCGGCTGGAGAAATACGGCCCCAATGCCTATGAGCAGGCTAAGCAGGAGAGCATCCTGCACATGGTGCTCAAGCAGTTTAAGGACATTGCCAACGTAGTGTTGCTGTTGGCGGGCTTCCTGTCCCTTGCGCTGGCCATCCGCGATGGGCATGGGTATCTGGAGCCGGGAGTCATCTTTGCCATCATCACCATGAACATTGCCCTGGCGGTGAGCCAGGAGCGCAGCGCGGAAAAGGCGCTGCTGGCGCTCCAAAGCCTGAACAGCCCTTCCTGCCGCGTGCTGCGTGATGGCGTGCAGGCCGAGATCGACACCGCAGCGCTTGTGCCCGGCGATGTGATCCTGCTGGATACCGGCGCGTTGGTGCCCGCCGACGCGCGCTTGCTTACCGCCACCAACCTGACTGTGGATGAAAGCTCCCTGACCGGCGAAAGCGAGCCGGTGGAAAAAGACCTGGCCAGCGCCCCGGAGGCTGATGCGCCGCTGGGCGATCGCCTGAACATGGTTTTCAGCGGCTGCCTGGTCACAGGCGGCAACGGCAGCGCCCTTGTGGTGGCCACTGGCATGGGCACGCAAATGGGTAAAATCGCCGGACACCTGAGCGGCGCACAAAAGCTGCAAACCCCGCTGCAACGCCGCCTGAACCGTGTTAGCCAGGCTGTGAGCCTGATTGCAGTGCTCTCCGCGGCGGTCATGCTGATGGTAGGCATCCAGCAGGGGGAGGAGTTCTGGACCATGGTGCTGGCTGCCGTATCGCTGGCGGTAGCCGCGGTGCCGGAAACCTTGCAGCTGATCGTGACGCTGTCCCTCACACACGGCGTCAAGCAAATGGTGGCGCAAAACGCGCTCATCCGCAAGCTGCCCGCCGTGGAAACCCTGGGCAATACCTCCATCATCTGTTCTGACAAAACAGGCACGCTGACCCAGAACCGCATGGCCATCCAACGGCTGTGGGCGCAGGGCAGCGACCAACCGGCCAATGCGGGCGCAGCGCTGCCCGCGCCGGAAGCATGGCTGCTGGAGCGTCTGGCTATGGCCAGCAACGCCACCCTGCAAGTGGGCGAGGATGGCGAGCCAACCCTCATCGGCGATGCGACCGAGCGCGCCATCATCCAGCTGATGCATGACCGAAGCATGGCGCGGGAGCCCTTGATGGCGCAATACCCCCGCGTGGCGGAGGTGCCGTTTTCCTCCGCCCGCAAGATGATGAGCAGCATCCACCGCCACCCCGAGGGCGGTTATCTGATCCTGACCAAAGGCGCGTTTGACCGCCTGCCCTATGACCGCACGGATGCGGCGCTGCACGCTGCGCGCAAGGCCATGCATGACCGTTTTGCGGGCGATGCCCTGCGCGTGATTGCCCTGGCGAGCCGCCGCGTGGACACCCTTCCTGAGGATGGTGACTATGCCGCGCTTGAGGCGGATCTGCACTTTGAAGGCATGATCGGCCTCATTGACCCGCCGCGAAGCGAGGCCGCCAAAGCCATTGCAACTGCCAAAAAGGCCGGCATCAAAACCGTGATGATCACCGGCGATCACGCCGCCACCGCCGGAGCCATTGCCAGGCAGATCGGCCTGCTGGAGGAAGGCGGCCAGGTAGTCACCGGCCGTCAGCTTGCCGCTATGTCCGATCAGGAGCTGATCGACAGCGTGCGCGATATCTCCGTCTACGCCCGCGTGTCCCCGGAGGACAAAATCCGCATTGTGGAGGCGTGGCAGGAGCAGGGCGAGGTGGTGAGCATGACGGGCGATGGCGTGAACGACGCCCCCGCCCTCAAGGCCGCCGATGTGGGCGTGGCCATGGGCATCAACGGCACAGAGGTAGCCAAGAGCGCAGCCGATATGGTGCTCACGGACGATAACTTTGCCACCATCGTCACCGCCGTGCGCGAAGGGCGCAACGTGTTTGCCAACATCCGCAAGACCATCTACTTTTTGCTGGTGTGCAACCTTTCGGAAATCGTGATCATGCTGGGCGCACAGCTCATGGGGTGGGGCATGCCGCTCACGCCGGTGCTGCTGCTGCTGATCAATGTCCTGGGCGATGGCATCCCCGGGCTGTACCTGGCGCGTGAGCAGAGCGATCCGCGCATCATGAGCCGCAAGCCCATCGGCCGCGAGGAGAGTTTCTTTGGCGGCGGGCTGCTGAAGGTGATCATCCGGCAAACGCTGGCCAGCAGCGTGGTCGGGCTCATAGCCTATTACCTGGGCAAATATGTGCAGCTGCCCGGGGGCGCAACGCCTTCCCTGCTCATCGGACAGACGATGGCCTTCCTGGTGGTGGCCTTTACGAGCATCCTGCATATCTTTACCGTGCGCAGCCGCGTTTCCCTCTTCAAGCGCACGCTTCGGGACAACCTGCCCATCCTCTACAGCGCCATCGCGATGCTGCTCCTGTTTGCGCTCATCGTGATCGTGCCGCCGCTGGGCGCGATCTTTGGGCTTGCGCCCATCGGGCTGGTAGATTGGGGCATCATCCTTGGGCTCACGCTGGTACCCAGTGCGGTGGCCGAAGCCTTTAAGGCGCTGGAAGCCCGCCGCGACCGCAAGCTGAACCAACAGCGCGTGGTGTGCCACACCACACCGGAGGGCACCTTCTGCGAATGACGCAGTTGGTGTACGCCTGTTGACGGGCGTCCCTGCCGCCGGGTCAGGCGCTGCAGGGACGCCCGCGCGCCGCAACACAATACGAGGGGGAACGCTATGGCAACGCGAGAGAGGCGCATCCTGGCCTGGGGAATCCTGCTGCTGTGCGCGGCGGCGGCGCTGGGGGTGTGGCATGTGCTGGCAAAGCAAGCCCCAGCCCAGGTGGCCGCCTTTGCCACGCGGTTTGAAAACTTTGCTGCATTAGGCTTTGCCGCGCCGGAGGGTGTGTCCCTGTCCGCGGAGGAAAACGCCATGACCCTCACCTGGAAGGCGATGCCCGCAACGGACGCGCTGACCATTTCCGCCCAGCCCATCCCCCTGACCCCGCATGGCGCGGATTTTCAAGCGGATGTGTATTTCGGCGGCACCCAGAACACCGATGGGCAGACCACAACCGGCTACCAGATCGCGCTGGAGGCAATGCTGACCCGGCAGGGCAAGGCTGTTGCCACCGCGCGCATCCCCGTGCCCTTGTCCAGTGACAAGGAGCGCGCCCGCCTGTACAGCCTGCGCGTGCCCTATGCCGGCGCCGCGCCGGATGCGGCCACGCTGCGCATCCTGCTCATGCCCATGGACGGCGGCATCGCCCCGGGCACGCTCACCGCTGCCTGGCTGGAGGTGCTCCCATGATGCAAAACAACGACCTCCGCGTCCGGGGCGATATCCGCCCACGCACCGCCGCATGGGCGCTGATGTGCATTTTGCTAACCGGCGCTTTGCTGCGTGTGCTGGCCAACCTGCCCTACCCCATGGGCATGAACACCTTCAGCGATGATAACGCCTACCTCAACAGCGCCGCCGTTTTTCTGAAAACCGGCTACGTGACCTATGCCACCCCGGATGCGCAAAGCGGCGTGCTGGGCGTGGGCATGCCGCTGCTGCTGGGGGCGCTGTTTGCGGTGTTCGGCTATGCGCCCGGCGGGCTGATGCTTGCCCACATCGCGTTTTCCATGATCGGCCTTTGCGCCGCCTACGGGGTGTATCTGCTGGGTGCTTTGCTGCACAGCCGCCGGGCAGGGGTCATCGGCGCTGCCATCCTGGCGCTGGATGCAGGCGGCATCAGCGCGGGGTGTCTGTTCCTGACCGAAACGCCCTATTTGTGCCTGAACCTGTTTACGCTCTATTTTTCCCTGCGGTGCGCGCGTGGGTGGCACCTGCCCAGTTTTGTGGGCGCGGTGCTGTGCCTGTGCGGCGCCATGGCCTTCAAGGGGCTGGCGCTGCTTGCGCCGCTGTGTGCGTTGCCGCTGCTGGTGCGGCGGCGGGTACCCCTCCGGCGCTGGCTGCCCCGTGTAGGCGTGGCGGGGCTGATGGTGGTGCTGGTGTTTTTGCCCTGGAGCGTGCGCAACCTGCAGGTGGTGGGCACCTTTACGCCCTTCCCGGTCAGCCAGGGGGATCAGAAGCTGCTGGGCAGCTATGTGGGGCTGGGCGCGCCCGCCGGCACCTACGCCGAAGATGTGGCCGCCCTGAACCAGCAAGCTTGGGATGAGGGTTACCAGAGCGATGTGTACCGCCGCATTGCCCTGCGCGGGGATCTGGCTGATGCGCGCATGGCGCAGTGGCTGCGGGATGATCCGCTGGGCCTGATCGCTACCCATTCGTTTGTCAAGCCCTTCACGCTGCTCTGCATGGCGTTCTATCCGCAAAAGCTGGGGATCCCTGCCCGCGCGGTGGATGCGCTCTGGTACGCGCTCCTTGCGCTGATGGCCGCCGGGCTGCTGTTTCCGCCGGCGGCGCGGCTATGGCGGCGAAGGCAGGCCGCCCGCGCGGGCAGCGAAGGCAGCACTGCGCCCCTTGACGGGGCGCATGGCGCGCTGCCTGCTGCGCAGGGCGCTGTACCCAACGCCCTACCGCCGAGCCTGCCCGGCTATTACCTGCCTGCGCTGTACCTGCTGGCCGCCGTGCTGCTCACCGCCATGTATGTGCCCTTGCCGCGCTACAACGCGCCGCACGCCCCTTTTGTGTTTTTTTATGCAGCCTGCGCCCTGGCGGATGGCTGGATGTGGCTGCGCAGGCGCGCCCAGGCAAAGTCGAGATCATAGGCCGGCTGCCCCCAGCTCTGGAAGCCGCAGGCCTGCTTTGCAGCGGGTATGGCTGGTTTGGCAATGCACACAGCAAACCAACGGCGCAGCGCATCCCGATGGGACGCGCCGCGCCGTTGGTTTGTTAGCCTTACTTAGTATGAGCTGCTGCTGTATGCTCCTGCCGCCCGCGCCCTAGCCCTTTGGGCTGTTCGCGCATAGGTGGAATGATGCAGCGGCATGGAGGTTGGGGTTCCACCCCAAGCCCCGCAAGGGCTTTCGCCCTTGACACTGCTTCCGCTGCGGCGGGGGAGGGGCTGTGTGGTTTTCTGAAACCTTAGCGCCCCATCAGCTCCCGCATCACAAAACAATCCTGCTCGTGATCGTTGATCACGCCTACGCTTTCCAAAAAACTATAAATGGTCACGCTGCCCACAAACTTCATGCCGCGTCGTTTGAGATCCTTGCTTACGGCATCGCTCAGAGCGCTGCTCACGGGAAAAACATCCTCCCGGCTCACAACAGGCACACCATTCACGAAGCCCCACAGATACCGCTCAAAACTGCCAAATTCCTGCTGTATCGCAAGAAACACCTTTGCGTTGGTGATGGCGCCCAGAATCTTCAGGCGGTTGCGCACGATGCCTTCTGCCGCCAGCAAGCGGGCAACATCCGCTTCGTCATAGGCGGCAATGGCTGCTGCGTCAAAGCCCGAAAACGCAGCGCGGAACGCTTCCCGTTTGGAAAGCACGATATACCACGAAAGCCCTGCCTGGAATCCCTCCAAAAAGAGCATTTCATACAGCTTCTGATCATCATGCAGCGGCCTGCCCCATTCCTGATCGTGGTAAGCAGTCATCAGCTCGCCCTGCGGCCAGCGGCAGCGGTGTTTGTCCGGCAGTGCCATGGATCGTCCCTCCCTCTGCGGTCTGCGCTTTTCTTTCCGCCTGTGCCGGATGTGCGAATACGCCCGCACGGTGCGCGGCGCAATCATCGCGCGTGGCATATTTTACCCTGTGGCTTGCGCGGTCACTTTTCCACATTCACCGGGTCGGTATCGCGCCCCAGCCGCCAGCGCACCTTCATATAGCGCACCAGAAGCGCCACATCGTGCGCCAGTCCGTCAAAGATGCGCGCATGCACCGCGCTCACCAGCACCACCATGGCGATGGGGCCCAGGATCAGCCCTAGCACGCCGCCCAGCCGCATGCCCACAAACATGCCCACCAGCGAAAGCAGCGGGCTCATGCCCAGGTTTACGCCCAAAAGTTTGGGATCGATCAGCCTGCGCATCATGCTATAGACCGAATAGAAGGCCACGATCACCCAGCCGGAATGCGAATCCTGAATGATAAAGCACACCGCCGCCCACGGAATGAAAAACACCCCGCAGCCAAATTGCGGGATCATCTCCAGCAGTGCCGCCACCACGCCGATCAGCGCTGCGTACTGGAAGCCCATGAACTGGAAAAACACCGTGGAAAGCACCATCAGCAGGATGAACCACAGCACCTGAACCCGCACATAGCCGATGACCCCGCGCACCGCCGAGCGGCGCAGCATGGTGATGCTATCCTCCGCGGCGGCCTCGGGCTTGGGCGGGAAAATACGGTCATGCAGCGCCGGATAGCGCCGGGTGATGAAATAGACTCCCAGGATCAGAAAATTGGCATATACCAGCGCATAGGGCAAGCTGGACGCAAAGCCAAGCAGCAGGTTGAGCGTTGCGCCCGCCAGCGCGGTGCCCTGCTCCCCCAGCCATTTGAAGCCGGTGTTCAGGGAATCCCGCAGGCTATCGCTCACGGTGCCGGAGAGTTTTTCCGCCGCATCCAAAATACGGTCGGAGGCCTCCCGCAGCACGCCGATGGCACCGTTGACCAGTGTGGGCGCATTGCTGGCCACCGTCACGATTTGCCCTACGGCAAAGCTCACAAACCAATAGACGAGTGCCAGCATCGCGGCGGCAAACAGCACCACCCAAAACGCCACCGCCGCGCCGCGGTTCATGTGCAGCCGCCGCTCAAAAACGCGGATCAAGGGCTGCAAGGCCGCCGCAATGGGAATGGCGATGATAAACGGGGAAAGCGCGTCCCACACAAAGGGCAGCGCAAAGCGGAAGATCAGCACCGCCGCCACCGCCGCCAGCAGGCGCAGGGCGATGCGTTCCGTGGCATAGCGTACCGGTTGGTTCATACGATGCACCCCATCTTCCCAACATATTGGCTGCTTGCGCCGCCGGTTTGCGCGGTGCCGGCAAGCCGTGAACAGCATCAGGCGAGCGAAACAGGCCGTTTGCGCCCTTTTGCCCGCCTGATGGTTGTGTGCGCCGCGTGCGTGCAGCCAGGCCCGCGACAGCGCACCGCCCAGCCTTGCGCCGCCTTTGATACCGCGCGGCGTGAGCGCCCTCGCCCGCGTGCCGCCGGCACAGCGCCAAGCCTTGCCTAGAACCCGCGCCCGCCGCCGCCGTGGCTCACGCCGCCGCCGCCCGAGNNGCCTTGCGCGTGCGCGTGACCGTGGTACGCAGGTAATCGTCATGGCTTTCCGTCATATCCACCTGTGCGTTGGTGGCGTAATCATATTGGTAGGTACTGCCCTTGAGCTTGTAGCGGCTTTTGACCGCACCCATGAAAATTAGCATGAACAACACGCAGATGCCGCCGCCCACAAGCATTTCCGTGGTGGTGAGCACCTTATGCCGCGCCGTTAGCACCTGCCCGGTGAGCACATCATAGCGGTACTGCCCCTCCGGGATGCCTGCCTTGACAAAACTTTGCACCTTTTGGAGCATCGCCAGCGCAGCATCGGCGTAATGCGCGGCGCGCAGGTTGGGGTTGCTCACATCCAGCGCCTGCTCGATGCGCTCATCCGTCAGGTAATCGATCATTTGACCGGTGGTGGAAATATACTCCTGGCGGTCATACATATCGATGTAGTACAGCGCACCGCTGTTTTCCGCATCCAGGCCAAAGCCGCCCTTATCATAAAACGCATCGGCAATGGTCTGCTGGGAGCTGTCCCCATGGGCCTGGTTGCTGGTGAGCACCACAAAATCCATACCCGTGGCGCTCTGGAAATCGGCGATGGCATTGGCCAGCGCCTCCTCCTGCACCGGGGTAAACAGGTCCGCATTGTCATACACACGCCTGCCCGTCGCTGCGGCCGCCATGGCCGTGCCCGCTGCCAGGGTAAGGAGCGCCGCCAGCAGCAGCGCAAGGATCCGTTGTTTCCGCATCATACCTTACCCCTCCTTAAAACAGGAAATACGCAGCCACACAGTAGGCCGCAAACAGGATGGCCGCAATGCCCAGCGCCGTCAGGCGCAGCTTGCCGCCGTCAATGGGCAGCTTGCCGCACACCTCGCCGGTGCGGCCGTTCATCACGTAGTAATACGGCTCCTTTTCCCCGCCCTTGGTATAGGTGAGCACCCAGGTGGGCAAGAGCACATAACGGCTTTTTTGCCCCAGCACGCGCGCGCTGGCGCTGCCCTGGTAGGTGGGGAAATGCACCGTCTGGGTGAGCAGCGGCTTTACATAGCCGGTAAGCTCGTCCGCCACATCCGCGGTGGCCTCGCTCTGGGTAATATCACGGCGCTCCGCCAGGAAGCCGGACAGGTAGGCACCGGAAAACGGCTTGAGCTCCGTAAGCGGGAAGGGGTGGATACCATCGCTCAGCTTGCGATCCGTCGCCTTGAGCGCCGGGCGCATCACATTTTGAAACGCGATCTTGCCGCGGCGGGTGATGGCATAGTGCTCTGTTTGCGTGACCACATACTGCCCTTGGTCAAACACGTTCACACGCTGCCCCTGCCCCTCGTAGCTGCCCTCCAGCGTTGCATCCGTCACAAAATGAGGGTAGTAGACCCCTTCCATGTTGGCCACCTGCTCGCGGGCAAAGAAGCCCTTGGGCACAAAGCGTTTTTTACTGACCCACTGCATGAAGGCCTCGGTGGCCTTTTCCTTGCCGATGGAAAAAGGCAGCACCAGGTCCGGCTTCATATCGGCGGTCAGCTTGCCCTGCAGCACCACGGGATTGTGGCAATAGTAGCAGTGTGTGGCTACGGTGGTTTCATCCGTCATGATGCCGCTGCCGCAGCTGGGGCAGTTGTAATAGACTTGCCGCCCGCCGCCCGCATCACTTGCTTCGGATTGGGTGGCGCTTTCCTGTGCATCCTCCGCCGCTTGCTGGGCGGCCTGGGCATCAGCCGTCTGCTGATACTCCGCCGCTTTGGCCAGCAGCGTTTTTTCCTCAAAGACCGAGCCGCAACGATCGCACTTCCACTTCTGGTCGTCCGGGTCAAAGGCCAGATAGCTTCCGCAGTTGGGGCATTTATACGTTACCGTCGCCATACTGTCACCTCTCATGCGGCCGCGCCGCGTCGTTTCATGCATGTTTGCCTAAATTATAACATCCTCCCCTGCAAAACACAACACGCGCAAGTGACGCATCGCGCGTCTCTGCGCGGTTTTGGGGCAGGGCGGGCAGCGATACACCACGGCTTTTGCCCGGGCAAGCAAGGCTGGTCGCCGGGGGTTGCATGGCGAAACCCACCGGGGTCTGCGCAGCGGCGGCTGGGGGCAGGGCACACGGCCGGTTTGGCCTATGCGCCGGGGGTGTCATGCCAGAGCGCAGGCGCGGCTACTCCTTTCCGGCATAGAAAAGCAGGTAGCCTGCCAGACGATCCGCCTGCAGGGTGTGACCGCCGCCATGCTGGGCAAAGCGCACCGCCACGCCCCGCGCCTGCAGCGCTTGTGCCAGCGATGCCGCCCCCGCCGCAAACGGGTCGCCTGCCGCCCCGCAGTCCAGATCGATCTGCAAACCCGCAAGGCCGTGCGTGCAGGCATAATCACGCACATCGGCCGCCGGTGTCGGGTTATCGTAGTTGAGCCAAACATCAAACGCTGCGCCGCCAAAATCATCCTTGGTGAGGGCTGGGCTATACGCGCCGATCTTGCCAAACAACGCGGGGTGGTGCAGCCCGATCTGCAGTGCAAAAAGCCCGCCCATCGAAAACCCGCCGATAAAACGGCCTTCCGGCGCGGCCTGCGTGGCGTAGTGCGCATCGATGTAGGGCACCAGCTCCTCGCACACAAAACGCTCCATCTGGCTGGCACCGCGCTCACCATCCGCCATATCCGCCCGGATGGTTTTAGCGCTGTCATAGCGGGTCAGGGGGAACACCATCATCAACGGGCGTAGGCTGCCCTGCGCGATCAATGCATCCGCCACATCGCCGATGCCCGCATGGGTCAGCCACATGCTCTGGGTGGTGCTGTAGCCATGCAGCCCATACCAAACCGGGTATGCGACGCCCGCATCATAACCAGCGGGCAGATACACCAGCACCGGCATGGCTATGCCGGTGTGCCGGCTGGGCACCGAGAGCCTGACCACCGTGGAAGCCGCCGCGCTTTGCTCCGCCGCCACAGCCATCCGCCCAGCGGGCAAGCCGCACAGCCACCACAGCGCAAGCGCAGCAGCCACCATTCCCGCGCATAAGCTTTTCCGCCTCATGGTTTTTCCCCCTATATGTTCCTGTCCTTTGAGAATATCATACGCCACGCAGGCGCTGCGCACAATCCCTAATGTGCTTGGCGCGGGCATGGTTACGCGTTTTTTTCACATGTAACCGCCTGTAACCGCAATCAAAAAAGGAGGGCATGATGCCCTCCCTGAGTCCTGTGCGTTGGGGTATGGCTCGCCTACGAGCGTTTGCGTGGTGTGTTTCCGGCTTGCGGCCTTTGCCGCTCGCCTCATGGCCGCTTCGCGGCCGTTCGCTCGCTGGGGATGTTTGGAGGGACGTTGGGGCGCTGCCCCAAACCTCGCAAGGGGCACTGCCCCTTGACCCTTTTCCGCTGCGGCGGGGGTGGGGGCAAATGACAATCCTATGCCTCGATCCCCTCCAAAATCCCGACCACCGTGAGCACCTGCTCCCGTGGCACCACATCCGACGCGATTCCCTGCTGCGCACAATCCACATAATGCGCCAGCTCCCGCAAAAACCAACCCGTCGGCGGCACATTGATCCCTGTGGGGATTTTTACCGCATCCTCCACATCATAACGCGTCACGGTGCCATCCGCATGATAGCCGGTAAGCCCCTCCGCATCGCAGATGAGCATACCGCGCTCATAATACACCCGCCAGCGCGCCGTAAACGGGATGCACGCGCTGAACCACCCGGCCTCCGCGTTGACATGAAACCCCTGATAGCCATACTGGAAACGGTACTGCTCCCGGTACGGCTTATCCGCGCCGCCGCAGGAGGTATACGCGACCGTCTCCGGCTTGCCAAATACGCTCACGATCATATCCAGATCATGGATGTGCAGGTCAAAGGGCAGCAGCCCGCTGCGGCTCCGGTCAAACAGCCACCCGCCCTGCGCCCATTGCGGGCACGCCGAAAGCCGCTCAAAGCATGCGTCCAGCGGCTTGCCATACACGCCGTCCCGCGTGATTTGCTTGAGCGTTTGCACCTCACGGCTGAACTGCAGCAGCTGCGCGACATACAGGTGCCTTCCCGCCTCATCCGCCGCGGCGTACATTGCCTGGGCATCTGCCACCGTCAGCGCAATGGGTTTTTCCGTGATCACATGCTTGCCCAGCGCAAACCCTTCCAGCGCAAGCTCCTTGTGCAGGAAGGTAGGTGTGCAGATATCCACCAGATCAATCGGCACCGCCGCGCACAACGCCGTGAGTGTGTCAAAGATGGGCACGCCCCACTCGGCGGCGCGGGCGCGGTCAGCATCCGTACGCCCTACCACCGCAGCGACCTGCGCCCCGGGGATATGCCGGTAGTTATGGTAATGCACCGTACCCATACCGCCCACACCGATGATTGCGATGTTCATACGCCATCCTCCTTATGCTGTTGGCTTTGTGCCCTGATGCCCGTTAGGAGGGCTGCGACTGCCGGGCTGCAAATGCCCCGCCGCCCGCCTGTTTAGGGGTGGGTCACAGCGCAAAGCCCTGACTGACCAAGTACGCCGCGCTGGCACGCATGGCCTCATCCACCTCATGCACGTCCCGCGCGCCCGCCTGCGTAAACTCGATTTCCACACTCAGGGGGCTCTCATTGCCCGCGGCGCGCAGCACTTCAAAGATGCGCGGAAAATCCACCCAGCCTTGCCCCAGCGCGGGAAAATCCCACACGGTGCGCTCGCCGCCCTTATCCTTGAGGTGCACATAGCCCACATCCTGCACGCAGGCAGCCAGATCCTCCGCCGGATCCACATTGCCGTAAAAAATGACGTTGGCGGTATCGTAGTTGATGCGCACACGCGGGCTGTTGACTAACCGCACGATCTCGGCCAGCACCTTGCCGGTGCCGTGCTCGTGGCCGTGAGTCTCCAGCACCAGCGTCAGGCTGTGGGCTTCCAGCTCCGGC
This sequence comes from Clostridiales bacterium Firm_12, assembly GCA_001604115.1. Taxonomy (GTDB): domain Bacteria; phylum Bacillota; class Clostridia; order Christensenellales; family Aristaeellaceae; genus CAXXOK01. Next base: position 12,814 of record LVAR01000011.1, on the reverse strand, counting down.
AGCAGCGCCCGGATGTGCCCGGCCACCTGCGCGTGCGTGGCCACCGCCTGATCCGCAAGGTGCGCCTCGCCAATGGAGGTCACAATGTACCGGCAGCCAAAAAACGCCGCCAGCCGGATGTTCTGGACAAAATCGCCGATGCGTGCGGTATCCATCAGGTTGCAGTGCCCGCTCATGGCAAAGGGGGTCAGCCCGGCGGCGCGAAGCTGATCCTGAATCTGGAGCAGGCGCGCAAAGGGCATATCCGGCGACACATGCTCCGTCCAGCCCTTGGTGGCCGTGAGCTCTATGTAACGGAATCCGGCGGCCGCAATGCCCTGAATGGCCTGCTCGATGGTGTAGCCGTGATAGCAGTTGGAGTTACCGGCGAGGATGCGCGTCATATCGGGTGCTCCTTTCTGATGGGCACAGGCGCGGGCGCTGAGCCCAGCCCGCCCCGCGCCTGTGTGCTGTTGTAAGGGGGTCAAAATGCATCCGGCTCACGGGGGTTTGACCCTGTGAACGCAGGTATGTCCATCACGGAAACCGGATTATCCGTTCACCTTGACGGCCATGCCGGTTTCCGAGCTTTCGATGCTGCCAAACACCGCGCGCATGGCCGTGACCACGCTATCCGCCGTGATGCCCTCGGCCTTGCCGGCTACCATATCCACAAACAGGTCGATCACGCCGCTCTTGGTCTGCTTGTCGTTGGTCTGGATCTCCTCCACATCAAAGGTTTCCACCGCGCCGCCCACGCGGTGCAGCACCAGGGCGTGCGCCGGATCCTCATAAATCTTGAGCACGCCGCGCGTACCCCAGATCACAGTAGCGTTGTCCTCGGGGCCATAGTCCGTCCAGGAGGCCGTCATGGTGCCGATGGCGCCGCCGCTCATGGTATAGATGCAAATGGCGTTATCATCCACGCCGATCAGGCTGCCGTCCGCCAGCCGCTTGTCAAGCGTGGTCAGGGTCGCCTTGGTTTCCACCACGGTTTGCCCCAGCAGGTATTGGATCAGGTCGGTCTTATGGATACCCAGATCGGCCATGGCGCCCATGACCGCGCGCTTGCGGTCAAAAAACCAGGTGCCCGCGCCCGGGTCGATGCTCCACGTTTCCGGCCCGCCGTGCCGGAAGGATGTGCGGAACGTGATCGGCGTGCCGATTTCCCCGGCGGCGATGAGCGCCCGCGCCTTCACATGCGCGCCCGCCAGCCGCTGGTTCTGGCCGATCATGAGCGTTTTGCCGGTTTGGCGCGCCATGTCGGCCATGCGCTCGCAATCCGCGCGGGTGGTGGCCATCGGTTTTTCGCACAGCACATGCTTGCCCTTGGCCAGCGCCGCCAGGGTGATTTCCGCGTGGGTGTCATTGGCGGTGCACACGCTCACCGCATCGATGGCCGGATCGTCCAGCATGGCCTGATAACTGGGGTATACCGCTGCGCCGTACTGCGCGGCCAGCTCGGCGGCGCGCTGCGTGTTCAGGTCAAACAATGCGGTCACGCGCGCGTCAGGGTTTTGCGCATATTCCGGCAAATGCCGCACCTGCGTGATTTTGCCGCAGCCGATGATGCCAACTCTAAGCATGGGGGTACCTCCTTGGTGGCTTTCGCCAAAAATCAAGCGCGGGGCGCTGCGGCGCGTGGCCGCCATCGCCCCGCATGCGGCCTGGCCGCATCAGTTTGCGCTATCCTTTTTTTGCAGCAGCACGGCCGCCACCACGATCACGCCTTTGAAGGCCTCCCGCAAAAACGGCGGCACGCCGATCAGGTTGAGCAGGTTGTTCATGACCGCCAGGATGAGCATGCCCAGCACCGTGCCCAGCACGGAGCCGCGCCCGCCGCTCATGCTGGTGCCGCCGATGATGACCGCCGCGATGGCGTCCATTTCATAGCCGCTGCCCGCGTTGGCGTAGTCCATGCTGCCGATGCGCGCGATCTGGATGACCGATGCCACCGCCACCAACCCGCCCATGAGCACATAGACCCGGCGCTTGATTTTTTTCACATTCACGCCGGACAGCTTGCTCGTGCGCTCGCTGGAGCCCACCGCAAACACCTGCCGCCCAAACGCCGTGTGTTTGCTGACCACATACAAAACGCCCGCCAGCAACAGCCAGTACAGGATGGGCAGCACGATTTCCCCGCCGATGCGCGTGTTGGCGATGCCCAGAAAATCCTTGGGCACGGCCGGCTGCACGCCTTGCATGAACTGCTGGGTCACGCTGCGGGCAATTTTCATCATGCCCAGCGTAGCGATGAACGGCGGCAGCCCGCTGTGCGCAATGAGCGCGCCGGAAGCCTCGCCCAGCAGCACGCCCACCAAAATGCCTGCCGCAATCGCGATCAGGAATGCCGGAGCACCCGTGATGCCGATACGGGTCAAAAGCCCGTTGGCGTTGCCGTCGATCAGCACCATGATCACCGCGCCGATGCCCACCATCGTGGAGCCAACCGCCAGATCGATGCCCCCGGAGATGATCACAAACGTCATGCCCAGCGCGATGATGCCTACGCCTGCATTATTGCGCAGGATGTTGATCCAGTTTTTGCCCCACGCAGCAAACCATTCGCCAAAGTTTGCGTAGGAAAAGCCCAGCGCCAGCGTTTGCAGCACCACCATCACCAGCAGCGCGACCGCCGTGGAAAACAGCGGCTGCGTTTTCCAGCTCTGTTTGACCCATTGCAGGGGAGATTGTTTCGGTTGGGTGTGTTCCATCTGTTATTGCTCCCTTCGCGTTTCACAAATCAGGGGATCGAAATGAAAATCAGAGGAAAGGCCGTCTGGGCTGAGCCCTGGCCCCGGCAGGTAATTCACCCCTGCGCTGTTACATGGGATGGTTGCCTTTGCATCGGCTGTGGCTTGCTTGCCCGGATGCCTTAGCCGCCGGTCGCCAGCCGCATCATCTCATGCTCGGTCATCCGTTCGCCGGACACCTCGTCACATACCGCGCCATGGTACATCACCAGCGCCCGGTCACACACCCGGATGATCTCCTGCGCCTCGCTGCTGAGCACGATCACCGCGACATCCTCATCCGCCAGCTTGCGGATGATATCGTAAATCTCTTCCTTCGCGCCCACATCCACACCCTGCGTGGGGTTATCCAGCACCAGCACCTTGGGCCCCGCGCTCAGCCATTTGGCCAGCACCACCTTTTGCTGGTTGCCGCCCGAAAGGCTGGTGATCAGGTCGTTGATGCGCTCCAGCTTGATGCTCAGCGCCCGCTTCTGCCGGTCAAACTCTGCGGTCTGCATCCGCCGGTCTATCAGCCCCCGCCGCACCAACCGCGGCCAGGTGACGATGGAGCCGTTTTCCAGGATGCTCATATCTTTGACAATGCCGTTTTCCTTGCGGTTGCGGGGCACATAGCCGATGCCCAGCGCCACTGCCTGCCCGGTGCTTTTCATGCGCACGGGTTTTCCCCCCACGCAGATCTCACCCGTATAGTCCCCTTCCGCGCCAAAGACGGTGCTCATCAGCTCGCTGCGGCCATCGCCCAGCAGGCCGGTAATGCCCAGCACCTCCCCGGCATAGGCCGTCAGGTTCACATGCCGGTAAAAGGGCTCCCGCGTCAAGTCGGTCACGCGCAGGCGTTCCTCCCCACGGGTGCCGTTGTGCCCCATGGTATCGCTCTTGACTTCATGCCCAACCATGTGGCGCGCCAGGCCGCTCACGGTAATTTCCGCCACGCGGCCTTCCGCCACCATTACGCCATCGCGCAGCACGGTGTAGCGATCGCAGATCTCCATGACTTCCCGCAGCTTGTGGGAGATGAACACGATGCCCACACCCTGCGCCTTGAGCGTGCGCAGCATGGCAAACACCCGCTGGATCTCCGGGTCGGTCAGCGAGGTGGTAGGCTCATCCATGATGATCAGGCTGGCGTTCATCAGCAGCGCCCGGCTGATTTCCACGATCTGCTTATAGCTTGCGTCCAGGTCGCGCACCATCGCGCGCGGGTCGATGCTCAGCCCCATGCGGTCAAACACATCCCGCGTGCGGCGGATCATTTCCGCATGGTCCAGAAAACCGCCGGGCTTCTTGAGCTCGCGGCCAATAAACATATTTTCATAGATCGGCAGGTCGTTGATCAGGTTCAGCTCCTGATGGATAAACGCGATGCCTGCCGAAAGGGATTGCGTCGGGTCATGGAACACTTTTTCCACCCCGTCCAGCGCAATGGTGCCCGCATCGGGCAACAGCACGCCGCCCAGGATGTTCATCAGCGTGGATTTGCCCGCGCCGTTTTCACCCAGCAGCGCGCAAATTTCCCCGCCCTCAAGGTGAAAATCCACCGTTCTCAACACCACGTTTGCTCCAAAGGCTTTGCAGATTCCCTGCATCGTAAGCTGCATGCGATGCTCACATCCCATCCTGTGTCACTTGCGGAAAACGCCTGTTGTGCACTTTTTTCAACGCGCGGCCACCCCGCGCCGGGGCAACGTTTTCCATAGTATACCACTCCGGGCGGGCGGCGCATAGGGGGCGCCGCGCACCGGAGCCAAAAACTGCCCCTGCGGGGGGCTTGTGTTATGGTACATGCCCGCCGCCACGGCGGGGCTCAGGCGCCGGGTGCATGGATACGGTTTGGATCCCTGATGCATCAAAGCTCACGCGTGATGCCACGCCGCTATGCACGGCGCAAGGTAGGCCGCAGCGCTGCTGCGCGACCCTTTCGCGGCAAGGCGGCATGCGGTCCCCGTGATGTAGCGGCGCCAAGGATGTGAAACCGTAGCAAGGGGGCCATGGCGCCTGCCACAGCCCCCGCTTTGCTTGCCCTGCCTGCCCTAAGGGGCAGGCAGCGGTTTTGCATCAATACACGGTGTTGTTGGGGTCGATGAAGTCCGCGGCGTTGTCACGATCCACGATGGTGGTCGGGATCACCTTCACGGGCTCCACGGTCTCGCCGCTGAGCACGGCCACAGCCATATCCACAGCGTCCTTGACCATCAGGGGGCTGTACAGCGCGGAGCAGATCCAGATGTCCTGATTCTCGGGCATCATCTTGAAATACTCCTGCATGCCGCCGCCGCCGGTGATGGCTTTGACGTCCGTACGGCCGGCATCGGCGATGGCCTGCAGCGCGCCGATGGAGGTTTCATCGTCCAGGCTGTACACAGCGTCGATCTGCGGGTTGGCAGCCAGGATATCGCTGAAATCCTTCAGGCCATCCTCACGGGTGAACTTGGTGGCGTACTCGATCACTTTGATGTCGGGCGCGATTTCCTTGATGGTATCGTTGAAGCCCTTCATGCGCAGCTCGGACACGGAACCGCTGGTGGGCACGCTCAGCGCGACCACGGTGCCGGTGGTGCCGATCTTGGAAACGATGTACTTGGCGCTTTCCACGCCCATGCTCTCGTTGTCGCCGGTGACCAGGTAGATGCCGGTGGCATCGATTTTGATGTCGAAGTTCACGACCACGATGCCCTCGTCAATCGCAGCCTGGATGGGTACTTCCATGCCCTGCCACTGTGGGAAAGCCACGATGGCCTGTGCACCCCAGGTTTTGAGGTCGTCCAGCTGGGCGGTCATCTCCTCCGCGTTGGTGGAGGTGTAGAGCTTGTAGTCCACGGTGTCGGCCAGTTCCTTGCAGCGCGCCTCAGCATTGTAGGCCACGCCGGCCACCCAGCCGTGAGTCACCGCCGGGGCCAGGATGCCGACCTTGAACTTCGCGGTCTCGGCGGATGCGGTGAGCGTGAAGGCGCCCAGGCACAGCGTCAGTGCGAGGATGACGGCCAGAATCTTTTTCATGATTGAATTCCTCCGTTTCACATTGTTTACATGGCTCCCCCGCCCAAAGCGGGAGGCGGATTCGCTCAAAAAGACGCAGAAAACCCCGGTTCTACCACAGTTTTCTGTTCCTTTTGCTTGCCCCAAGAATATCACAGGCGTTTTCATCTGTCAACCGAAACGCTAAAGTTTTCATAAGTTTTCACAAACTGCGGTATCTTCGTGATTCCAACCATACAAACGTTTTCTAACGTATTGTTTTGTCCGTCGCAATGTAAACGTTACATTTTGCCGCTCCGGCTTTACATCCTGCAAAGGGGTGTGCTATAATCGGTGCAGCCAATGCACGCTCGTGCCGGAGGGAGGCGCATCCAACCATGAAAAAAAAGGGAGCGGAGCCGACCATCACCGAGGTGGCGGAGCTCGCCGGCGTCTCCATCGCGACGGTTTCCCGGGTACTCAATGAAAAGGGCAACGTGCGCCATGCAACCGTTGCCAAGGTGAGCGCCGCCATGGAACACCTGGGCTACCAGCGGGAGGAGCCGGGCGCGCCGGCGCGCAAGGGGCTCATCGTGGTTGTGCTGCCCAACCTTGACAATCCTTTTTATGCAATGATCGTCAAGGGTATTCAGGTCAGCGCCAAAAACCGCGGGCTGGAAACGCTCATTTTTGTGGAGGGCAATCTGGACGGCCACACCAGGCGGCTGACGGATCTGCTGCACATGGTCAGCGCGGGCGGTTGCATCCTGCTCAGCCCTGTGAACGATGCAGGCACCCTGGCGGCCATCGACCGTGTGGCGCCGCTGGTGCAGTGCGCCGAATATAATGAAAACAGCCCGCTGCCCTACGTAAGCGTGGATGATTATACCGCCGCCAAAAATGCCGTGCACACCCTGCTCACGCGCGGGCGCAAGCGCGTGGCGCTCATCAATGGGCCGGACAAATACAAGTATGCCCGCCAGCGCTACCGCGGCTATGCCGATGCGCTGCTGGAGGCGGGCATCGGGGTGGATGCCTCGCTGGTGTGCAAGGTCACGGAAATGGGATTTGATACCTCTTTTGCCGTGGCGCGCCAGCTGTTGACCGCGCGGGAAAGGCCGGACGCCATCCTGGCCGCCAGCGACATGTTCGCCGCGGCGGTGGTCAAGGCCGCCAGCATCGAGGGCGTGGCGATCCCCGGGGATTGTGCCCTGATCGGGTTTGACAACACCTATATTTCCATGGTGAGCCACCCCAGCGTGGCCGCCGTGAACATGCCGCAGTTCCAGCTGGGCTATATGGCCTGCGAGGTGCTGGGCGATAAAATGCAAGACCCCTCCGCCGAGAGCCGTCAGGTGTTGCTCAAGACGGAACTGGTGCTTCGGGATTCCGTATGAGGGCAGGGAGGGGACGCAAGCGCCCTCCGCGCCGTTTGAAAGGAGCATGACAAGAAATGAAACTTGGATTGGTGAGCGCGATTCTGGACGGTTGGACTTTTGAAGAAGCGGTGGATACCGCCGCACGGCTGGGTTACCGCTGCCTTGAGGTGGCCTGCTGGCCGGCAGGCAAGGCGGAGCGCCGCTATGCAGGGGTGAGCCACATTGATGTGGATGCGCTGGACGCAGCCAAGGCGGCCTACCTGCTGGATTATTGCGCTCAAAAGGGCGTGAGCATCAGCGCGCTGGCGTTTTACCCCAACACCATGGACGGCGATCCCGCAAGGCGTGAAGCCGCCGTGGCGCACCTGATGAAGGTGATCCGCGCAAGCCACCTGCTGGGTGTGAACATGGTGACCACCTTCCTGGGCCGGGATCAGACCAAGACCGTGGAGGAGAACCTGACCCTGGCCGCCCAGGTGTGGCCGCCCATCCTTGCCCTGGCCGAGGAGCTGGGCGTGCGCATCGCCATTGAAAACTGCCCCATGCTCTTTGGGCGGGATCAGTGGCCGGGCGGGCAGAACCTGATGACCACCCCGGCCATCTGGCGCAAGGTCTTTGACCTGCTGCCCTCCAAAAACCTGGGCCTTAACTACGATCCTTCCCATTTTGTGTGGCAGCGGATCGATTATGTCAAGCCCCTGTACGCATTTCGGGACAAGATTTTCCATGTGCACTTCAAGGATATCAAGCTGTACCCTGACCGCCTGAACGAGGTGGGCGTGATGGCTTACCCGCTGGAGTACATGAACCCCAAGCTGCCTGGGCTGGGCGATGTGGATTGGGGCAGCTATGTTTCCGCGCTCACGGACATCGGCTATGACGGCTATGCCTGCATCGAGGTGGAGGATTACGCCTTTGAAGGCACCCGCGAGAAGGTGCTGGACTCCCTGTACCTGAGCAAGCGCTATATGGAGCAGTTTGTGCGCTGAGGCGGCTGCACGCCCTTACTTGCCCGCAAACCCCGCCGCGGCGGAAAAGGGTCAAGGGCTGCGCACTGACGGGGTGCAAGGAAACATCCATGCCCGCGGGCGGCTTTATCATGCGTTCCGCGTGAGCCCATGAGCGCCGCAGGCGAGATGAGTTGCGGCTTCCGGATCCGGTTGGGTTGGCCAGCAGACTGGCGGCGCGGGGAAACCCGCGCCGCCAGTTTATGTGAAGAGCTTTTCCATGCGCGGCGACAGCGGATGCGTTGCCGGCGGGAGCCATGCGCCTGTTTTGTATTGTTTGGTAAAATTCCCTTGTTTTTTTGGCTAAAGTATCGTAGTATCGAACCAATACATGCCGCGCACGCGGCCAACGGAGGTCATTATGGGGTTTCGTGAAGGGTTTGTATGGGGCGTTGCCACCTCCAGCTACCAAATCGAGGGCGCGGCGGATGCCGACGGCAAGGGCCGCTCCATCTGGGATGATTTCAGCCATACGCCCGGCAAGGTGTATCAGGATCAGAATGCCGATGTCGCCTGCGACCACTACCACCGCTTCCGGGATGATGTGGCGCTGATGCAGTCCCTGGGCGTGAAGCACTACCGTCTCTCGCTCAGTTGGCCGCGCATCCTGCCGGAAGGCGTGGGGCAGGTCAATGCCGCCGGGCTCGCCTTTTATGATTCGTTGATCGATGCGCTGCTGGCCGCGGGCATCCAGCCGCTGGTCACGCTGTACCACTGGGATCTGCCCAGCGCGCTGCAGCGGCGCGGCGGTTGGCAAAACCCCGATTCGCCCGTGTGGTTTGAGCAGTATGCCGCGCTGGTGGCACGCCATTTTGCCGGCCGGGTGATGGATTATTTCACCTTTAATGAGCCGCAGTGCGTCATCGCCCTGGGCAATGTGGAAGGCGCCATGGCGCCGGGGCTTCGGATGTCGCTGTGCGATACGGTGCCCATGACCTACCACATCCATCTGGCGCACGGCCTGGCCGTGCGGCGCATCCGCGAGTTGGCGCCGGGGGCACGCATCGGCTTTGTAGGCTGCGGCCCCGCGCCCATGCCCCTGACCGACGCCCCGGAGGATGTGGCCACCGCCCGGCATGCCTTCTTTGCCATGCCGGAGGATCCCAACCAGTTTGCCTGGTGCAATGGCTGGTGGGCGGACCCCGTACAGCTTGGACATTACCCGGAGGACGGGCTTTCCGTTCTGGGCCAATACCTGCCGCGCGGCTTTGAGGCATCGCTGCCGCTCATCGGTCAGCCGATCGATTTTGCTGCGCACAACTTCTATCAGGGCAGCCCCTTCCAGGCCGGCGTGGGCGAGGTGAACTGGCCGGCGGGGCACCCGCGCAGCGCCAACGACTGGCCCATCACCCCGGATGTGCTCTACTGGGGCTCACGCTTCCTGTATGACCGCTACCAAAAGCCTGTGCTCATCGCCGAAAACGGGTTGAGCGCGCATGATGTGGTGTCCCTGGACGGGGCGGTGCACGATCCCAACCGCATTGATTTTTACCACCGCTACCTGCGCGCCCTGCGCCGCGCTGCCGAGGAAGGCGTGGATGTGTATGGCTACCTGGCCTGGTCGCTGTTTGATAACTTTGAGTGGTCCAGCGGCTACAAGGAGCGCTTTGGCCTTGTGTATGTGGATTTTGCCACCCAGCAGCGCATCCCCAAGGACAGTGCCTATTGGTACCAGCACGTGATGGCCACCAACGGCGCGGAACTGTAGTCCTGCGGCCGGCCAAGGGAGAGCATAGCAGATTCCCTGTGCGTTTTCAAAGGTAGCGCCGGGCAGCGGGCGGCCATCCGCCGCGCCGGCAAAGCCCAAGGCGGCCTGCTGCAAAGCTTTTGGCAGAGCCAGGCGCACGGCACATACGGCCAGCAGGCGATCGGGAACTTCATTGGCTAGTGCGGCGGGGTTTGCAGCCCTGCGCAACTGCGCTTCCAAACGCCGGGGCGCAGCCCGATGCGCTGCCAGCTGAGCAGCAACACCCTTGGCTGGGTTTGGTGGAGCCATGGACAGGCGCGGCGCTTCCCCTTTCGGAAGCAGCCGCGCCTGTTTTGTATGCCGCGGTCCGCTTCGCCGGGCGGGCGCGCCGCGGCCTGCAGCATGCGCCCTTTGCATGCATCAACCCCTTGCGCACCGCGGCTTCATTGGTTATACTGGCAGTATCAACCAAAGGGGTGAGACCGTGGATCAGGAAGCCAAACTCGCCATCCTGGCACACATCGCACAGGCGCTGAACGATGCCGGGGTCGTTTGGGGTCTGGGCGCATCGGCCATGCTCTATTATGAAGGCGTAACAGACGCATTCGAGGATTTTGACCTGCTCATTGCGCAGGGCAGCTTGCCTACGGCGCAGCAGGCGCTGGAAGAGCTGGGCGCGATCCCCTCGCCGCCCGCCGCGCCCAGCAGCACCTATGCCACAGCACATTTTCAGGAATATACCTGGCAGGGCGTGGAGCTGGACCTGCTCTGCGGCTTTGCCGTACGCCGCAAGGAAGGCGTGTTCTCCTTCCCCTTTGATGCAACGCGCATCGCCCGCCACGCAGAACAGCGCGGCGTGCCCATCCCGCTTTGTTCCCTGGCGGATTGGTTTGTGCTCTACCTGCTGATGCCCGGCCGCGCGAAAAAGGCGTTGCTCATTGCCCAGCATTGGAGGGCTCAGCGCACCGCCGAGCCGCGCGCCTGGCTCAACCTGTGGCTGCGCAACCGCCTGCCCGGCGATGTGCGGGAGCGCGTGATGGCGCTGTATGCCGAGCTGGGCAACCTACAATAGCACGCCTGCCGCATGCAGGGCAGCCGCTTGCCCCGACGCCTGCACGCCCTGCCGCCCCACGCACGCCTGCCGAGAGGAGCCACGCCCATGCCGACCCTCACCATCCACCAGGACGGGCGCACGCACCCCTTTGCCTTTACAGGCACGCCCACGCTGGGTGCGGCTTTGCTGGCCGCCGGGTTTGCCGTGATGCAGCCCTGCGGCGGGCGCGGCACCTGCGGCCAATGCTCGGTGCTATCCCTCACCGGCGCAGTGTGCCCGCCGACCCCGGCGGAGTTGCGGGCTGGCGTGCGGCTGGCCTGCCAGGCCGTGCTGCTGGGGGATGCCACCGTTGCGCTGCAGCCCCACCAGCCCTGGACGGCCATCGAAACGGCGACCCCCACGGCGGCCAAACAGCCGTCCGCTGCCCGCAAGGCAATATTTGCCGGTGCAGCCGCGCCTTTTCAGGCCAATCAGACCGCCGCCTGGCATGCCGCGGATGGCATCCGGCAGCCCTTGACTGGCAACGATCAGGCCGCGATCGCCACGCCCCAAGCGGCAGAGGGGCTCCCTCCGGCTGGTATCGCCACCTCAATGCCAACGGCGCACCTGGCAGGCACGCAGCCGAATCCGTCGGCTGCTGCTGCGCCATCCGGTGCGTCCGATGAGCGCATGCCCATGCCTGGCGCCTATGGCGCGGCCATCGATCTGGGCACCACCACCCTTGTGGCGCGGGTGTATGACCTGCGCACCGGCGCGCTCCTGGGCGAGCATGCAGCCGTGAACCCGCAGGCCGCCATCGCGGCGGATGTGATGGGGCGCATCAGCTACGCGCTGGCAGGGGGGCTTGCCACCCTGCGCGATCTGGCGCAGGGCGCCATCCGCGCCGCCGTGGCCAATGCCTGCCGCGCGGCGGGCATTGCGGGCGTGCAGGCGCAGGTGGTCGCGGGCAACACCGTCATGCTGTACCTGCTCACCGGGCGCGATCCGGCGGCGCTGGCCACCGCGCCTTTTGTGCCGGACACACTTTTTGGCAACACGCTCCTGCTGGATGGGGTGCCCACCTATCTGCCGCCGTGCGCCGGGGCGTTCATGGGCGCGGACCTGACCTGCGCCGCGATGGCGACCGGCCTTTGCGATGCGCCGGGCACCGCCCTGCTGTGCGATATCGGCACCAACGGTGAGCTGATGCTCTGGCACGCGGGTTTGCTGCACGCGGCATCCGCCCCGGCAGGCCCTGCTTTTGAAGGCGGGCAGATATCCCAGGGCGTGGGCGGCATCATGGGCGCGATAGACCGTGTGTGGGTGGAGGGCGCGGCCTTGGGCGTGCATATGCTGGGCGGGGGCAAGCCCGTGGGCGTGTGCGGCTCCGGGCTGATCGACGCGGTGGCGGCGTTTCTGCAGCTGGGGCGCATCAACGCCAGCGGCGCGGCGGATGCGCCCAGCCTGCCCCTTGCGGAGGGCATTGCCCTGACAGCGGGGGATGTGCGTGCCGTGCAGCTGGCCAAGGCGGCCATGGCGGCAGGCATCCGCATGCTGCTGCGCGCCGCGGGAGCGCAGCAGGCCGATGTGCGGCAGGTGCTGCTCGCCGGCGGCTTTGGTAGCCACCTCTCCGTGGCCAGCGCCGCCGCTATTGGGCTGATTCCCTATGCGCTGGCGCCGCGCACACGGGCAGTGGGTAATGCATCGCTGGCGGGCGCGGCGCTGCTGTTGCTGGACAGCGGCCGCCGGGCGCAGGCGGAGCGGATCGCCGCGCAGGCAAAGGTTTTGCAGCTCGGCGGTGATGAGGCTTTTGAGGGGATGTTTTTGCAGGAGATTGGGTTCCCTGCTGCGGAAGAAGGGGATGGGGAATAATCCCCACAGGCTGAAAAAACCGCCGAAGCAAAAAAGGGTCAAGGGATTTCGCCCTTGACCCTTTTCCGTTGCGGCGGGGGTGGTTGGCCGTTGCTCTACCCCTTACGCCTCGTCCTTGATCATATTGATCAGCCCGCCCGTGG
>LVAR01000010.1 GCA_001604115.1 Clostridiales bacterium Firm_12 | reverse complement strand
ATGCCATGCGTCTCCCCGATGGCAATCACCGCCCCGGCAAACATATCCACCTCGCTTGGGCGGCGCGCATCCACATCCTGCCGCATGGAGGGCTTGCCCTCCGGGTTCAGCGTCCCCAGCACGGATAGCCAATACGCCAGATCCTCCTCCGTCAGGGCGGCGCCCTCCGGCACGGAAATGGCCATGACCTCCCGCATGGCGGCGATCATGGTGTCCCGCTGGGCGCCGCCGGCCTGCACCGCCCCATAGTTGGGGCCAAACACCGCCACAGTCTGGTTCACGCCCACGTTGAGCATGAATTTGCCCCATAAGCGCTTGGCCATATGCGCATCCACCTCGTGGGGGAAGTCGATCTCCCGGAAAAACGCTGCCACACGCTGCAGGCTTTCGGGCTGCTCGCCCGGTTGCAGCGTGCCGATGGCCAGTTTGCCCATGCTGTGGTAGGTCAGGCGGTTGCCCTCCCGCACCGCATCCATGCCGTAGGCCACGCAGGGCACCACCCTGTCCAGGCCATAGCGCGCGCCGATGATGCCCTCGCTGGTGATGCCGTTGAGCAGGGAGAGGATCACCGTATCCTTGCCCACCTGCCCCTGCATCGCATCCAGCGCGGCAGGTAACTGCAGGTACTTGACGGCCACCAGCACCAGATCAGCCGGCGCGGTTTTTACCTCGGGCGTTACGTAGGTAAAGCGGCAGCGCTCGCCGTTGTTGTAGACGCCTTCCCGCTCATAGCGCGCGATGCGCCCGGCATCCGCCACCACGCGCAGGTTGCCTTCCGGGATGGTTTGGGACAGGCGGTGCCCAAACAGCGTGCCCAGCGCACCCAAGCCAACGATGGCTACGGTTTGCATCTCCATCGGTTCATCGACCTCACTTCTGTGTGTTTGCCCTGCGGCAGCCAGGGGCGCGTTGGCGCGGCCAGGAGCACGCCCCTGCCCATGATACTCTATCCGTGGCGGCCGCGCAAAGGGCATGCGGTATTTTTGCAGTTCTGCCTTTGCCGGACGGTGCGGGCGGTTTTTCGCGGTGCGCCCCTTGCGTGAGCGCTGGATTGCTGGTATACTTTGCCATAGATGCTTCCAATAATCTATTTTCTGAACCGGTGAGGTGCGTCCATGAGCAACGTCACGCCCACGTTGTATGCCCGCAAAACAGAAGATGGCCGCCTGCAATCCCTGCATGACCACTGCCGGTCCGTGGCGCGGACGGCTGCCGCAGCGGGGGAGGCAATCGGCCTAACCAATTTGCTCACGCTGTGCGGCCTGCTGCACGATTTGGGCAAGTGCGCCGATGCGTTCCAGACCTACCTGCTGGAGGGGGATCGCAGCCGGCGCGGCTCAGTCGCGCATGCGGCGCAGGGCGCGGTGTTTGCCCGGCAGCGCTGGGGTCAGGGGGACAGGGCCGCCGCCCTGACTGCGGATCTGCTGGCGGTAGCCATGTGCGCGCACCACGGCCAGCTGCCCGATTTGCTCAGCGACAAGGGCGACGCCTTTCTGGAAGATGCGCTGCATCCCCAGCGCTTTGCCGCCCCGGAGGAGCGCGCGCCCGAACCGCTGCAAACACTGCTCCCGCGTTTTTATGCGCAGGTGGCAGGCGAGGCGGAATTGGACGCGCTCTTTGCCAAGGCGCGCGCGGAGGTGCAACAGGTGCTCCGGGAGCGCATTAACCCTGCCTGCCGGGACATCGCCCTCAACAAGACGGACAACCAGACAGAAAACGCCCGCGACGGCCTGCTGGGGCTTTTGCAGCGGGGCGTATACAGCGCGCTCATTGATGCGGATCGGCTGGACGCCTACCGTTTTGAGGCGGGCGAGGCAGCCGAAAGCACGCCCCCGCCGCCGTGGGAAGGGTGGATCGCTAATCTGGAAACCAAGCTGGCCGGCTTTGCGCAGGATACGCGCATCGGCAAGCTGCGGGGCGAAATCTCTGGCGAGTGCCTTAAGCATGCCGGGGCGGGCGCTGGTGTGTACCGCTTGGCGGTGCCCACGGGCGGGGGCAAGACCTTTGCCGCCATGCGTTTTGCGCTGGCCACCGCTAAAGCGCAGGGCATGTCACGCATCGTCTATGCCGCGCCGTACAAGGCCATTCTGGAGCAAACCGCCGAGGAGCTGCGTACCGCGCTGGGCTACCCGGAGCAGATGCTGGAGCACCACAGCGATGTGACCTTTGCCCCCAAGGAGGGCGCACAGGGCGATGCCGCCGGCCGCGACCTGCGCACAGAGGATGCCGCCCTGCGGCGCTACCAATACCTGACCCAGCGCTGGGATAGCCCGCTGGTGCTCACCACCACGGTGCAGCTGCTCAATACCCTGTTTGCGGGGGGCAGCGCCAGCGTGCGCCGCTTTGCGGCGCTGGCGGGCAGCGTGATCATCCTGGACGAGGCGCAGTGCGTGCCCGTGAAGTGCTGGTATCTGCTCACCAACGCCATCCGCTTCCTGACGGGCGTTATGGGGTGCGCCGTGGTGCTGTGCATCGCCACCCAGCCGCCGTGGGACAGGCTTGCGGATTATCCGCTGCCCACCCCCACCCCGCTGATAGCCGATGAAGCGCGGCTGCATGAAGCGTTCCGGCGGGTGCGGCTGCTTGACCGCACCGCAGAGGGGGATTTTTCCCCGGATCAGTTGGCCGATGCGGTGCTGCGCGCCCGCGCCACGGCGGGCAGCGCCCTGTGCATCCTGAACACCAAAGCCAGCGCGCTGGCGCTGCACGCGGCGTTTGTGCAGCGCATGCCGGACGGTGTGCCCCTCTATTGCCTGACTACCTACCAGTGCCCCGCGCACCGCAGGGAGATCATCCAAGACATGCGTGCGCGGCTCAAAGCCGGGGAGCCGCTGGTGTGCGTGGCGACCCAGCTGATCGAGGCGGGCGTGGATGTGAGTTTTGGCCTGACCGTGCGCGCGCTGGCGGGGCTGGAAAGCGTCACGCAGGCGGCGGGGCGTTGCAACCGCCATGGGGAACGCACGGATGGCGGGCTGGGCGAGGTGTGGCTGGTCAAGGTGCAGGGCGAGCGGCTGGGCAGCCTTGCCGAGATTAAGGCGGCGCAGGAGCGCACCCTGGCCCTGCTCAAACCCATGCAGGCCGCTAACGACCCGCGCCTGAACGATCTGCTGGCGCCGGCGGTGCTGGAGCGCTATTTTGACAAGATACTCAGCGCTCAGAACGCCTCCATGTATTACATTGTGAATCAAAAACGTTATGAGCACGACAGCGGCACGCTCTTTGGGCTTCTTTGCAGCAACCGGGACGGCCGAACGGCCTATGAGGACAAACCGTCCCATATACCCTACAAACCCCTTTTGGCGCAGGCGTTTCACACCGCTGGCACGCGCTTTGCCCCCATTGAGGACGCCACCACCCCCGTGCTGGTGCCCTACGGCGCGGGCGCGGCGCTGGCGGAGCAGCTGCGCGCCGAGCGTGACCTGAAAACCCTGCGCAGGCTCCTGCGGGAGGCGCAGCCCTATTGCGTGGGGGTGTATGAGCGGGATCTGCAAACCTTGCAGCAAAACAATGCCATCACCTGCCGGGAAGATGTGCGCCTGTACCTGCTGGATGCCGCCTACTACCGCGACAAGCTGGGGCTGACCACCGAGCGGCAGGTGCTGCCGGATTATCAGCTGTGACGGCGCAGCCAAGCCCAGCCCGCGTGACCCATGGGCGCAGCCATCGGGCATTGGCTTGGCAGCGTTGTATCCGGCCGCGCTGGCCAGCCCCTGCCGTGCACGGCCAGAGCGGCGGCTCCGCGCCCTGCCGGATATAGTCCACACAAATTTCTCCATCTTCCATACTGATCTGTATCGCCGGGCATGCGGCCAACCGATTTCGACCCATAAAGGAGGGACACCATGGAACACCAAAATGCGATCGCCGTCCTGCTCACGGGGCGCTTTGCGCTCTTCAGCGACCCGGTCACGCGCGTGGGCGGCGAGAAAACCAGCTATCTGGTGCCCACGTACGAGGCGCTCAAGGGCGTGTGCGAGAGCATCTACTGGAAGCCGACCTTTCAATGGTATGTGGACAGCGTGCGCGTGATCAACCCATTTCAAAGCCAGAGCAAGGGCATGCGCCCCATCTCCCTGCGCGAAGGCCCGGCCACGTTGTCCATCTACACCTACCTGCAGGATGTGCGCTACGAGGTGCGCGCGCATTTTGAGTGGAACCCCCTGCGCGCCGACCTGATGGCCGACCGCAATGAGCACAAGCATTTTTTCATGGCGCAGCGCAGTCTGGAGCGCGGCGGGCGGCGGGATATCTTTCTGGGCACGCGGGAGTGCCAGGGCTATGTGGAGCCGCTGCCGGATGCGCCGCTGCACGGGGCGTTTGATTCGCTGGAGCGCATGACCTTTGGCAATATGTTCCATGGTTTTGACTATGGCGATACGGGCAGCGGCGGGCAGATGGCGGCGCGCTTCTTTGAGCCGGAGATGCTGCGGGGGGTCATCACCTTTCCACGGCCGGAAATGTGCACGGTGCGCCGCGCGGTCAAGCCGCTGGAGGGCAAATCCTTTGTGCTGGGCGAAACCCTGCGCCCCGTTGAGGAGGAGAGCCTATGAGCTGGATGCAAAAGCTATGCCAGGTCTATGAAGCCGCCGAGCGCCACAATCAAGTGGGGGATTATCAGGCCAAGCCCGTATTGCTGCCGCTGTACCACGGCACCCAGCAGGCGCAGATCGAGCTGACCATCAATTGGCAGGGCGAGCTGGTCAGGGGCTCTGCGCGGGCCATTGCCGATAAGGATGAGATGGAAACCATCATCCCCGTA
Organism: Clostridiales bacterium Firm_12; assembly: GCA_001604115.1. Lineage (GTDB taxonomy): Bacteria > Bacillota > Clostridia > Christensenellales > Aristaeellaceae > CAXXOK01. Next base: position 4,205 of record LVAR01000010.1, on the reverse strand, counting down.
ACGGAGAAATCCGCCTCGCGCACCAGCAGCCCGGAGCCCATGCCCCTGTTTGATAAACTGGTCTATGTAGCTGGGGATTTTCACGCTTTTTTCCCGGAGGAAAAAGAGCGCAATCCATCCCATTACCGCCTCTATCTGGGCGCGCTTGAGGCATGGTGCGCATCCGGCCATGCGCATGAGGATGTGCTCGCCTGGCTTGCCTATGTCCGCAAAGGCACGCTGGTGCGGGATCTGCTGTCCGAGGGCATCTTCACCCGTGGGGAGGGGGGCGCCATTGCCACCAAGTGGGCGGGCGGCGGCAAGCCGGAGGATGCGTTTGTGCGCTTTTTGATGCAGAAGGAAGGACAGGAACCCCATGCCGTGTGGCTGAATCCTGATGTGGCCAAGGCTTTTATCGCGTACCAGCACAGCCTGCCCGCCGAGGAAGGGCTTTGCTATGCCACCGGGAAAATCATGCCCACCTCTTCAACCAGCCCTAAGTTCATCCGCTACCCGGGGGATGGCGCCAAGCTGATTTCCGCCAACGACCTGTCCGGCTTCACCTTCCGCGGGCGGTTTGAAACCGCCGAGGAAGCGCTTTGCTTGGGGCGGGATACTACCGAAAAGGCGCACGCCGCACTCAAGTGGCTCATCCGCAAGCAGGGCGCGCGCAACGGCGATCAGGTGATGCTCTCCTTTACCACCGGGGAGTACAGCGTGCCCCCCGCCGTGCTGGACACCGTCGGCGTGATCGAGGATGATTCACTGGAAGGGTTTTCAAGCCCGGCGCGCGAGTCGCTGCACAGTACCGGACAGGCCAATGCGGATATGCTGGCCAACGCCATCCGCAGCCTGAGCGGCCGCATCCCGGATCTGTCCGAGGCCATCGTCATGGGTCTGGATTCGGCCACACCGGGGCGCATGGCCATCTTCTACTACCGGGAAATGGGTGCCAAGGACTATCTGGCGCGTATCCAAGAATGGCACACCACCTGCACATGGCGGCACACGTACCAGAAAATTACCACGGGGTATGACGACAACGGAAAAAAGCAGGAAAGATATATCGTCTTTGAGGGCGCGCCGTCCCTGATGGATATCGTGCTGGCCGCCTATGGGGAAAAGGTGAGCGATAAGCTCAAAAAAAGCGCGGTGGAGCGCCTTGTGCCCTGCGTGGTGGATCGGGCGCATATACCGCAGGATATCATCAATACATTGGTGAATCGCGCTGCACAACGGGCATTCATGGACGGCGCAGAGCGGGACAAAGTTCTTTCTATCGTATGTGCATTGATCAAAAGGGAGCGAATCAAAAAAGGCTTGAAAGGGGCGATAGAAGTGGCGGTGGACGAGCAGTATAACAACAGGGATTATCTTTTTGGGCGCGCCTTGGCATATGCGGAGATGATCGAGCGCGCAGCCTTGGATAACCAAGGCGAAGACCGTATCACCAATGCGGAACGGCTGATGGTGGCCTTTACGAACAAACCTGCTAAAGCGTTGGATGATATTCAGCGCAAACTGAAGCATTATCAGAACAAAGGCAGCAGAATCATGGAAAACTGGTTCGAAATGTGGAACGACAGCTTCTATGACGTAATCGATAGACTGAAAAACAATGGATTTACCAACGACAGACTGGGCGAGGAATACCTGCTCGGTTATGCCAGCCAGCGGATGAAGCTCAAGGGGCAATACTATGCTATCAAAAAGTCAAAAAGCGCCAAAGCGCCCAAAGAGGAGGAATAATCCATGGCACCCATTACCCACAAGATTGATTTTGCGGTGATCCTTTCCGTGCGCAATGCCAACCCCAACGGCGATCCTCTCAACGGCAACCGCCCCCGGGAAAACTACGACGGTTTCGGCGAGATTTCCGATGTGTGCCTGAAACGCAAAATTCGCAACCGCCTGATGGATGAAGAAATGCCTGTTTTGGTTCAAGCGGAGGATCACTATAAATGGGATAAGTTCCCGAGCATTGCAGCGCGAGTTGCCGCTGATCCGATTCTGAAAAAGGAAACCAAAAAGGGAGAGTTCATCACCCGCGCGTGTGAAAAATGGCTGGACGTGCGCGCCTTCGGTCAAGTGTTTGCTTTCAAGTCGCTTGAGTTGGCCTCTGCTGGCGTGCGAGGTCCCGTGACCGTGCAAAGCGCTTATAGCGTAGACATTATTGATATTGAGAGCATCCAAATCACCAAGAGTGCCAATGGCGAAACCAGCGAAAAGCGCGGCTCCGACACCATGGGCATGAAGCACCGCGTGCCCTTTGGCGTGTATGTTTCCTACGGCAGCATCAACTGCCAGCTGGCGGAACGCACCGGCTTCAGCGATGCGGATGCGCAGGCCATCCACGATGCGCTCATCAGCCTATTTGAAAACGATGCATCCTCCGCGCGCCCCGAGGGCAGCATGGAGGTGGTCAGGGTGTATTGGTGGGAACACAGCAGCAAGCTCGGCCAGTATTCTTCCGCCAAGGTGCACCGCTCGCTCCGGGTGCAGCGCAGGGAGGGCGTGGCCAGCCCCCGCAGCTTTGAGGAAGGGTATGAAGCCATCCTGACCGAGCTGCCCGGGCTGACCCCGCAGATCGACGATGGACGTTGACGAGGAGGATTGGCTCCAGCTCAGCGGCCTGCAACACTATGCCTATTGCAAGCGCCAGTGGGCGCTGATCCATTTGGAAAACCAGTGGGCGGAGAACCTGCGCACCACCGAGGGCAACCTGCTGCATGAGCGCGCCCATGACGAGCACATCCGGGAAAAGCGCGGCGATGTGCTCACCGTGCGCGGGCTGCGCATCCACTCCCGGGCGCTGGGCGTGAGCGGCCAGTGTGATGTGGTGGAGTTTCACCGGGATGCGCAGGGCGTCCCCCTTGCAGGGGAGGCCGGCCTGTGGCTGCCCGTGCCCGTGGAATACAAGCGCGGCAGCCCCAAGGTGCACGATGCCGACCGCCTGCAGCTGTGCGCGCAGGCCATGTGTCTGGAGGAAATGCTCCTGTGCCCCCGCATCGGGGAGGGCTGCCTGTACTATGGCGAAACCGCCCGGCGTGAGCATGTGCCCCTGACGGAGGATTTGCGGGATACCGTCGCCACCTGCCTAAAGGACATGCACCGCATGGCCGCGCGCCGCCAGACCCCCAAGGTCACGCCCACCCGGGGCTGCAACGCCTGCTCGCTCAAGGATGTGTGCCTGCCCTTTATCCAGCAGAAGCGCAGCGCCGCCGCCTACATCGCCGGGCGCATCCGGGAGGATGCGCCCCAAGGGGGTGCCCCATGCGAAAATTGAACAATACTCTCTATGTGACCTCGCCCGGCCGCTACCTGTCGCTGGAAGGGGAAACTGTGATCGTATCCGAGCAGGAGGAGCGGCTGGGGCAGTTTCCGCTGCACAATCTGGAGGCCATTGTGACCTTTGGGCATGCGGGCGCAAGCCCCATGCTCATGGCCGCGTGCGCCCAGCGGGGCGTGGCGCTCACGTTTCTGTCCATGCACGGGCGCTATCTGGCCAGCGTGCAGGGAGAAACGCGGGGCAATGTGCTCCTGCGCCGGGAGCAGTACCGCATTGCGGATTCGCCCGTGCGCAGCGCCGCCTATGCCCGCAGCTTTCTCACAGGCAAAATCTACAATGCCCGCTGGGTGCTGGAGCGCACCCTGCGCGACCATGCCGCCCGGGTGGATGCGCAGGCCATCCGCCGCGCCTCCGGGGCGCTGTGGCAAAGCCTGCAATCGCTGGAAAGCGCAACTGGCGTGGATGCCCTGCGCGGCGTGGAGGGGGATGCCGCTGCGCAGTATTTCAGGGTGTTTGATGACCTCATCCTCCAGCAAAAGGACGCCTTTGCCTTTCGCGGCCGGGTCAGACGGCCGCCGACGGACAATGTGAATGCCCTGCTCTCCTTTGTGTACGTGCTCTTGTCCCGCGAGTGCGCCGCCGCGCTGGAAACCGTGGGGCTGGATCCCTATGTGGGCTTCCTGCATGAGGATCGCCCCGGCCGCGCCTCCCTTGCTATGGATTTGATGGAGGAGCTGCGCGCGCCGGTGGCGGATCGGTTCGTGCTGGGGCTCATCAACCTCAAACAGGTGACGGACAGCGGCTTTGACCGTGAGGAAAGCGGCGCAGTGCGCATGACCGATGCGCAGCGCAAGACCATCCTGTCTGCTTGGCAGGCGCGCAAGCAGGAGATCATCACCCATCCCTTCCTGGAGGAGAAGGTGGAATGGGGGCTGGT
>LVAR01000009.1 GCA_001604115.1 Clostridiales bacterium Firm_12 | reverse complement strand
TAGGGCTGCTGGGTGATGGGCGCGGCGCTGGTGCGCTGCGCCACGGCGGCGTTCACGGCGGCGGCCTGCCGTGCCTGCTCGGCGGCGCGCATGAGGTCGCTCTCGGTCAGGCCGTCCCGGCGGAGCATTTGCTCCAGCACGTCGATGTCGGTGGTAATATCCAGCACATCATCCCGGTACAGGTTATCCAGCAGCTTTTGGGTGCCCTTGAGCACCACGCCCAGCGCATCATCGATACGTTTGCGGGCGGCCGCGGCCTCCTTGCCGTATACATTACGCTCGCCAAGGGTGCGGTAGGCGCGCGCCATCTTCAGGGTGGTGGGCAGGTAATAGTCCATGAATTTGCGGATCTGCGATGCCTTGGCGGGCTTGTCATACACAGCGCGGAAAATCTCGGCGCACTGGTTTTCCAGCTCCAGCAGGGTGTTTTGCACGCCCTTATCCGTGGCCAGCTTGCGCTCTGCATCCAGGTCGGCCAGCAGCTGGCGCCCGCGCTGCAGGATGGCATCCACCTCGGGGTTGCCGGTATCCTGAGCCACCTTTTGCAGGCTGGGGGCGGGCGCGTCCTGCTTGTTGTGGGTAGTCAGATCCAGCCCCGAGCCCATGATGCGCACGATGCTGCCCGCCAGCCCGGCAAGGATCACGCCAAGCAAAAGCCTGCCCAGGCTGCTGGGGTGGATGATGACCGAAAACAGGGCGAATGTAACGCCAAAGGCGATGATGCCCGCCTTCAGCCCTTTGGTTTTTTTTGGCTGCTTGCTTTGCCTGTTCATGCGTTGACCTCGATTTCCTTTCCTGTGCCCGCCGTGTGCGGGTTGCAACAGGATGATTATAGCATACGCGATGGGCGCGATTCACGAGCATAGGGTTGAAACCCGCTAAGGAGCGGCTGAATGCCACATTAGAATTGGATGAGAGCGCGGCGCCTCAGCGCACGGTCACGGCTGCTTTGCCCTCGGCCAGCGTCCACTGCCCGGCGGCGTCGCGCAGGTACACCAACAGGTTGCCGCTGTATGGCTCCGGAAAAGTAGCTTCCACCTGCCAAAGGAAGCCATCGCCCTTGGGCGAGGCATACGCAACGGTATATACGGTATCGTTGGCCTCGGTGAACAGACGCACGGAGGTCGTGGCGGCGTTGGTCAGCAGTGTGGCGCGCACCACAGCGGGGGCGGTTGCGTCCGGGTTTTCCACGGCGATCTCCTGCAGGGCGGGCACACCCACCTGCGCGGCGGGCGTCACGTTGGCGGCAGCGGACATGCCGTCCGGCTGCCGGCCAAAGACGGAAGGCACGCTGCCCGCGGTGCCCGGGAACAACCCTGGCAACCACCTGGCCAGCAGCCCGGTCTGGTAAAGCGCAAAACCTCCGGCTGCAAGCAGCAGGAGCAGCAGCACCGCAAGCAGCCAGCCGCGCTTGGTGCGCCGCGCGCGGGGGGTGAGCGAATCAAAGGTCGGCACGGTCACAGGCTCGGCCAGCGGCCGCTGGGCGATGGCGGCATAGTGGCCGCTGTCATCATCCAGCAAATCGGGCTGGGCGGGTGCGGGCTCGGCCTGCCGGGCGTCATAGGGAGCCTGGGGGGCAGGGTAGGCATAGCTGCCGTAAGGTTCCGGCATGCCGTGGGCCAGCGCGCTGCCCGCCAGGGGTTCACTCCCCGGAGGGGTTGGCTGCACCCAGGGTTGCATGGGCTGCGGCTGTGCCAGGATGGCAGCAAAGGGATCGTCCATGGCGGGCGCGTCCTGCCAGGAGGCGGGGGGCTCCGCATAGCTGGCGGCGCGCCGCCGGCGCGTGCGCTCGCCGCTCATGTCCTCCGGGGTTGCATACCCGTTCGGCTCATAGGCCGGGGCGGGGTAAGCAGGGTAGCGCTGGGCGCTCTGGGATTGCTGGGGCAGGGTCTGCATCAGCACGCGGCGCACGGGCTCCGGCTCACCCATGGGTGCGGCGGGCGGCTCCGGCGCGGCGGGCAGGGGGGCAGGGATGCTTTGCCGCTGGGCGGGGGCAAGCGTCGCGGGGCGCAGGCCGGCGGGCTGCCAGGCTGTGCGCTGCGGCGCATCCGGCGCAAAGAGCCCGTGCGCGGCGGCATCCAAGGCGGCGGGTGCAGCGGGCAGGCTGCCGGGGGCAGGCG
>LVAR01000008.1 GCA_001604115.1 Clostridiales bacterium Firm_12 | reverse complement strand
ATGTGGCCGCCCGCGTGCAGACGGCTGTGGAGCAGGCGCAGGCGCACGCACCGCAGGCCCCCGTGCTGGACATGGGCGGCCAGGCCGCCCAGCAGGCACCCCGGCAGGAAGGCTGACCCCCCACCCCTACGCGACCACCCCGGCCGCCCACGCGGCCAATAGCCATATTACCACCACTACGAGGAGGGCAACCCTATGACAGAACAGAACCAGACCCCCGAAACCGCCGCCGCGACCGCCGCGGTACCCGTACTTACGCTGGACTCCTCCTCCATGGCACAAGATAAAGCGGAGCTGGATCAGGCCGTGGCCGAGCTGGAAAAGACCGGCGCATCCCCCGCATCCGTGAACACCGCCAAAGCAATGGAAAGCACCCTGGCCGATATGGACACCTCCATGCTCAGCGAGCAGGACAAGCAGAACATCGAGGCTTTCGTGAGCAAAATCAACATTGAAAACCCCGACCATGTGCTGCTCTACGGTGCAGATGCACAAAAGAAGGTCGCGGACTTCAGCGACAGCGCGCTGGCCACCGTGCGCACCAACCAGACCGGCGAGGTGGGCGATATGCTGGTCAAGCTGGTGGGCGAGATCAAAGGCTTTGGCAGCGAGGCGGACAAACCCGGCGGCATCAAGGGGCTGTTCTGGAACGCCCGCAAAGCCGTGGAAGAAATGAAGAACAAGTATGAGAAGGTCGAAGTGAATGTGGACAGCATCGCCACATCGCTGGAGCAGTACCAGGTGCAGCTGCTCAAGGACGTGAGCATGTTCAACCACCTGTACGATATGAACACCCAGTACTTCAAGGAACTGACGATGTACATCATCGCCGGCGCCAAAAAGCTGGAGGAGGTTCGCGCCACCACCCTGCAGGAGCTCAAGGCCAAGGCCGTGCAAAGCGGCGACGCCATGGACGCGCAGCGCGCCAATGACCTGGCTGCCGCCTGCGACCGTTTTGAGAAGAAGCTGCACGATTTGAAGCTGACCCGCACCGTAGCCCTGCAAATGGCGCCGCAGATCCGTCTGTTGCAAAGCAACGACAGCCTGCTGGTGGAGCGTATCCAGAGCACGCTGAGCAATACCCTGCCGCTGTGGAAGAGCCAGATCGTGATCGCGCTTGGCTTGCAGCGCAGCCAGGAAGCCCTGCGCGCCCAGAGCGCCGTGACCGATATGACCAACGAGCTGCTCAAGAAAAACGCCGAGAAGCTCAAGATGGGCACCATCGAAACAGCGCGGGAGGCCGAGCGCGGCATCATCGATATCGAGACTTTGACCCAGACCAACCAGAGCCTGATCGACACCATCACCGAGGTGATGAAGATCCAGGACGAAGGCCGCACCAAGCGGCTGGAGGCCGAGAAACAACTCGTCGTCATGGAAGGCCAGCTCAAACAAAAGCTGTTGGAGCTGCGTCACTGAGCCAAACCAGCAGGCCGGCACGCTCCCGCCTGCGCGGGAGCGTGCTTTTCTTTTGCCGGGCAAACCCAGCCGGCTGTGTGGGCGGGGGTAAGGGTTCCCGCCCACGGCGCAACATGAGGGCCGCCCGGCCAGGCTGCCCAACCGACTCCCTCCCCACAGAAAGGAACCGCCTATGAAACCAAAACTTTCCCTTGGGCTTTCGATCCTCATCTGCCTGATCCTTGTGGTGTTTGGCGTGGTGTATGGCACCGTCAGCGGCTATGCCGATGAGCGCGCCCACGTGACGGACCTGCTTTCCGGCGATAACGGCATTGCGGCCATTTTGGGTTACCGCGCCGCCGATGCGCTCAACCTGTGCGTGGTAGCGGAGCGGCATATTCCGGGTGATGCCACGGTTGTGGCGCTGCGCAACGCGGCCGAGGGTCTGCGCGGTGCCAAGCCCACCATCTCCGCCCTTCAGGAGGGGGATGGCGCGTTGGCCGCCGCCTTCACGGCAACTGCCGCAGCGCTCAAGGCCAGCCCGAGCTTTGCCCAAAGCGCGCGGGATGCACAGTACCTGGGCATGCTGACCGCCGATTTTGACCAGTATGGCAGCGGGCATGTGATATACCAAACGTATAACAAAGCCGTAGCGGCCTTTGACCAAAAGCTGAGCACCCCGGTGCTGGGGGATCTGGCGCGCCTGTTTGGCGTGGCTCCCTGCCAGCCCTACTGACCGCGCACCCGCGCCATTTCCGCCGCTTTGCGCGGCTTCATGAAGGAGTACTATGAAAGCATCGTTTTGGAAAACCATCGCCGCCGCCGTGCTTGCGGCATCACTGCTCCTTGGCGGCACCGCCTTTGCGCAGGCGCGTTACCCTAGCCGCGCGGGCGTGCTCACGGACGACGCAAACGCGCTTACCCAATCCATGGCGGCGGATATCGCCTCCTACGCAGCGGATGTGGAGGATGAAACCGGTGTGCGCCTGAACATCGCGCTGGTGCACTTTTTGGATGGCGAATCCGTGCAGGGCTATGCCGACGCCCTCTTTGCCCGTTGGGCGCTGGGGGAGAACGACCTGCTGGTGCTGGGCGCTGCCGCCGAGGATACCTTTGCCGTGAGCGTGGGCACATCGCTGGCGCGCAAACTGAGCGCGGGCAACGTGAAAACACTGCTCTACGCTACGGGGTTTGATAAGGCTTTCCAAACCCAGCAGTATGACGCGGCGTTTGGCCGCTTTCTGGTGGGGTTGAATGAGCTGATCCACAAGCAGTTTGGCGAGTCCATCCGCCTGGGCAGGCGTTTTGAGGCCTACCAGAGCCAGGCAGCGGGTGAAAGTGCCGCCGCGCAGAAGCCCAGCATGGGGGAGAGCATCGGCAACATGGTGCAGGGCATGGTGGATGCGACCTCCTCGCTCTGGAGCAGCACCAGCAACACTGTCAAGGAATCTGTAACGGACTATCAAGCGTACCGTGACCAACGGGATGAGCGGCGCGGGGGCTTGAGCACCAGCGGATGGATTGTGCTGGGCGTGATTGCGCTGATCGTTTTTGGACAAAGCGAGCCCGCGCGGCGTGCGCGCAGGCGTGGCGGCTGTGGCTGCGGGCCACTGGGCTGGATTTTTGGGCTGTTAGGGCTAGGCGCGTTGTTCGGGCGCAAACGCTAACCCATGTCCCTCCCCCGCCGCAGCGGAAAAGGGGTCAAGGGCGAAAGCCCTTGCGGGGCTTGGGGCAGC
>LVAR01000007.1 GCA_001604115.1 Clostridiales bacterium Firm_12 | reverse complement strand
AAGAGCCGATGGGTGATTCCATCGGCTCTTTGCTTATCCTTCTTCCCCGAGAATATCCCGGAGGGTGCCCTCCCTGGAGTCGGGTGTCCAGTGGCCTTCCAGGCAGGTTTCCGCACTGGTGGACGCGACGGCTTCCGCCAGCTTCTCCGCCAGGGCATGGTCCTTTTCCCAGCCCGGGAAGGAGCCGCTGTTGGCGTCCCCGATGAACAGCACCTTTTCACCGGGTACTTCAACCAGGGTGGCGTCATCCGTGTGCGGCGAGACCGCCTGGAAAATGCGGACGGGGCAGTTCCCGCAGTCCAGCTGCATTTCCCCCGAAAATTCCAGATCCGACGGAACGATGATGACCGGCCGGTTCCCGGCGTATTCCTTCCGGATGCTCTCGTGCAGCGAAAGGAATTCCCCGGGGCCGTTCTTTTCAACCTTTTCCCGGATTTCCCGCAGGTGCCGGTTTGTGGCCGCGTTCGCCAGGGTCAGCCCATGGACCGCGTGCATGGCGAAGGTATGGTCCCAGTGCCAGTGGGTCAGCACGGTCAGCTGCGGAAGCGGAAGCCCTTCCGCTTCCAGCGCACTGTAGAACTCCGCGATATGGGCGTCGGAATGCCCGGCGTCCACCGCCAGGCTCCATCTGTCACCGCGGATGTATGCCAGGTTCGGGCGGTCCCGTTCCGGCTCAAACGGATAATACCAGATTCGTTCAGTCAGGCGTTCCAGCTTCATATGGGTGCTCCTCCGGTTGGGTTGGTAAGGGAATCATACCATAAATGCGCCCGGATGCACAGGAGGAAGCGAAGTTTCATCCGTTCTTCACATAAGGAACAGAAAACAGTAACCTGGTACGGGTATGATGAAGATACAGCAGAGGAGATGTCTGCAGAAGCTCCTCGATCATATAGATCACTGGCCCGCTGTGAAGGAGAGAGAATCCGGATCACAGCGGGCCAGACGATTATCCGGAAATATTTACCCCCGTGGCTTCCCTTTCATCAAAGATTATGGTAGTGTATGGGGCAGATGGGAAGTGGGAATGATATGACGGTGAGAAGCAGGTCGGTGCTGTGCGTTTTCCTGGCCTCCGTGTGCTTCAGCACGGGAGGGCTGTTTATCAAGCTGGTGCCCTGGTCGGCACTGGCGATCAACGGCGCCCGGAACCTGATCGGCGCGGCGGTCATCGGCATCTACCTGCTGGCGACCCGGCACCGGCTGGTGTTCAGCCGCCGGGTGCTGGTGGGCGCCCTTTCGATGATCGGCGTTACCACACTGTTTGCGGTGGCAAACAAGCTGACCACCGCCGCGAATACGATTGTGCTGCAGTTTACGGCGCCGGTGTTCGTGATCCTGTTCATGGCGGTGGTTTACCGCCAGAAACCCGGAAGGCTGGATGTGGTCATCTGTTTCCTGGTGCTGCTGGGGGTGATCCTGTTCTTTGTGGACGGGATCCAGGCCGGCAACCTGGCCGGGAACGTGATCGCGGTTCTGTCGGGCATCTGTTACGCGGGCGTTTTCATGATGAACACCGGGGAGAAGGCGGACGCAATCTCTTCCTGCTTCCTGGGCCAGCTGGCGGCAGGCCTGGCCTTTACGCCGCTGTGCTTCCGGGAAACGGATTTCTCCCTGCCGGTCATGGCGGCCGTGATGGCCCTGGGTGTGGTGCAGGTAGGCGGCGCCTATATCCTGTTCTCGGTGGGCATCCGGCATACGCCGGCGGTGACTGCGAGCCTGCTGACCGGTATGGAGCCGATCCTGAACCCGCTGCTGGTGGCGGCATTCTACGGTGAGCGGATTTCGCCGCTGTCCGTGATCGGGTCGGTGATCGTGGTCTGCTCTATCCTGACGTACAATGTATGCCTTTCCCGGAGGAAGGAATCCGACCGGGAAAACGGAAACCGACAGGAGGTGCTGTCATGAGAAAACAGGCATTCGGGGATTGCCAGGTGTCCGTGATCGGGATGGGAACGGCAGAGTTCGGCGGGCGGCATCCGGAAGGACTGGCCCGGGACCTGCTGGACGCTTACGTGGCCCTGGACGGATCGTTCATTGACACTGCCCGGGTGTATGGCGATTTCGTGACCCCGAAGAACGGAGAGAGCGAAAAGATTGTCGGCCGCTGGATGGAAGACCGGGGAAACCGCCAAGATATTTTTCTGAGCACCAAGGGCGGGCATCCGCCGTTCAGCGATATGCACCGCAGCCGCCTGGCCCCGGAGGATATCCGGAGCGATATGGCTGCCAGCCTGGAGGACCTGCGGACCGACCATGTGGAAATTTATTTCCTGCACCGGGACGATCCGGAACGCCCGGTGGGCGGGATCATGGAAACCCTGCAGGAGCTGGTGGAAAAGGGATATACCCGCATGATCGGCGTTTCCAACTGGGCGCCGGAGCGCATCCGGGAGGCGAACGCGTATGCGGCCGCCCACGGGCTGACACGCCTTTCCGCCAACCAGCCCCAGTTCAGCCTGGCACGGCAGGAGTTCTTCCTGGATCCGACCACCCGGGGTATGGATACCGAAACATGGCGGATGCACCGGGAAACCGGCATGACCTGCTGCTGCTTCTCCTCCCAGGCC
>LVAR01000006.1 GCA_001604115.1 Clostridiales bacterium Firm_12 | reverse complement strand
GAAGTCCGCGCCATCGTGCTGGAAACCCTGGCGGAGCTGGGCGGAAGCCTGACCGCGCAGGAAAAGGGCAAGCTGATGAAGGTGCTCATGCCCAAGCTCAAGGGCAAAGCGGAGGGCAATCTGGTCAATCAGGTGGTCACCGACGTGCTCCAGTAAGGGGATGCCCGCCGCGGCGGCAGTGGGCAAGGGCAAAAGCCCTTGCTGGGTTTGGGGAAGCCCCCAAAGCCTGATGCCACAGCACATTTCAGCAAAGCGAGCAATCACCCGCAGGGCTATGGGAGATGCGGCGGCATGCAGCGGAGAGTCTGAAACGGTGAAAGAGCCGCGCAGGTAGCGCGGCTCTTTCGCATGCAAAAACGGTGGGTCAAGGGATAATAATCCTTGTCAGGGCACAAGGATGAACCCCCAAAGCCTGATGACGCAACCTATAGCGCCAGCAAGCCAGCAGCCTGCAGGGCTATGAAGCGAGCGGTGGCAGCGGCATCCGGGCGCTTTCACTGCATACCCACTGCCGGATCAGCCGATGTAATCCTCCGGGTTCACGGTTTCTTCGGTTTCGGGCAGGGGCGATGCGCCGTCGGGCGCGGTGCTCTCGCCGGGTGCGGGCGTTTCGGTAGGCTCGGGCACAGGGGTTTCCAAAGGCACGCCGTTGTTACGGAACGAAAGCACAGCGGTGGTATTTTCCCGCGAGCAGGTCAAGGTGTAGGCACCCAGCTGCCGGGCGTAGCTGCCTTCCTGCGAGCGCATGCCCTCCACCACGTCGGTCACCAGACCGTAGCGCGCGGCGGGATCCTCATGCACGTCCATGGCCATCAAAAAGGCGTAACTGTGGTAGCCGGAAATGGCAAAATCGTTATACAGTGTGGTTCCGTAGGCAAGCCCCTGCGGCGCGGTCAGGCGGATCTCGCATTCCTCCACCACGCCGGCCGAGTCGGCGGTCACCGTCACACTGAGCACATCGCCGATCAGCTCATACAGGGTACGGCCGTCGTTGTCCCCGCTGGCGCGCTGGCTGAGCACCAAGGGCAGCAGGTGGCGGTTGTCATTATCGTTGATAAATGTAACATTCTCCCGGTAGTAGTCGCTGAAGGTGGTGTAGCTTTGGCCGGTGAGCGCAAGCGCAGCGGCGGGGGCGAGCAGCAGTAAAACCAGCAGCGTGGCGAGCACACGTTTCATGAAAGACCTCCCTGCCGCATTGGGCGGCGCGCTTAGCATACCATGTCCCCAAGGGCTTTTCAATACGGCTGTGGGCGCGACACCTGTAAAAAACCATGGGGCGCATTCGGGCAGGCCACACAAGGGTTTTCTGGCTTCGCATCCCGGCGCGCACGCGGCGCGCGGGCAGGAAAAAGCCTCCCTTGCGCGAATGCAACACCTTAGAGGGCTGCGCCGCTGCCAAACGTACGCACGCCCGAAAGCCCGCTTCGGCTGCGACAAAAAAAAGCTGCGCGGGCGATCGCAAGCAAAGGATGTGCATAGGTATTGAATGGATTTTGGGAGCAGCAGCACCGCCTGCTGGCGGAAGATGTGGATTTGAACGGAAGCTGGCGAGTGAGCCGCATTTTTACCGACATGCAGGAGGCAGGCGGCGCGCACAGCGAGCAAAATGGACTGGGCATGCGGGCCATGTGGGGCCAGGGGCTGGCGTGGGTGCTAAGCCGTGTGCAACTGCGCATGACGCGCCTGCCCCGCATAGGGGAAACCGTGACCGTGCGCACATGGCCAAAGCCGCCGCAGCACTTCTTTTTCCCGCGCCACTACCGTTTTATGGTGGATGGAGAGGAAATCGGCACTGCGGCGACGCTGTATGTGCAGCTGGATACGGAGTCCCGGCGCATGGCCAAACCCTGGTTGGGCGGCCAGGAGGAGCTCACCTGCGATACGGAGCCGGCTTATCCGCTGCCTGCGGGCATCCCCGCGGTGGACGCGGAGCCGATGCTGTTCACCCGCACTGCCCAGTACAGCGATTTGGACATCAACGGCCATGTGAACAACACCCGTTACTTGGATTGGTACTGCGATTGCTTTGAAAGCGCCCACCACACCGCCTACGCGCTGATGGATGTGCTCATCCACTACAACCGGGAGATCCGCCCGGAGGAGCAGATCGCCTTGGCGCTGCGCAGCGATGGGCTGCACAGCGTGCTCACCGGCAGCGTGGCGGGCGCGCAGTGCTTTTCCGTGAGCGGGCATTGGCAGGCGCGCGCTGCGGTGTAGGCAAGGCTGCAACGTGAGCCGGGCACCGATGCGTGAGGATGTCCGGAAAAGGATGCCGCCGGGCGCGGCGCCAAAGCGAAGGCAAAGGCGGGGCGTGCTGAGCCGCACATGTTCGGCTCAGCAC
>LVAR01000005.1 GCA_001604115.1 Clostridiales bacterium Firm_12 | reverse complement strand
ATCTCCAGGACCTTGTACAGTCCTTCATAGTAGGCGTCTTCGCCGATCAGCTCAATGTCCGCCTTGGAGATATGCCATACCGCGGACGGCGTCCGGATCAGGTAGGGATAGCTCACAGCGTCCCGGCCGGTGTTTTCCTCCTTCACATATCCGGTTTCCTCCGCGCAGGCAGTGAACGCCGATGAAAGCAGCAGCACCGCCAGCAGCACGGACAGGATCCGCCTGGTCCACTGTTTGTTCATCTGACTCATTTGACTTCCTCCCTGTCATCTGTTCAGCTTTGGGTTTGGGTGTCCTTTTCTATGACTGTATTATACAGTCCGGACCGGCCGGCAAACAGGGCTGATCCGGGAAAATAAACGGTTTTATTTTTCCCCGCAGGCAAAAATGAAACAGCGGGGACAGTCCCCGCCGTTTCACAGCATCTTGATCATCAGGTAATCATTGTCATAGCTGCCGTCGGCATACTTCATCCCATGCGGGCGGGTGCCGTAAACGGTAAACCCGTTCTTCAGGTACATCCGGATGGCCCGGAGGTTTTTCGATTCCACAGTCAGCTCGATCTGTTCATACCCGGCCTCCCGGGCAAAGGCATCCAGCCGCTCCATCATCGCGGAGCCGATCCCCTGGTGCCAGAAATCCTTCCGCACGGAGATGCCCAGCTCGCCCCGGTGGTACTGGCGGCTCTTGATGCCGTGGGACTGGATATCCGACACGGCGATAATCTCCCCGTCCTTTTCCGCCACCAGCATCAGGCTGCGGGGGTCTTCCTTCCGCTCCGCCAGTATGGCGGCCTCCCGCTCCGGGGTAACGGTCAGTTCCTCCGGGGTGCGCAGCAGGAACGGCGTTTCCCCGAGGATGATTTTCATATACTGCAGGACGATGGACGCATCCTCCGGCTCCGCCGAGCGGATCGTATACTCCCGGCCGTCCCGGAAGGCAAGGGTTTCAGCATTGTAAGTCATTGAGTGTCTCCTCCTTTATCCGGTCCGGCTGCCCGGATCTTCATTTCCTTGTCGGGTCGCCCTTGGTATGGGTGCCGCTGTGGTTCCTGAAGAAAAACAGCAGCTCAATCAGGCTTTTCTCATAGGAGATGAACTGCCCGTCGTCGATCATCCGGAGGATCTCCTCTTTTTCCGCCCAGCGGACCGTCTGGACTTCCTCATACTGCAGGTGCAGGGTGGAAAGGTCGACATCCCGCGTCAGGACATAGTAATCGTCAAAGCCGCCCTCGAAGGTAGTCGTCATGGTGGGCCGCTCATCCTGCAGGTCCAGCTCCAGCCCGATTTCCTCCCGGACCTCCCGTTCCGCGGCATCCTGGCTGGTATCGCCCGCCACCGCGCAGCCGCCCACGGTGATATCCCACATGTTGGACCATCCCTTCTTGAAGGGCTGCCGCTGCTGGATCAGCATCCGGCCTTCCGGGTCAAATATGCATACATGGACCACCAGCCGGTAGAATCCTTCCGGCACCTTGTCGCCGCGGACCATGGTACGGCCGGTTTTCACCCTGTCCCGGGTATACAGGTCAAACAGTTCCATCGTTTCTTTTTCCTCCGTATATTCAGGCTTTCGCCGCGAAAACCAGACTGTCCGGTTCCACATGGCAGGGCAGGAAAAGCACTTTCACACCGGCGGCTTCCGCCTCTTCCAGCGCCCTGCAGAACTCCGGATCCATCTCCCGGTTTCCCCGCACTTCCGTGATTCCTTCCATCTGGATCACAAACAGCAGCATGGGCCGGTAACCTTCCGCGTTTGCCAGCTCCCGCAGGTGCTTTGCGCCGCGCTCCGTCGGCGCGTCCGGGAAATAGCCGATGCCGCCGCGCTCCAGCGTGCAGCCCTTGACTTCCATCAGGAAACGCTCATTCCCGCGCTCCATCATGAAATCCAGGCGGGACTGCCCGTACCGGTATTCCGGGCGGATCACGTCATATCCCTGCGTTTCCAGCCATTCCCGCGCGACGACGTTCGGGGCCTGGCTGTCGATATTCACCATCATCCCGCCCGCCTTCCGGACGGTGATCAGGTCCCAGGCGGTCTTCCGGGCCGGATTGCCGGAGCCGGCCAGCCACACCTCCGCCCCGGGAACCAGCAGTTCCCTGCAGCGGCCCGTGTTCTTGACGTGCACGGTCTCCCTTTTGCCGCCGATTTCCACATGGGCGGTAAACCGGTTCGGCCGGTCGATAAACACGGCCGGGATCACGTTGCTGTATTTCATCTCTGCCGTTCCTCTCAGGGCTTCCGCGCCAGCTGCAGGTCGATCGTATCGAAGAGATTCACGGACCCGCCGTACCGGTTGATGGTCTCCTCCACCGCGTCGAAGAAGCGCTCCCGGATGCTTTCCTCGATGGTGATATGGTCGGAATAGGTACCGATCAGCGTCCGGTATTCAGCGGCGGTCAGCGTCCGCGTCCGGTGGAATATTACATACCGGGTGTCCGTAAAACCGTATTTATCCGCAATCGCTGCCCGGGCCGCCGCCTGCTCTTCCGAGTACTCGGGCGGCGTCACCGGCGTTTTGTGGTAGTAGGGATAATAGTATTCCGCATAGCAGCGCTGGATATCCCGGAAAAGATCGGGATTGTCCTTTGCCTGGTACGGATGGTTG
>LVAR01000004.1 GCA_001604115.1 Clostridiales bacterium Firm_12 | reverse complement strand
CGGTGTCCCGCAGCACGCCCATGGGCATCTGGGCCGACGCGTGGTAAAGCGGCAGGCGGGAAGCAACAAAAACGCACAGTCCGGAAATACACAGGATCGGAATCAGCAGCCACAGGTTCAGGGAGAAAACCACCTGATCCGGGGCCAGCATGGAAATAATCCAGGTCACGATAATACCCAGCAGCAGGCCGGCAGGCAGCGCGGTCGCTGTCAGCATCCAGGCTTCAGCGCCGTAGATCCGGCGGACCTGCCTGCGGGTGGCGCCGATGGCGCGCAGCATACCGATGTCCTCGTTCTTCCGGCTCAGCAGGCTTTCCATCGCTGTGGTAATTCCAACGCAGGCGGACAGCATCAGCGCTGCGCCCAGCACAACCCACAGGGCAATCCGGCTGATAAGATTCCTGGCGCGGGCGTAACCCGAGTCGTCATAAACCGCCTCACCGGTTTCCCGGCTGACGCCGTAGGTGTACGTATACACATTCAGTTCAGGCGCCAGTGGGCAGTTCCGGACCACCTGGTTAAAGGTGATCAGCGGGGCGTAGGTCAGTACACGGTGAACAACCTTGCTGCCCACTTTGTAGGTTTCCTCCGGGGAAACCAGCATGGCCGGGAACCGCATTCCTTCCTCATCCAGACGCATCTCCAGATAGGTGGTTTGCTCATTCAGGATACCGACCAGTATAAAACTCTTTTCCTCTTCCTCGCCGTGGATCGGGGTCATCGTCAGCTTCAGCGTATCGCCGACAGACGCCTTGTCCACGCCCAGCCGGACCAGTGCGCTCTGTTCCGCGGCAATTTCTCCCGGTTTTTCCGGCATACGGCCCTCGATCAGGACCCGGTTCATCAGCTTCTCAGCTTCTTCGTCATAATAGCCGGTACAGATCTTGCTGTCCTTCACGGTTGCGTCAACTGTCACGTGGCCAAGCCGCTGGAAAAAGCCGCAGTTGCGCAGCTGGTCATCCGTCGGGCCGTAGTTTCCCAGCTCAAACATATCCATCCAGCCGACGCGCTGGGCCATCTGTTCTTCATGTCCGCGTACAGTTCCCCAGGCGCACAGGCTCGTGGCCGTGGCCAGGAAAACCGCCAGCAGGATACCGACAAAAAGGCTGACATAGGCTTTCCGGTTCACCCGGATATTCGCCCTGGCAACCCTGCTTAATGTGAGGTTCTTCATAAGGAAGCCCCCTCACCGCTGTCTTCCGCCACTTTGCCGTCTTCCAGGCGGATAATCCGGTCGGCCTGTTCGGCTACGCCCAGGTCGTGTGTCACCAGGATCATGGTAATGCCCAGCTCATTGCTGATGGTCCGCATCAGCGTCAGCACTTCCCGGCCGGTTTTGCCGTCCAGGTTACCGGTAGGCTCATCCGCGAAGAGGATCGCCGGCTTGTTGGCCAGGGCGCGTGCAATACAAACCCGCTGCTGCTGTCCGCCGCTCATGGCTCCGGGCAGGTGGTTCAGCCGGTCTTCAATGCCCAGCATATCGGTCAGCCGTTTCAGGTACTCTTCGTCCGGCTTGCGGTTGTCCAGCATGATCGGCAGCAGGATGTTCTCCTGCGCGGTCAGCTCACGCACCAGGTTGTAGGCCTGGAACACGAAGCCGAAGCGGCGGCGCCGCAGTACAGACAGCTGATTGTCATTATATTGAAACAGGTTGTTTTCCTGATAAATTACCTTACCGGAAGTCGGTCTGTCCAGACCGGAAAGAAGATGAAGCAGGGTGGATTTGCCGCTGCCGCTCTTACCGGTAATGGCGGTAAAAGTGCCTTGTTCAAAAGAGAGGTTCACACCGTCCACGGCATGCACCGCGGCGCTGTTGTTCCCGTAGGTCTTCATAAGCTCTTCACAACGAATAATCTCCATCATTCATTCCTCCTCGGGAAC
>LVAR01000003.1 GCA_001604115.1 Clostridiales bacterium Firm_12 | reverse complement strand
GATGGATGCGCCGCTTCGCGCCCGGCTGGGCGCGGCCGCCAGCGCCGCCACCGCCAGGCTGGCCTTGCCCGCCATCCGCGACCAGTGGCTTGAGCTTCTCACGCGTGTGGCCGCAAAGGAGCGTGCCGTATGAGCATGCAGCGAAGCATCAACGTGCTCTTTGACGGCAGCCATTACACCTTCCGCTGGCTCAAGGCGCTGGCCATCGCCCGGGAGGCGTTTGCGGCGCGGGGCTTCACGGTGCGCTTTCCGGATGCGCAGGCGTTTCGCCCGTTTGACCCGGCCGCGCTCCTGCACCGCCTGCGGCGGGAACGCTTTGACATCCTCTTGCTGGCCTACCACCATACCTCGGCGTTTTTCCGCGACCTGACCCCGGCGGATCGCGCTGCCATCCTCACGCTGGCGCGGGAGCGCAGCCGCTGCCTGATCTGGCTGGACACCGCAGACAGCACCGGCACCTGCCGCTTTGAAGTGCTGCCCTATGTGCACCGGTACCTCAAAAAACAACTCCTGACCGACACGGCGCGCTATCTTGCCCCCATCTGGGGCGGACGCGTGCACTGCGATCACTACCACCGGCAACTCTCCCTGGCGGATCCCGCCCTGGAGGCGGATGCCTTCACGCCGCTGGAGCCCCGTTTCCAACACAAGTTAGGCGTTGCGTGGAATGTGGCATTGGGCGACCTGTTTGCCCATGGCGGGCTGCAATACCTCACGCCCCTGTGGCGCAAAAGGCCGCGGTTTGTAGCCCCGGATGCGCCCCGGCCGTTGGATGTGCATTTCCGGGGCAGCGCATGGTCGCCCATCGCAGGGTACCAACGCGCGCGCTGCAAGGAGCTGCTCCTGCGGCGCACCGATCTGGCTTTTCCCGACCCCACCGCCAAGGTGCCCCGGCGCGTGTACCGCCAGGAGCTGATGCATGCGCGCGCTGTGCTCAGCCCTTTTGGCTGGGGGGAAATCTGCGGGCGGGATATGGAGTGTTTTGCCTATGGTGCGGCGCTGCTCAAGCCGGATATGGCGCACCTGACCACCTACCCCGCCTTGTACCAAAGCGGGGAAACATACCTGCCCTTTGATTGGGATTTTACGGATTTTGACGCCCTGCTGGACACGGTGCTCGCCCACCCGGAGCGCATCGCGCGCATCGCGGCCAATGGGCAGGCCATGCTCCGGGAAGCGTATGCCCCGGTTGGGCGGCAGGCATTCGCGGATCACCTGCTGAGGGCTTTTGCCCTGCCGGAGTGAGTCCGGCACAGCCTTGGCACAGAAGTCGCATGTGCCCTGATCCGCTCCCTACGGCAGGCGCCTATCCGCACTGCGCGTGGGCTGTCACGGGTCATGTTCCCGATGCCGCCGGGACGACAACGCCGCGCGCTGGATGGCGCCCTCAGCGGCGCAGCAAATTGTCCAGCCTAAGGCCGGGGGGAGAATCTCTGCCTGCTGAATGCCATGCCCCCCCGCACTGCGTTTCGCCCCCTGCGCCGGTTGCGGCGCACGATATCCGGCCACAAGGAGGGATCCCCTTGAAGCAAACGCTGCTGTTTATCCTGCCCAACCTGCAAGGCGGCGGGGCGGAGCGCAGTCTGGTCAACCTGTTGCAACTGATGGATTATGAGCGCTTTGCGGTGGATCTGTTGCTGTTTCAGCCAAGCGGCATGTTTCTGACACAGCTCCCGCCGCAAGTGCGCCTTTGCACGGATCAGCAGGCACTGCAGGCGCTGTACCACCCGGCCAGGGCGCGCGGGCTGCCGTTGCCCCGGCGGCTTGGCTACAGCGCGGCGCGGTTGTTGGGCACGGGGGCTTCCCGGCTGTTGCGCGGGCGCGGCGCGCGGGGCAAGCAATTCCGCTGGCAGGCCTTTTACAGCCGCTTGATCCCGCCCCTGCCGCTGCGCTATGATGTGGCCGTCGCCTATTTGCAGGGCGAGCCCCTCTATTACCTGACGGAAAAAGTGCAGGCGGCGCGCAAGGTTGCCTGGCTGCACAATGAATACCCCAAAACCGGGCTGGACGCAGGTTTTGATCTGCCCCATTACCGCCGGGTGGATCAGGTCGTGACCATTACCCAGGCATGCGCGCAGGGATGGCGCGCACAGTTCCCTGCCTTGCAGGATAAGCTTTGCGTGCTGCCCAACCTGACCTCCGCCGATACGGTGCGCCGCATGGCGGATGCGGGCACCGCACCGGAGCTGGACAGCGCCCAGCCGAACTTGGTATCCATCGGCAGGCTGCACCCGCAAAAGGGGTTTGACCTGGCCATCGAGACAGCGCGCGTGCTCCGGGCGCGTGGGGTGGCGTTTCAGTGGTACATTTTGGGCACAGGGACACTGCACAAGGCGCTACGGGAGCACGCGCGGCGTGCGGGCGTTGCCTGTTGCGTCCATTTTTTGGGCTCGCGGCGCAACCCCTACCCCTATTTGAAGGCTGCGGATGTGGTGGTGCAGCCTTCCCGCTTTGAAGGGCGCTCCATCGTGCTGGACGAAGCCAAAATTCTGGCCAAGCCCATCCTGGCTACAGCCTATGCCACGGTGGGCGATCAGCTCACAGCGCAGGAAGGGCTCACCGTGCCCATGACCCCGGAGGCGCTGGCGGACGGCATCCTGCACATGCTGGCGCACGGGCAGGCCTACGCCGCCTACCT
>LVAR01000002.1 GCA_001604115.1 Clostridiales bacterium Firm_12 | reverse complement strand
CCAGCCTTGCCACGTTGCTACCGGCTCTCTTTGACGTGCTTAGGCGCAACAGCGAATCTCTTGCTGGGACCAGCTACGCCTATCGCCTGACTACCGCCGACACAGGATTTACCTGCGCCTTTGCGTTGCGCAACGGTGCATTTGCAGCGCTCAGTGACGGCGATGCGGTGGATGTGACTGTGACTGGCACAGAGGCCAACCTGCTGGCGGTTTTTCAACGCAAGCTCAACCCGCTCAAAGCCATCTTGCTCAGGAAGATCACCGTGGATGGCAGCATGGCTGCCCTGACCAAGTTGGCATCCTACCTGTAAAGCTGCGCCCATAACACAGTGCGCCGAAAGCGATTTGCTTTCGGCGCACTGTGTTATGCCTTCCTATGTAAAACGATCCATACCGCCTTAGCAAGCCAACAGCGTTCTTAAACTGACAAAGCTTGTCCGTCTGCTGCTTGCCCGCCACGCTGTGCCAAAAAAGCTCCATGGAACGCTTCCCATTGCACAGCCGTTGGCCGAAACTTACGGAATCCCACCGGAAAGCATGAGCAATGCTTCCAAAACACCGCCCCCAATGGCGCGCGCCTTATCGCTTACTGTCAGGCAGTAGTCCTGCACACCTCGCGGGTCTACATCGCCGCTTTTCATCCCCTGCCGGACAGGCGTCCCGTTCGGCAGCAGCCCTCGTAACACCCCATTCAGCTGGGAATACACAGGCATGCCGGCAACGCTGGCCACCACCTCGCCCTGCTTGACCATGGAACCGATCCCCAGTGTGGTTTGCCAAACGCCATCACATGGCGCGCGCAGGATCCGCTCGGCGGTGTATCCGCCGATGTTGCCCGGCCGCCCCGTATCCGGTTGCGCGCTTCCTTGGGTGATCACACGCCCCAAATCGTGCCCGCGCATGGTCTCCACCACGGCATGGCAGTCACGTCCCGCCCAATATCCGGGACCCAGCGCAATCACAACGGGCGCATCCGTCATGTGTGTTCCGAAGTTTTGCTTCATCAGCCGTGCATCGATCACTGCATCTGGTTGCAGGGTGTCGATGCACGCGCCGGAAGGATCCACCAGCACGGCGATGGTTCCGCTATGCGCGATGCGCAGCGCATCGGCTGCATCCGCCGCCTTCTGGGCGTGCACATCCTCCACGCTGGCATGGCCTTCCCATACTGCACGGCAAAAACTGACCGTGCGCCGGATGGCCGTGGGTTTGTCAATATCGGTCATGATGAGCTGAACACCGGCACGGTGCAGACGCACTGCCACTCCGCTTGCCAGATCCCCCGCCCCTTTGATGATTGCCAGCATGCGTCCTTCCCCTCCGCTGTTCACGTTACCGACGCCCACAGTGAAGGGGGCGTGTCACACACCCTCGGCCGGCAGGGGCTTCCCCTGCCGCCAATGCTCTGCCCAAGCAGGCTCGGCAATGAGCGCGACGATCCATGTATCACCGGGCAACAGCGCCGCAACCGCGCGCGCAAAAGCAAGCTTGGCTGGCGTATCCGCCTGGTTGAGCACAAAGGCCAACCGCCCTGACACGCCTTTGGCCTGCCCTTGCGGGTGAGTCAGCACACGCGCGACCATTTCTGGTGTGATTTGTTCGTTTTCGCCGGCGCCCGCCAGAGCCGCATAGATCGCCGGGCGGTGCGCCGCCTCGGCAATACGGTGCCCGGCGCAGTCCATCCCGGCAACCGCAAGGGTGAGCGCAACGCCTTGGGGCAAAGCCGGTTCATGCACAGCTGGCGCCTTGAGGGGCAGCCCGCGCGAGCCATCCGCTTCAATGAGCACATGCTCCGCCAGGCCTTGAAAATCCCCGTGCAGGGAACTCGCCTGTGCCAGCTTTCCATCCGCCTGCAGTGAACCGGCCGCAACCAGCGAATCCCGGGCGAAAGCTTGCCGGATTTGCGCCTGCGTTGGATCATTCAATACCATACAAGGCGGCGGCCACATGTGGGTAGTGGTGGTCAGCAGCACATGGCTATGCTCCCTCAATTCCGTAGCCAGCCGCCAAAGCAAGGTGGTTTTCCCACCGCCGCCGACCACAGCCGTGATCCCCTGCGGGATCCTCAAACGTTCACAAAGCCGCATGGTATCCCCTCCATCGGCTGCGCTTTGCGCCGCAGAGGGCGGCTCGCCTCCCCGCACTAAAGCGCAGTCACTTCGATTATATCGCCTTTTTGCACAATGCCGCCTTCCACAACCACTGCAAAGATACCCTCCGTAGGCATCACACATTGCCCTGTTGCCTTTTGGATGGCGCAGCCATCGTTGTGGCATTCCTTGCCAATCTGAGTCACACGCAAAGTACACGCGCCCACACGGAGCAGCGTCCCGACCGGCAGACTTTTCAAATCAATGCCTTCCGTGTTGATGTTTTCCGCAAACGCGCCGGGGGTAAGGTGTGCCAGTCCCAACGCGCGCATCGTGTCGATGCTTTCCTCTGCTAAAAGGCTGATTTGGCGGTGCCAGTCCCCCGCATGCGCGTCGCCCTGTATGCCATGCCCGGCCTGCAGCTGGATCTGCGCCACTTCGCGCTTGCGAATGCCCTTGCGATCGCTGATGTTCACACTGACTACCTTTGCCACATTCATGCTCCTTGCGCCATCATGCGCGTACGATTTTCTGGGGGGAGCGAACCTTTCCCGCCACATGGAGCCTTTGGCGGCAGGGCGGCTCCGGAAAGGTCGCGCCGGTTCATGGGGCTGCATCGCCGCGTTGATAATCCCCGTGTGTGCCCCCCGTTTTGCGCACCAGCTGGATGTCGCCGATCATCATATCCCGTTGCACGGCTTTGCACATGTCATATACAGTCAGGGCTGCCACAGAGCAGGCCGTGAGCGCCTCCATCTCCACGCCCGTTTCGCCTTTGCAGCGCACCGATGCACGGATGCGCACGCCGCAGGGTGAATCCTGCTCCTCAAAAGATAAATCTACGCCGGTCAAACTAACGGGGTGGCACATGGGAATCAACTCGCTGGTTCGCTTGGCCGCCATGATGCCCGCGACCTGCGCAACAGCCAGCACATCGCCTTTGGCGAGGGTTCCGGCACGCACCAGAGCCAGTGTCTCCGGCTGCATATACACAGAGCCCTCGGCTGTGGCCGTGCGCAGCGCAGCCGGCTTATCGGTCACATCCACCATGCGGGCTCGCTTTTCCATATTAAAATGGGTCAATTCCCCCATATTAGCCTCCAATCTGATTCATGCGGCGATCCGTATCGCTGTGTCCAGACTCCAGATGATGGGAGGTCGGCTTCTCGCCAATGCCCTGCGCCAGCGCCTGTAAGAGTGCATCCCCAGCCAGCCCACGCAAATTGATTTCTGTGCCGGAATGCAGGCAGGGTTTCAGCATGCCATCCGCAGTGATCCGGATTCGATCGCACTCCCCGCAAAAAGCGTGGCTCATCGGCCGGATGAGCCCTACCGCGCCGCGTGCGCCCGGAAGGCGATAGCGCGCAGCGACCCCTTCGGCATCGATGGGTGCAAGCATAGGGCAGCGCTGCAATACCTCCTCCGCATGCATAAAACGCTCCGGCGGCCACCCGGTACACTCGCCCATGGGCATGAGCTCAATAAAGCGCACATCCACTGGCCACCGAACCGTGAGCGCCACAAACGCCTCGATTTCCGAATCATTTACGCCCCCGATGAGCACGCAGTTGATCTTGATGCGTTCAAAGCCCGCTGCCAAAGCCGCTTCCAGCCCAGCAAGAACGGTAGCCAGCTCTCCGCCGCGGGTCAGCGAGCGGTAACGAGATTCATCCAACGAATCCAGCGAGAGATTCAGGCGCTGCACACCTGCACCGGCCAGCGCAGGCGCAAGCCCCGCAAGTCGTGTGCCGTTGGTCGTGATGCACAAAGAGGCAATACCCGCAATGCGGCTGATACCCTCACAGATCTCTACTATGTCATTCCGGATCAGGGGTTCACCGCCCGTCAGCCGGATTTTGTTGATACCCAGTTTTGCAGCACCCTGCGCAATGGCCATGATCTCCCCTGCAGTCAAAGGCGCACCCCGCAAAAGGGTAACCCCTCCCGGCATGCAATAGCGGCAGCGCAGATCACACGCTTCGGTGACAGAAAGGCGAAGCGTGCGCACCTCGCGTCCGCATGTGTCCAGCATGGATCCAATCCTCCTCAAGGCTGCGCGGCGCAATCCGCCTGACCCCCGCGCAGCATTTGCAGGCCGTGGGTCAAGGTGTCTACCACGGCAGCCAGATTTTCGGCAGCTGCCTTTGGGCTCCCCGGCAGGTTAACGATCAGGGTTTGCCCTCGGATGCCGGCGGCAGCGCGGGAGAGCATCGCACGGGGCGTGACCGCCAGGGATGCCGCACGCATCGCCTCGGGAATGCCGTCCGCACGTCGGCCACAAACAGCCAGCGTGGCCTCCGGGGTCACATCTCGCGGAGAAAAACCTGTGCCGCCGGTGGTCACGATCAGTGCCAAATCCTGCTCATCCGCCAAATGTATCAACGTTTGCTCAATTACGGGCTGCTCATCCGGCACCACAACGGATGCCGCCACTTCAAAACCTGCTGCGGTGAGCAATTGCGCAACACGCGGCCCGGCAGCGTCCGCACGGGTTCCGGCAAAAGAACGGTCACTCACTGTTACCACCGCCACACGGAACATCCTTACCCCTCCTGCTCCAGCCAAACCGCGCTGTCTGCGGGGATGCAGCACCATACAGCATCTCCCGGTGCAAAGCGCGCATCTGGCTGGATCCTAAGCAACGCGTCCACCCCGCCAGCAGGCACGCAGATGGTTTCCTGCTCCGATGTACGAAGGATTCGACAGGCAATACTCAAATCCTCTTGCACCGGCGAAAGGCGCGCTTGCTCCGCACGGAATGCAACGCCAACAACCGCATTGCGCGGACAGGGCCAATGCGCGCCCCACTGCGGAATATATGCCACGCCGTTGCTCGGTATAGCCTCCGCCACATTCTCAAACCCGGCTAGCAGTGCCGCACTCTGTGTGGCTGGTTTGTGGTACCAATCCCACACCCCGACCACCGGCATCGAACTGCCTTTGCGCATCACACACACGCGGTGGCAGAGCCGTCTGGTTTCTTCGCGGTCATGCGTCACATACAGTGTGGTGCCGCCAAAATCAGCGAGGGTGTCCACCAACTCCTGTTCCAGTTGCCAGCGCAAATGGCTGTCCAGTGCGGCAAAAGGCTCGTCCAGCAAGAGCAGGCGGGGTTTGCGCGCCAAGCAGCGAGCCAATGCCACGCGTTGCTGTTGCCCGCCTGACAGTTGATGTGGATAGTGATCGCCCAGCCCAGTCAGGCAGAATGACCGAAGCAGTTGATCTACCTCCGCCGCGCGTGCCTTGCGCGGGACTGCATGCACAAGACCGCACTGCAAATTCTGGCGCACCGTCATGTTGGGAAACAAGGCATAATTTTGAAACAGCAAGCCCACATCACGTTCCTGCGGCGGGATATCAATGCGCAGTTCGCTGTCAAAGAGTACCCGGCCATCCAGCACAATGCGGCCGCGATCGGGTCTCGCAGTTCCTGCAATACATTGGAGGGTCATGGTTTTCCCCGCACCGGATGCGCCCAGCAGAGCCAGCACCTCGTTGCCAGCGTAAAAATCCACTTTCAGGGTGAAGCCCGCATGCCGCTTTTCAAGCCGCACTTCCAGCACGCGCGCCACCCCCTCGCTTTTCCAGCAGATTCACCGCCACCAGCACCGAGAACGAAATAACCAAATCAATCGCCACCCAACGAAAGGCGAGCGCATCGTTCCCCTCCCGCCACAGCTGATACACGGTGGTTGCGATGGTTGCTGTGCGCCCGGGAATGTAGCCGGTAACCATTGCAGTTGCTCCGTATTCCCCCAAAGCCCGCGCGAAAGAGAGTACCGTCCCCGCCAGCAGACCCGCCTTGGCGTTGGGCATTTTGATGCGCCAGAAGATGAACCGCCTGCTCAACCCCATGGTTTGGGCGCAGGCTGCCCATTCGGGGTTGAGCTGTTCAAACGCGCCGCGTGCAGTGCGGTACATCAGCGGAAACGCAACTATGGTCGTCGCAAAAATTGCGCTGTACCAGGTCATAGTCAGCTTCAGTTCAAAACTCTCCAGCAGCAGCGCCCCCAGCGGCGCTTTGGGGCTGATGGTTTTAAGCAAAAAAAAGCCAACGACCGTTGGCGGCAATACCAGCGGCAGCGTAAGGATGCAATCCAGCGCGCCCTTGAGCCACGCAGGCAGCCTTGTAATGCCGTTGGCTGCCCAGATGCCCAGCAGAAACGTGAGCACTGTGGAGATCGCAGCCACCCGCAGGGAGTTGATCAACGGGAAAAGATCCATAGACCCTCCTGAAACCCAATGCGCGCCGCCCCGCAGCAGCTGTGCGTGCGGAGCGGCGCTTTGATGGATTTAACGCTCCGGCACCGTAAACCCGATGTCGGTCCATACCTTTGTAGCTTCCGGGCCTTTCAGGTATTCCAGAAAGGCCCTTGCTTCATCTGGATTCTGGCTGTGCTTGAGCACAGCCACAGGGTATTGAACCGGCTTGTGGCTGCCTTCCGGCGCGGTGGCCACCACGGTGATGCCCGATCCCGTGGCCGCGTCGGACACATAGACGACTCCGCAATCTACCGCTGCCGCCTCTACTTGGGCGAGCACTTCCTTTACGTTAGAGCCGAAGGTGATTTTGGCGTCCGCGTTGAGCTTGTCCCACAGCCCAAGATAGGTGAACACATCCTGGGCGTATTGGCCAACCGGCACATCGCTGTTGCCCAGGGCAATCAAGCTTACCCGCTCCGTGCCCACATCTTCAAAGGAGGCGATGCCCTTATCGCTGCCTTCCGGCACGATCAGCACCACCGTGTTGGTCAGCAGGTTAAAGCGCGTGCCTTCCAGCAGTTCATCCTGCCCTTTGGGGTTCTTTTCTGTGCCGGCGGTTATGTCCAGCTCGTTCATCTGCTTTTGACCTGCAGAGATGAATAGATCGGCATCTGCGCCTTCCTCGATTTGCGTTTGCAGGGTGCCGCTGGAATCGAAATTGAAGGTTAAGGTCACATCCGGCGCAACCAGCTTATATTGTTTTGCGATTTCGGTCAGGCTTTCGGTCATGGACGCGGCTGCAAACACGATCAGCTCGGTTGCCGGTGCCTTGGCAGCCAATGCGCTTGCTGCGCCCAGCATCACAGTCAGGGCCAGGATAAGTGCCAGGGTTCTTTTCACGGAAATACCCCCTTACGATTCTTTCCCGAAGCCGCAGTTGGGGTAGGTGCACACGTCACAGTTGAGGCATAATCCTCCACAGCCCAGCTGTGCAATGTCTTTTTTGGAGATAGGTACACCGGCCACGATGCGTGGCAGCAGCAAATCAAACACAGTCGCTTTGGCGTACATGACGCAGCCGGGGAGCCCCAGAATGGGCACGTCATCCGCAAAGTAGCCCAGCAGCAGCATTGCGCCGGGCAATACCGGTGCGCCGTAGCTGACGATGCGCGCGCCGCTTTGCTTGATTGCCGCGGGGGTCATGTCATCCGGGTCCACGCTCATGCCGCCTGTGCAAAGGATCAGTTCCACACCCGCATCCCGCATGGCCTGGATCGCTTCCACGATATGCTCCTGCGCATCATCCGTCACAAGGTGCTCCACCGTTTCCACCCCAAAGGCAGCCAGTTTGGCCTGCACAACGGGCGTGAACCGA
>LVAR01000001.1 GCA_001604115.1 Clostridiales bacterium Firm_12 | reverse complement strand
CGGGAAGGCCGGGATCTTTTTACCGTGCGCCGGAAAGAGGCCGGGGAAAAATGCAGGCCCGGGGACGTGGTCCTGTACCGCAGGCCGCCGAACCACTATGTGCTGCACCGGGTCATGAAAGTCCGGAACGATGATTACGTCATCCTGGGGGACAACTGCATCGCGCGGGAGTACGGCATCCGGGACGAGGATATCCTCGGGATTATGACAGGCTATATCCGGAAAGGAACGGCACACAGCACAGGAGAACTCCCCTACCGGCTGTATTCCTTCCTGATGCTGCACGCAGGCGGCCTCCGGATCTTCCTGAAACGATGCAGGGGCAAAATCCGGAGCCTCGCCAGGGGGAAAAGCCATGCGTAATCATACAGTCACCTGGCTCTGGCGGACGCCGGGGCGGAAAAAAGGATACGTAGCGGCGCTGACGGCGGTGCAGGTCCTGATCGGCATCGGCGGCGTCGTTTATGCCCTGCTGACGAGAAACGTGATCAACAGCGCCGTGGATCAAAACAGCGGCGCTTTTTGGCATTACGCGGTACTGCTGATCCTGCTGACGGCGGTGCAGATCCTGCTGAATGTGATCAACCGCTGGCTGACGGAACGCTCCAAAGCCTCCCTTGAAAACCTGTTCAAACAGCAGCTGACAGAAGTCATTCTTCGGAAAGAATACGCAGAAGTCAGCGCCGTCCACTCCGGCGAATGGATGAACCGTCTGACAAACGATACCCGCATCGTCGCTGAAAACTACACTGAACTGATTCCGGGCCTCAGCGGCATGGGGGTCCGGCTTGTTGCTGCCATCGCGATGCTGATTGTGCTGGACAGCCACTTCGCCGCGATCCTGCTGCCCGGCGGCGCGGCAATGATCGCGCTGGCCTTCCTCCTCCGGCGGGCCCTCAAACGGCTGCACACCCGGATGCAGGAATCGGACGGCCGGCTGCGGATTTTCCTGCAGGAATGCATCGGCAACCTGATGATCGTCAAATCCTACACGGCGGAAGAGCAGGCGGAGCATGAAGCCGGAAACCGGATGCACGCCCACCTGCGGGAGCGGATGCGGAAAAACCACCTTTCCAACCTGTGCACCACCGGCCTGGCCGTGGCCATCAACGCCATGTATGTATACGGCATCATCTACTGCGCCCGGGGCATCGCGGCCGGATCGGTCAGCTACGGCACGCTGACCGCCGTGATGCAGCTGATTGCCCAGATCCAGGGTCCCATCTCCGGGATCAGCGGATACCTGCCCCGCTGGTTTGCCATGCTGGCCAGCGCCGAGCGCCTGATGGAAGCGGAACAGCTGGCGGATGAGCAAACGGAAGAACGGATATCACCGGCACAGATCCGGGACTACTACAACGACCGATTCCGCAGCCTTTGCCTCCGGGACGTCTGCTTCAGCTATGCCGGGGAGGACCGGCAGGAGATCCTGAAAAACCTGACGCTGGAAATCCCGAAGGGTGAAACCGTCGCTTTCTGCGGCCACAGCGGCTGCGGGAAATCCACCGTGCTGAAGCTGCTGCTGGGCATGTATCCGCCGGACAGCGGAGAAATCACCGTGGACGGGCAGCCGCTGACCGCGGGCTGGCGCGGGCTTTTCGCCTATGTTCCCCAGGGAAACGCACTGCTGCACGGAACCATCCGGGACATTGTCTCCTTCGCGGATCCGGCACATGCCGGGGATGAAGAACGCCTGGGGCGGGCGCTGCGGACCGCCTGCGCGGAGGAATTCGTTTCCGGGCTGGAGCAGGGCGCGGATACGGAGCTGGGCGAACGCGGCGCAGGCCTGTCCGAAGGCCAGATGCAGCGCCTGGCCATCGCGAGGGCTATCTTTTCCGGACGGCCGGTGCTGCTGCTGGATGAATCCACCAGCGCCCTGGACGCGGAAACGGAAGAACAGCTGCTGAAGAACCTGCGCGGCCTGGCAGACAGGACAGTGATCATCGTGACGCACCGGCCGGCAGCGCTGGCCATCTGCGACCGGGTGCTGCGGTTTACCGAAGAAGGAGGATGCGAAGCATGATGACGGAGGAAAACAAAAAGGTACTGGACGACCTGGTTTATCTCGCGGCCTGCGCGGTGAACGGGCAGGTTCCGGAGAAAAGCCGGACAGAGAGAATGGATCTTTCCCTCGTATATGAAGCCGCGCAGAATCATAAGCTGGCGGCGGCCGCCGGGATGGCGCTGGAATCCGCTGGCATCCGGAACGGGGCTTTTGTACAGGCTGTTGCCAAGGCTATGCGGAAAAACGCCCTGCTGGACGCGGACCGGGAAGCTCTGTCCCGCAGGCTGGACGAAGCAGGCATCTGGTACATGCCGCTGAAGGGCGCCATCCTCAAGGACCTGTATCCCCGCTATGGCATGCGCGAAATGGCGGACAACGATATCCTGGTAGACGCCACCCGGGCACAGGACGTCGGCCGGATTATGCAGGAACTGGGGTTTGAAGTGAAAGAGGCCGGAAAAGGCCACCATGACGAGTATACAAAACCGCCGGTCAGCAATTTTGAAATCCACCGGATGCTGTTCAGCGGCCTGGACAGCGAACCCTGCCACCTGTATTACATGGAGATGGAGAAGCGCCTGATCCCAGACGAAGATGGTTCCTTCGGACGGCACTTCTCAACAGACGACCTTTACCTGTACCTGACCGCCCATGAATACAAGCACTACCGGCACGGCGGTACCGGGATCCGTTCCCTGCTGGACACCTATGTGTTCCTCCGGAAATACGGAGAAGCGCTGGATATGGACTATGTGGCGGCGGAAGCGGAAAAAATGGGAACCGCAGAATATGAAAAGAAGAGCCGGGAGCTGGCTCTCCGGCTGTTCAGCGGAGAGGCGCTGACGGAGGCGGAGCAGGAAATGCTCGCCTACTATGCCGGCTCCGGAGCCTATGGTTCATACGACCAGAAAATAGCCAACAAGGTCAATGACTTCGGCGGCGGATCCCGGGGCAAGCTCCGGTTCTTCCTGTCCCGCCTGTTCATGCCGATGGAGACGATCCGCTACGCCTATCCGCTGGTATACCGGTATAAAATCCTGCTGCCCTTCCTGTATGTCTACAGGATCATCAAGGGGCTGACTTTCCACGGAAAGATTACGCTTGCTGACCTGAAGGCACTGAAAAAACCGATGTGAGGAAAAAGCAGATGATCATCCGAGAAACAAACCCGGGAGACCTGAAACTGGTCAAAGAAATGGCGCGGCTGCATCTCAACACCTTTCCGGACTACTTTCTGTCCATGCTGGGGCTCCCTTTCATGAAGGCCATATACCGGGAATACATTGAAGATCCGAATGCCGGCATCGTCATTGCGGAGGATAACGGACACCTGGTGGGCCTTCTGTCCTACATGGACGGCACTTCCCAGGTGCCGGTCAACGTGATCAACAGCCACCCGCTCCTGTTCCTGTACAGCGCCGCCCGCCTGGTCCTGCGCAAACCCTCCCTGTACCGGAACGTGAAGAGGCTTTATGAATCCTGCAAAAAGGCCAAAGCAAAGGTTTATTCCCGGAAGTTTATCGAGCTGGGCTCCTTTGCC
Organism: Clostridiales bacterium Firm_12; assembly: GCA_001604115.1. Classification (GTDB taxonomy): domain Bacteria; phylum Bacillota; class Clostridia; order Christensenellales; family Aristaeellaceae; genus CAXXOK01. The sequence continues at coordinate 400 of LVAR01000001.1, read as the reverse complement.
CTCTATCCGCACCTGCGGGGAAACGGAACCGGAACGAAAATGCTGGAATATATCAAATCCATGCCGGACTACAACACCTGCGACTGTGTCAGCCTGACCACCGCCTCGGACGACAACGACCGGGTCAACCTCTTTTATATGAGGCGCGGCTTTGTGCCCACCGGAATGGTCACCATGCCCGAAGGAAAGTGCATGACCATCTACGAGTACAGTCCGCATCCGACAAGGCACCGGTCTGACGGCGTTGTCGCGCAATAATGTTGTAATTTTGCCCCATTCTTGTTAAAATCCAGAAAAGTCTATCCGTGATACGGTGTTTTCGTTATGGAATAAGAAAGGTCAAAGGGGCATGAACAACCAGAAAAAATACCTCCACTTTCAGCTGATCCAGATCCTGAAG